>DASWOJ010000372.1:0-7477 GCA_036398775.1 Acetobacteraceae bacterium
GGTTGCTGGGGGCGATAGCTGCCAAGCTGTAAACTTCTTCTTAGAATCATCATGTCCGACTGGGAGGGTGGCAGAGGCAGAATAGCAAGGGGCTAGAGTGGATTCGCCTGAGTTGGTTGCGGCGCGGGCATTAGAATCACCTGAGGCGGCACCTGCTTGGATGCTAAATAGCTTGGGAGAGGGCGTTGGTCAGGTCGCGCAAATTAGCGTTCACTTGGTCAGGCAAGGCGTCAACCTTCTCCGACAAAGCCGACACCCTGCCGTCCACTCTAGTAATCTGGACACCAACGAACGCAATGCCACCGATTAGCACAGCGCCGATCAAAGCTACTGTGACTTTGATCCAATCAAAAGCGCCTTCCAACTTGGCAAGACGTTCACTCATAGTTCCCATGTCAGGCGGCTTACCACTAGGTGCAAGGGGAGGAGTGCCAGTGCTTGCTATCGTGCGGCCCGTGTATGCTTGCCACCTGCCCACCAAGGGCCGTGCCTTTGACCATTTCGTGTGCGGGCGCCCGCAGGTCCACCTCGGTTCAATGCACGCCTCCCAGGGCCGGAACACGTCATCAATCGTGATTCTCTGCAACGCTTCCGCCAGCGTCAGTCCCCGGTGCAGCGGCCACCACTAGCCGGTATGACGCATCCAGTGGACGTCGAAGTTGTCTCGCCGGATGCGGTCTATCCGTGCAAAGGGTGCGTCGAACTCCTGCCCCAAGGTGTCCGCGAATCCCGACCGGTAGTGCCGCATGAAGCGGTAGCGCCCGCCGGCATAGGCGCCAGTGATGTCAATCAGGTAGTTGAACTCGGTCGGAGTAATCACCGGCACATGGGCAGGCTTCAGCACGCCCCGGATCAGCGCCTCGCACGCCGCGATGGTGGCCCGGCGCTCCGCGGCATCCGGCAGAACTGGGCGAGGCGGCTTCGGCGCCCAAACCCACTGGCCCCCTCGCGCCACGGCGCCGCTACGCCATCGTCGGTGTGCCGAGATACTCCCGCATCACCTCCGCCGGCGCCCCGTCCGCCACGATCCGCCCCTGGTCCAGCCACATCACCCGCGTGCTCCAATCCTCGATGACGTTCGCCGCGTGCGACGACAGCACCAGGATATCCGCACCGCGCACCATGTCCTCCAGCCGCTCCCGCGCCTTGTCCATGAACGCCGCGTCGCCCGCCAGGAACCATTCGTCCATCAGCAGCACCTCCGGACGGATCGCGGTGGCGAGGGCGAAACCCAGCCGGACCACCATGCCGCTGCTGTAGAACCGCACCGGCAGGTCCAGGAACTCGGCCAGCTCGGCGAACTCCTGCACGTCCTCCTCCAGCCGCCGGATCGCCGGGCGCGCCATGCCGTTATACAGGCCGCGCAACGCGATGTTCTCCCGACCCGTCAGCTCCGGGTTCATGCCCAGGTTCGGGTCCAGCAGCGCCCCGATGCTGCCGGACACATGGACGCGCCCCACCACCGGCTCGTAGATGCCGGCCAACGTCCGCAGCAGCGTCGTCTTGCCCGCGCCGTTGCCGCCGACCAAACCCAGCCGGTCGCCGGAGCGCAGGGTGAACGACACGTCGCGCAGCGCCTGCACCACGACCCGGTGCTTGGCGTCCTCCTGCAGACGCCCCGACGCCGCAGCGAACACCGTGCGCTTCAGGCTGCGGCTGTTCGCATGGTAGATCGGGAAGCTGACGTGCACGCCCTCGATGCGGACCGATGCCATGCGCGCTACACCCAGAACGCCAGGCGCGAGCGGACCCGCGCGAACCCCAGCCACGCCACCCCGCACAGCAGGGCGCTGAATCCCAGCGCCGACGCCCAGACGTGCCACTCCGCCACATGGCCCAGCAGCGGCGCGCGCACGATCTCCAGCAGGGTGTAGAACGGGTTCCACGGCAGCCATGCGGCGCTGGACCCTTTCAGCATCTCCGGCCGCCAGATGATCGGGCTGACGAAGAACGCGATCTGCATCACGCTGCCGACGATGGGCGGTATGTCGCGGAACCGCGCGCAGACCGCGCCTAGCAGCACGCAGCAGGCCAGCCCGTCCAGCAGCCACAGGGCGAGCCCCGGCACGACCGCCGCCGCGGCAGCGCCAGGCCACACATCGAATACGGCATAAACCAGCAGGATCACGACGACGTTGTGCCCCAGCACCAGCACGTTCCGCACGATCACCCGCAGGGCATACAGCGTGAACGGCAGCCGGACCGAGCGGATCATGCCCTCCGCCTGCTGGAAGCAGGTGCAGGCCTCCGTCACCAGCGACGACAGGAACCCCCACAGCACCAGCGACAGCGCCAGGAACGGCAGGTAGTCGTGCAGGTCCATCTTGAACAGGGTGGAATACAGCACCCCCAGCGCCGCCACCATGACGGCGGTGGACAACGTCAGCCAGAACGGACCCAGCACCGACCCGCGGTAGCGCAGCCGGATGTCGAACCACCCCAGCGTGACCGCCAGCCGCCACAGCCGCAGCCCGGCGCCCACGTCCAGCAGCGCCAGCCGCTGCCGCGCCGTGTGGGACGGGTCCGATTGCAGCACCAGGTCGGCCGGCGCGGCCGGGACGGGGAGGGGCAGGGATACGTTCATTCTCCGCGGCCCGTTACCGGATCGTCTGCCCCGCGGCAACCGCGGCGTGCCGCAGGCGTGTGCGGCAACGCCGACA
The DNA here is from genome assembly GCA_036398775.1 of Acetobacteraceae bacterium. Lineage (GTDB taxonomy): Bacteria > Pseudomonadota > Alphaproteobacteria > Acetobacterales > Acetobacteraceae > DASWOJ01. The sequence goes on from DASWOJ010000372.1 coordinate 2,661, forward strand.
CGGCGTCAAACGGAAGTTGTCATACGTTGCACGAAGTCTTGCCATTGCACGAAGGCTAGGCTAACGCGGATGGCACGGGTTTCATCACGCCCGCTTGAGCAACGGCCTTCAAGCCGTTGATACCTGGCGATGGCTCTGTGCTGTCGTGCCCTATGGTTGCACTGCGGTTGCGCCAACACGGAGATCGCTTCATGCGTCCCAACACATCCCAAATCCGAGTGCTCAGCAGCGTGACCGCAGTCGTCCTGCTGTCAGCCTGCGCTTCCACGCCGCAATACAGCGCGCAGCAGGAAAGCCGGTCCTACCTGAGCCGTGCCGGCCGGACCTACACGCCGCCGGGTCCGGCGCATGATCCCTGGGGTCCATACATCAGCGAGGCCTCCACGAAGTATGACGTGCCGGAGCGTTGGATTCGCGAGGTGATGCGCCAGGAATCGGGCGGGCGCCTGTATGGCCGCAGCGGAACCCTGGTCACGTCGGGTGCAGGCGCCATGGGCCTGATGCAGGTGATGCCCGGCACCTACGACGAGTTGCGCGCCCGATATTCCGAGTTGGGCGACGATCCCTACGACCCGCACAACAACATCCTGGCCGGCACCGCATACATCCGGGAGATGTATGACATCTATGGCTCGCCGGGGTTTCTGGCGGCCTACAACGCAGGTCCGGGACGCCTGGACGACTACCTGACCCGCAGCCGCATCCTGCCGGCTGAAACGCGCCGCTACGTCGCCAGCATCGGGCCGAGGCTGGGCGGCGACTCGCCGAGCCGGCCGTCGCCGGGTGAGCAGTATGCGATGAACGCCGTGCCGCTCGCGATCCCGGACGGCCCGCGCTACGCCAACGTGGCGGCACCTGTCCGCGCTTCCGTACCGGCCTACTCGACGGCGGTCGCCGCCGTGCTCAGCCCGGCGTCGGCCGAGCCGGTGCAGGCGGCCAGCAACGGATATGTTCCGGGCGGGCCGATACGCCTCAGCTTCCCTCGTGAGGCTGCGCCCGACCCTGTCGTCGCAGCCGCCGAGCCGATCCGCCTCAGCCCGCAGCGTGAGACCGCGCCGGCGCAGGCGTTTGCAGCGGCTGAGCCGATCAGCTTGCAGCCGCGGCCGGCCCCCGACCCAACCAGCTTCGCACCGGCCGAGCCGATACGTCTCCGTCCGCAGCCCGACGTGGACCCGGCCTCTCTCGCCCCAGCCGAACCGATCCGTCTGCGTCCGCAGCCGGTGCAGGTCGCAGAAGCCGAGGAACTGCCGCCGCCGCCGGTCCCGGTGCAGGCGCGCGCCGCCTACGTGCCGCCGGCCGCCCCGCGCCAGGCGTTCCAGGCCGCCCACTTGCCGGCGCCCCGGCCGATGCAGGTCGCGCAAGCGCCGCGGTCGCCGATGGTGGTCCCGCCGGAGCCGCCGCGCCAGTATGCCGCGGTGCAGGCGCCTTTCGGCCCGGCGCCCCGCCCGTTGGGCTTCAGCTTGATCTCGCGTGCCAACGCAGAGCCGGTCGTGCCCCACCATGCCGGGCCGGTCACCTCCGCCGCCGGCAACTGGGCCGTCCAGGTCGGCGCCTTCGCCAACGAGGGCATGGCATCCGCCGCCACCCAGTCCGCCCGTGGACAAGCGCGGGAGGTGCTGGCCTATGCCCGCACCGTTGTCGCCGGCGTGCGCCAGCCCGGCGGCGTGCTGTATCGCGCCCGCCTGACCGGCCTGTCCCACGACGCCGCCGCCCAGGCCTGCGAACGCCTGCAGCGCAGCCGCACGAAGTGCATGGTCGTGTCGCCAGACGCGCAATCGTAGGGTGTCGCCAGACGCGCAATCGTAGGATGTCGCCAGACGCCCAGCCTTAGCCGGGCAGGCCCATGTGAACAGGGGGCGGGCAGCGATGCCCGCCCCCGTTGCTTGCCGGCAGCCGGACAGGGGACCATGATCCCCGCAAAACGGGGAACCAAGCATTGATAAAGCACGGCTGTCTTCTCCCTCTCCCTCCGGGAGAGGGAGCCGAGGCACCACTGTCTTGAGCCGCTTCTCGTCCCTGGACAGCCTGCTCCTGCCCAGCAGCGTCGCCGTGCTCGGCGCGAGCAACGACCCGACCCGGATCGGCGGGCGCCCCATCGCCTACATGCTCGATCAAGGCTTCGCCGGCGCGATCCTGCCCGTGAATCCCAACCGGCCCGAAATCCAGGGCCTCACCGCCTACGCCAGCGTCGCCGACCTGCCCACCGTACCCGACACCGCCATCGTCGCCGTCCCCGCCGAATTGGCCGTGCAGGCCGTGGACGACCTGGGCGCCCGCGGGGTACGCAGCGCCATCGTCTTCACCGCCGGCTTCGCCGAGATGAACGAGGCCGGCGCCGCCCAGCAATCCCGCATGATGGACGCCGCCCGCCGCCACGGGATGCGCCTGGTCGGCCCCAACTGCCTCGGCCTGTTCAACGCCCGCATCGGCTTCTACCCGATCTTCTCCTCCTCGTTCGAGAACGGCTGGCCCAAGCCCGGCCGAATCGGCATCGCCAGCCAAAGCGGCGCCTACGGCACCCACGTCTTCGCCACCGCCCGCAACCGCGGCATCGGCACGCCCATCTGCGTCACCACCGGCAACGAGGGCGACGTGACCATCGGCGACGTGATCGGCTGGCTGGCCGAGGACCCCGAAACCGACGTGATCGCCGCCTACGCCGAGGGCATCCGCGAATCCGGCAGCTTCCTCGATGCCCTCGCCGCCGCCCGCGCCGCGCGCAAGCCGGTCGTGATGATGAAGGTCGGCACCTCCGCAGTCGGCGCCCACGCCGCGCGGAGCCACACCGCCAGCATCGCCGGCGATGACGCGGTGACCGACTCCGTGCTGCAGGAGTTCGGCGTCGTCCGCGCCCGCACCACCGAGGAAATGCTGGACATCGCCACCACCGCCACCCGGCGCATCTACCCCGTCCGCAACACGCTGGGCGTCATCACCATCAGCGGCGGCGCCGGGGTCCTGATCTCGGACGCCGCCGAGAAGCTGGGCCTGCCGCTGCCGGAGATGCCCGCCGACGCCCAGGCCCGCCTCAAGGCCCTGCTGCCCTTCGCCGCGCCGCGCAACCCGGTGGACTGCACGGCGCAGGCGTTCAACGACATGAGCCTGGTCGGCACCTTCACCGACAGCATGATCGAGGACGGCGGCTACACCTCTCTGCTCGGGTTCTTCACCCAGGTCGGCGGCGCCGACAGCATGGCCCCGCGGCTGCGCGAGCAGCTCCGCGCCAGCATGGCCCGGCACCCGGACCGCCTCTGGGTCCTGTCCGTCGTCGCCCCGCCCAGCCGCATCGCGGAGTACGAGGGCGACGGGTTCACGGTGTTCGAGGACCCGACCCGCGCGGTGGTGGCGATCCATGCGATGGGCCGGTTCGGCGACGCCTTCGCCGCCACGCCGGGACAGCCGCCGCCCACGGTGCCGCCCATTGCGCTGCCGTTGACGTCGCCGAACGAGGCCGCGGCGAAGCGGCTGCTATCGCAGGCCGGCATCCCAGCCGCGCCCGAGGCCGCCTGCGCCACGTCGGACGAGGCCGTCGCTGCCGCCGAGACCTTCGGCTACCCAGTGGTGCTGAAGATCCTGTCGCCGGACATCATCCACAAGTCCGACATCGGCGGCGTCATCGTCGGCGTGCAGGACGCCGCCGCGGTGCGGGCTGGTTTCGCCACCATCCTGGACCGTGCCCGCGCCGCCGCGCCGGACGCCCATGTCGAGGGCATCCTGGTCGCCAAGCAGCTCCGCGGCGGGGTCGAGTGCATTATGGGCATCACCCAGGACCCGGTGTTCGGCCCGGTGGCGATGTTCGGCCTGGGCGGCATCTTCGTCGAGGTGCTGCGGGACGTGGCGCTGCACCGCTGCCCCTTCGGCGTGGACGTGGCGGAACGGATGATCCGCTCCATACGCGCCGCGCCGATCCTGCTGGGGGTCCGTGGCCGTCCTCCGGCAGACGTTGCGGCCCTCGCGGCAATGCTGGCGCGGCTGTCGGTGTTCGCCGTGCAGGCGGGTCCGCGCCTGCGTGCGGTGGACCTCAACCCTGTCTTTGCCATGCCCGAGGGCGGCGGCGCCTATGCCGCCGATGCGGTGATCGAGTTGGGCGACGCGCCATGCTGACCGAGCACCGTGACGGCCTGACAGCGGTGTTGACGCTGGACTACCCGGAGCGGCGCAACGCCCTGGCCATCCCGATGCGCCGCGCCCTTGTCGAGGCCCTGGAGCGGATCGAGGCCGATCCGGCCCTGCGCGCCATCGTCATCACCGGTGCCGGCGGCACCTTCTGCGCCGGCGGCGACATCAGCGGCATGGACGTCGCCGACCTGGCGGCGGGACGGGAACGGTTCCGCCTGACGCACCAGCTCGTCCGGCTCCTGGTGAAGGGCAGCAAGCCCATCGTCGCAGCGGTCGAGGGCTGGTGCGTCGGCGCCGGACTGTCCCTCGCCATGTGCTGCGATACGGTGATGGCGGCGCAGGATGCCCGGTTCGCCGCGGGATTCGGAAAGATCGGGCTGATCGCCGACCTCGGCCTGCTGCACACTCTCCCTGCACGTATCGGCCAAGGCCGGGCGCGGCAGGTGTTCCTCTACGGCGACCCGATGAACGCCAACCGTGCGGAACAGATCGGCCTGGTGGACGAGCTGGTGGAACCCGGCAACGCCCTGGATGCGGCCACCGCCCGCGCGCGACGGCTTGCGGAGGCGGCACCGTTGCCAGTCGCCCTAACCCGGCAGTGGCTGGCCGCCGGGCTGGACGCGGCATTGGATTGGGAGCGGGAAGCCCAGTCCAGCCTATTCCTGACCGCCGACCACGCCGAGGGAAAAGCTGCCTTC
>DASWOJ010000373.1:0-6600 GCA_036398775.1 Acetobacteraceae bacterium
GCCGTCGTGCAGGACGCGACGTGGGTGACGGCCAACTTCAAGGAAACCCAGCTCGCCGGCATGAAGGTGGGGCAGTACGTCCGCGTCCGCGTGGATGCCTGCCCGGACATGGACCTGGATGGGCGCGTGGCGAGCTTCCAGGGCGGCTCAGGCCAGGTGTTCAGCTCGCTCCCGGCGGAGAACGCGACGGGCAACTTCGTGAAGGTGGTGCAGCGCGTGCCGGTGCGGGTCAACTTCGACAACGGCGCGGAGGCGCGGCAGAAATGCCGGATGGCGCCAGGCATGTCGGTCTCGCCCCGCGTCACGGTGCGCTGAGGTGACCGAGAACCCCGACCTGCCGCGCTCCGCGGCGGGGCCGAACTCGCCCTGGCTGCTGGCCGTGATCGTGTCCATCGCAACCTTCATGGAGGTGCTGGATACCACCATCGCCAACGTGGCACTGCGGAACATCGCGGGCAGCCTGGCGGCCGGGCAGGACGAGAGCACCTACATTCTGACCAGCTACCTCGTCAGCAACGCGATCATCCTGCCGATCAGCGGGTGGTTGTCCAACGTGGTCGGGCGCAAGCGCTTCTACATGGGATGCGTCGCGCTATTCACCGTTTCGTCGGTGGCCTGCGCCTTTGCGAACTCCTTGGGCATAATGCTGTTCTTCCGGGTGCTGCAGGGCATGGGCGGCGGCGGACTAGCGCCGACGGAGCAGAGCATCTTCGCCGACAGCTTCACGCCCAAGCAGCGCGCCATCGCCTTCTCGGTGTATGGCTTCACCGTCGTCACTGCGCCGGCCATCGGCCCCGTGCTGGGCGGATGGCTGACGGACAGCTACTCGTGGCACTGGGTGTTCCTGATCAACCTGCCCTTTGGCACGTTGTCCCTCGTGCTGACCTGGCTGTTCGTTTACGACAGCCCGACGCTGAAGGCAGACCGCAAAAGGCTGATCGAGCGCGGCATCAAGATCGACTACGTCGGCTTCTTGCTGGTGGCGCTGGGCTTCGGCAGCCTGCAGATCGTGCTGGACCGGTTCGAGCGCGACGATGGCTTCTCGTCGTCGTTCATCATGTTCTTCTTCATCACCTCGGCGGTGTCGCTGTCCCTGCTGATCGTTTGGGAGCTGCTGCACGACCAGCCCGTCATGAACTTGCGGCTCTTCAAGGTGCCGGCATTCGCGATCAGCAATGTCGTGATGTTCGTGTTCGGCTTCATCATCATCTCGACGACGCAGCTCGTGCCGCAACTGGCGCAGCAACTGCTGGGCTACGACGCGACCACGGCCGGGCTGACGCTGGGGGCGGCGGGCGTGGTGTCCCTGTTCGTGATGCCTCTTGCCGGCGTGGTGACTGGCCGGCTGATCCAGCCGAAGTGGCTGATCTTCTCGGCGCTGCTCGGGACGGCGGGGGCGCTGAACTACGCGTCCTCCCTCAACCTGAACGCGGCGTTCTACAACCTGTCGCTGTCGCGGATGCTACAGGTGTTCTGGCTGCCGTTCATCTTCATCCCGTTGTCGGCGGTGCAGTTCACCGGGGTGCCGCCGGAGCAGAACGCCGACGCAAGCGCCATCATCAACCTGATGCGAAACCTGGGCGGCAGCTTCGGCGTGTCCATCGTCACCACGCAGCTGGCGTGGCGCGGGCAGCTGCATTACGAGCGGCTGGGCGAGCACGTGACGCCCTACAACGGCTATGGCGGCACGGCGTCGCTGACCGCCATCGGCCAGCAGGTGCTGACGCAATCCATCATCCTCAGCTACCTCGACGTATTCATCATCCTGGCGTTCATCGCGCTGGCCGCGGCGCCGCTGGTGCTGTTCCTGCCCAACCTGCCCAAAGGAGCGCCTGCCGGTGGGCACTAAGCTCTCGATGCCCGCGCTGCTGGCCGCCTTGGCGCTGGGCGGGTGCAGCGTCGGCCCCGACTACGCGCCGCCCAGCCTGTTCAGCCCGGCAAGCTGGTTCGGCAGCGACACGCGCACGCCCGGCGCCCTTGAGGCCTCCATGCCGACCGTCGAGCCGGTCGATCCGGAGTGGTGGCGGTCGTTCAACGACCCCACGCTGACCGGCCTGGTCCACCGGGCAGCGGCCGGGAACCTGGACGTGCAGGCAGCCACGGCGCGGCTGGCGCAAAGCCGGGCGCAGCGCGGCATCACGGGGGCGGACCAGTATCCGCAGGTCAACGGCAACGCTTCCTACACGCGGGAGAAGCCCAGCAGCAAGGGCGCGATCAGCGCGTTCGGCGGGGGCGCCGCGGGCGGCGCGTCGGGCGGCAGCGGCGCCACGGACGCCAACGGCCTGGGCGGGCGCCAGGGCGGCTTTCCGTCCACTGGCGGCATCCCTGCCTTCGACCTGTTCCAGGGCGGCTTCGACGCCTCGTGGGAGCTGGACCTGTGGGGCCGGGTCCGGCGGGCGGTGGAAAGCGCCGATGCCTCCCTGCAAGCCTCCCGCGAGGCCCGGCGCGCGTCGCTGCTATCCACGATCGCGGAGGTCGCGCGCGACTACATGCAGCTCCGCGGGACGCAGGACACCTTGCGGATCACCCGCAGCAACCTGGTGTCCGCCCAGGAAAGCGCCCGGCTGACGCAGGAGCGCGCCCGCGGCGGCCTGGCGACCGACCTGGACGTGGCCAACGCTCAGGCCCAGGTGGACAGCACCGCCGCCGCCATCCCGCAGCTTGAGCAGCAGGAGGCGCAGGGGATCAACGCAATCAGCCTGCTGCTGGGCCGGCCCCCAGGCACTTTGCAGTCCGAACTGTCCGAGGCGCGGGGGGTTCCCCGCGTGCCGCCCCGGGTGCCCGCCGGGCTGCCGTCCGAGTTGGCCCGGCGGCGCCCGGACATCCGCCAAGCGGAAGCGCAGTTGCATGCCGCCACTGCCACCATCGGCGTGGCGGAGGCGGACTTCTACCCGCGCGTCACCTTGTCCGGCAGCTTCGCCTTGCAGGCGACGCAGTTGAAGGACCTTGGGCTGCCCGCCCGCACCTTCGGGTTCGGGCCCAGCTTGACGGTGCCGATCTTCGACGGACGCCGTATCCGCCGCACGGTGGAGCTGCGGACTGCGCAGCAGCAGGAAGCCATGCTCAATTACCAGAAGGCGGTGCTGCAAGCCTTCACGGACGTGGACAACGCCCTGGTCGCCTACGCCGCGGAGCAGCGGCGCAACGTCCGCCTGGCCGCGCAGGTCGGGCAGTCCCGCCGCGCGCTGGGCCTGGCGCAGTCCCGCTACCGCCAGGGGGTATCCGATTTCCTGGAGGTGTTGACGGCGCAGCGCACCGTGCTGCAAGCCGAGCAGCAGCTTGCCGACAGCACCGCAACCGTAAGCGCCAACTTGGTGGCGCTCTACAAGGCGCTCGGCGGGGGCTGGGAAGGAACCTACCCGGAGGGGGTTGCTGTAGGCGTCCCTTGACCAGCCCTCCCGAGCAGTATTGATGTGGTGGATGTTCCCTGACGGCGCTGTCTACTTGTCGCGCTGAAGTCGCGTTGGTGCGCGAGAAGGACGGTGTACTTGCAGCTGTGCCGAAGCGGCGACGTCGGTGATCTTGGTTCAAACGGCGTTCGTGTATGGACCCGGGCAGAAACAGCAGGGTCTCTGACCCGCAGGGTTCAGCGTCGGACGGAGACGGGTTTGGCGGCGCGGATCATGCGGTTGAGTACCTGGACAGCGAGGGCGACCTCGCCGTGCTGAGCGGGCCGGCCGCGGGCACGCAGCTTAGGCCCGATCAGGTGCTGGTAGCACCCCACGGCGGTTTCGGCCTGATTGCGCATGCCGTACCCGGTCGCCCGCTGCCACCCGATGCGGCCCCGTTCGGCCATGAGCTGGATGTAACAGTCGCGCGGCGTCTGCCCAGTAAGCGGGAGCCGACACCCACCTTCCGGCGCGGTCTGGAACTGACCAGGCTGACTACCTTGTTTGATGGGGTCGGCGCTGATGTCGGGGAACGAGGGGTCATACGAGGCGCGTAGGAGCGCTCTGCCGGACCGCGTCGAGGTCCGGGTCCGGTCTGAGCGGCGGCGGGAGTGGAGAGACGGGGACAAGCTGGCGATCGTGCGCGAGACGCTGGCGCCGGGTGCTGTGGCGCAGGTGGTCGCCGACCGGCACGGCATCGGCACGGGGCTGCTCTACACCTGGCGCAAGCAGATGCTGGTGGCGGCGATGACCGGCTTTGCCACTGTGGAGATCAGGCCGGAGGCGCTGCCCGCGCCGCAACTCACCGATGACCAAGTGGCGGAGACGTTGCCAGAGCTGCCCGCGGCGTCGGTGGCCGTTGCAGCCGCGCTGCCCGCGATGCCCGGCCTGATCGAGGTGGAGTTGCCGACTGGGGTGCGACTGCGGGTCGGGCCGGACGTGAACGGCCCGGCGCTGCGGCGCGTGCTGGCGGCGCTTGCCGCCCCATGATATTTCCTCCGGCTGACCGTGTGTACTTGGCTTGCGGGTTCACCGACATGCGCAAGGGCTTCGACGGCCTGGCCGCCCTGGTACAGACGGCGTTGTCGCTCGACCCGTACGGCGGCGCGCTGTTCATCTTCCGTGGGCGCCGGGGTGACCTGGTCAAGGCGCTGCACTGGGACGGCCAGGGCTTGTGCCTATACGCGAAGCGGCTGGAGCTGCCCAAGGCCCGGTTCGTGTGGCCGCAGGCGGGCAGCGGCACGGTGACGCTGACCGCGGCCCAGGCCTCGATGCTGACCGAGGGTTATTGACTGGCGCATGCCCGCCTGGACGGCCCGGCCCGAGGTCGCTGTATAGCGCCGCAGCGCCATTCTGCTGGGTTCATGGTTGTACAGGCGCCCTCCATCGGCTAGGGTTGCCGTGTGGACCTGGCACACCGCACGCCCGAGGAAGAGGTCGAAGCGCTCCGGCACGAGCTGGCCGCGATGCGGGCGCAGCTTGGCACGGCGGCGGCCGAGATCGAGCACATGCGGGCGCAACTGGCGGCGCTGCGCCGCCAGCACTACGGCCAGTCATCCGAGCGCCGGGACGCCGACATCACGCAGCTTGAGCTGCGGCTGGAGGACCTGGAGGAGAACGAGGCCGAGCGCCAGGCCGCCATCCCTGATCCAGCGACGCCCATCGGGCCCTCCAAGCCGCGCCAGAAGGCCGTGCGCCGGCCGTTGCCGGACCACCTCCCGCGCGAGACCGTCCTGCACGAGCCGAAGGTGGTGTGTGGCTGCTGCGACCGGGACAAGCTCGCCCGCTTCGGTGAGGACGTCACCGAGGTGCTGGAGAAGGTTCCCGCCCGCCTCAAGGTGATCCGCCACGTCCGACCCCGCTACGCCTGCCGCGTGTGCGAGGCGGTGTTCCAGGCCCCGGCACCCGACATGCCCATCGAGCGCGGCCGCCCCGGGCCGGGGCTGATCGCGCACGTGGCGGTGTCGAAGTACTGCGACGGCCTGCCGCTGTTCCGCCAATCGGTGATCTTGGCCCGCGAAGGCGTGGAGATCGACCGCGCGACCTTGGCCGATTGGATCGGGCGCGCCGCCTGGTGGCTGGCGCCCCTGGCCCGGCTGATCGGCTCGACGGTGATGACGCAGCCCGTGCTGTTTACTGACGACACGCCAATCCGCACCCTGGCGCCCGGCACCGGCAAAACGCGGCTGTCGCGGTTCTGGGTTTATGCCGTGGACCCGCGGCCCCACGCCGGGACTGGCGCGCCAGCCGCATTCTATTGCTACTCGCCCGACCGCAAAGGCGAGCGGCCGCGCTGCCACCTACTCGGGTTCAGCGGCGTCATGCACGCCGACGCCTTCGCCGGCTATGACGCCCTGTATCGGCCAGAGCCGGGCAAGCCCGCCCGCATCTAGCATGCCGCCTGCTGGGCGCACGCCCGACGCAAGCTGTTCGACGTGCACGAAGCCACAAAGTCGCCCATCGCCGCGGAGGCGCTCCGGCGCATCCAGGCGCTGTATGTGATCGAGGCCGAAATCACTGGCAGGCCAGCCGCTGAGCGGAAAGCTGTGCGCCAGGCGCGCAGTGTGCCGCTGCTGGCGGAGATGAAGACCTGGATGGAGGCGCAGCGCCGCCGCGCGTCAGGCAAGACCGTGCTGGGCAAAGCGCTACAGTATGCCTTGGGCCGCTGGGAGGCGCTGGCCCGCTACGCCGGCGACGGCAGGCTCGCCATCGACAACAATGTTGCCGAGCGGCTGATGCGCGGAATTGCCATCAGCCGTAAGAATTTCCTGTTCGTCGGGTCCGACAAGGGCGGCGAGCGCGCCGCCACCCTCTACACCCTCATCGAGACCGCCAAGCTGAACGGCCTCGACCCGGAGGCCTACCTCGCCCACGCCATCGGCCAGCTCGCCCGCGGGCACCTCGCCAGCAGGCTCAGCGAACTCCTGCCATGGAACTGTAAGGACGCCCTCGCAGTCAGGACGGCCTGAACAGGTCAGCCGCCATCGTCAACCGTGTGGACCGGCTCACGCTTACTCTGCCCATCTGGGTCAGCGGTGCTCAGCATGGCGTCCGTCGGTCAGCACGTGGGCTGACCATCCCCCGTTATGGTGGACACGGGTTACGGCCTACGCGGCCGCGGCGAGTTCTTCCTTGCTTGCTGGCGTCATGTAGCCGAGGCTCGAGTGCAGACGCTTGCGATTGTGCCAGCCTTCGATGGCCCTGAAGAGGG
>DASWOJ010000374.1:0-12174 GCA_036398775.1 Acetobacteraceae bacterium
ATCCAGCAGCCTCCAACCCCAGCCGGGCAGCGAACCCGGCGCGCGTCATCCCGGCCCGGCCATGCCGGGGATAGAAGGGCCGCTCCGGCGCGACCTCGTCCAGGTCGTCGCACACCCTGAAGAAGTCCGACGCCGCCGTGAGGCTACGGAGGAACGCCGGAAAGTCCGACACGCCGCCGCCAAGCAGCGCGGCATAGGCCCGCGGCAGGCCAATGGGGCAATCCAAGCCGAGCGCCACCGCCCTGCCGCCCGCCCGGACCAGCAGCCGGGACAGGAGCGTGGCCAGTTCGCCGACCGGCATGACCTCAACGGTCCAGCCGCCCGGTGCCGGCAGGGCCAGCGCCATCCACCGCTTGCGCGGGTCCACGCTCCAATCGGCGTGGACGGCCAGGGGCCACGAGGTCAGAACGACACGCTCGCTGCCCCCTTTCCCTCCGGGAGAGAACCGGGGTGAGGGGGCGGGCAAGCACCATCCCTAGCCCCTTCAAGCGCGGCGCAAGCAGCGCAGACAGCGCCTCGCTCCGCAGCCAAGACCCCCTCACCCCGGCCCTCTCCCGGAGGGAGAGGGGGCAGGAAATCCGTCACTTCAACGGTTTATGCGCGCGGTCCAGCAGGCGGGAGATCAGGCCGGGCTTCTTCGGCGGCGGCGGCGGCGCGGCGGCCTTGGCTTCCTCGGCGGCGCGCTTGGCCTTCTGGTCCAGCCACGCTTCCAGCGACTTGCCAGCTTTTGCCGCGCGTTTCTCCTCATAGGCGCGCTGGGCGGGGGTCAGTGATCTGAGGTCGGCCATCGTCGTCATGCTCCAGCGCTGTCCCGGCTGTTCTGGCGGCACCAGGCGGTTCCTTCAAGCCTCCCGTCACCGCCGCCGCATCACCCAGGCCCCCAGCGCCCCCAGCACAGCATTGATGACGATCCCCGCCACCGCCAGCAGCGCCAGCGCCGCGAACATGCGCGGGACCTGCAGGCGGTATCCCGCCTCCAGGATGCGGTAGGCCAGCCCGGACGCGAAGCCGCCCGACCCCGCCACGAACTCCGCCACCACGGCGCCCACCAGCGCCAGGCCGCCCGACACCTGCAACCCCGCCAGGAACCCCGGCACCGCGGCGGGCAGGCGCAGCAGCCGCAGCGTCTGCCACCGCCCCGCGCCGTTCAGCCGGAACAGGTCCGCCAGCTCCGGCGGCGCCGAAGCCAGCCCGGCCGCGGTGTTGGAGAACACCGGGAAGAACGCCACCACCGTCGCGCACACCACGAGCGACGCAAACGGATCGCCGACCCACACGATGATCAGCGGCGCGATGGCCACCACCGGCGTCACCTGCAGCACCACCGCCCAGGGCAGCGCCGCCGCCCGCAGCAGCGGGCTTGCCGCCATCAGCCCGGCCAGGGCCACCCCTACCACGCAGCTCGCCAGCAGCGCCGTCACGGTGACCGCCAGCGTCGCCCCCAGCGCGCCCAGCAGCAGCAGGGGATCGGCCAGGAACGCCCGCCCGACCGCCAGCGGCCCCGGCAGCACGTAAGGCGGCACCCCGCTGAGGCGCACGCCGGCTTCCCACAGCAGCAGCGCCAGCAAGCCGAACAGGAGCGGTGCTGCCTTCATGCGGCGGCTCCCGTCCACCGCTGCGTAGAAAAATCTCTATCCTTCTCCCCCTCCCTCCGGGAGAGGGCCGGGGGGATGGGGCCTTGATCGCGGAGCGGCCCGCACGCGTGCAAGCCGAACACAGCCCCATGCGGGCGAAGCTTGTGCTTGAAGACCCCCTCACCCCGGCCCTCTCCCGGAGGGAGGGGGAGAAGGAAGCCCTGTGCCGCCCTCACGCTGCCCGCGCGTCCGCCATCGCCCCGGTGATGCGTGCGACGAAGGCGGCATAGTCCGGATGCAGCCGCCGGCCCGCATCCGGCAGCCGCGGCGCGTCCAGCACCCCCACGATCCGCCCCGGCCTCGGCGACATCAGCACCACCCTGCGCGCGAGGAACGCCGCCTCGTAGATCGAGTGCGTGACGAACACCACGCTGCACCCCTCCTGGCGTTGCAGCGCCAGCAGGTCCTCCTGCAAGCCATGCCGGGTGAACTCATCCAGGGCGGCGAACGGCTCGTCCATCAGCAGCAGGCGCGGCCGGGCCACCAGGGCGCGGGCAATGCTGACGCGCATCCGCATCCCGCCGGACAGCTCACGCGGGCGGGCGCCGCCGCATCCGCCCAGCCCCACGCGGTCCAGCGCCGCCTGCACCAGCGGCCACGACTGCGCCGCCGGCTGGCCGCGCAGGCGCAGCGGCAGGCGCACGTTCTCCGCCGCCGACGCCCAGGGCAACAAGGTCGCGTCCTGGAACACATAGCCGATGCTGCCCGGCGCGGGCGTTCCCGCACTCCACACGACGGCACCCCGGTCCGGCCGGTCCAGCCCGGCGATCAGCCGCAGCAGGGTGCTCTTGCCGCAGCCGGACGGCCCCAGCAGCGCCACGACCTCCCCGGCGCCGACCTGGAGCGACACGCCGTCCAGCGCCACCGTGCCGTTCGGGAACCGGCGGCTGGCATCCTGCACCGTGAGGAGCGGGGCGGCGCCATCCACCCGCCCACCAACCGCCATCACGAGGCGTGCAGCGCGCCGGTCATCCAAGGCAGGACAGGGCTGCGTTTGCGGCTGCTGGATCGCCCCGCCGCAAACGGCCCGCAATGACGGCGCCCATGAGGGAACGGCACGGCTTACCCCGCTACTTCGCCCCCACGCCCACGCCCTTGTTCACGAAACGCAGCGTGTAGGCCCGCCGAAGATCTAGCCCGGCAGGATACAGCCCCTGGCCGGACATCACCCCAAAGAAATCCGCCCACCGCGCATCCGTCATCGTGCCGATCCCTCCCAGCGCCGCATCGCCGGACTCCAGGATGCCTCGGTCCCGCAGCGCCGTCCGACCATACTCCAGCAGCGCATCGGTCATCTCGGGGTTGTCCTTCTTGATAAGGGCGTTGCCCGGCGCCGGGTCGCCATGCAGGTAGGACACCCAGCCCTCGATGGAGGCGTCCAGGAAGCGCTGCACCAGGTCCGGGTTGCCCTCCACCAGCCTCGTGCTGGCGGTAATCAGGCTGCCATAGCCGCTGAACCCAGCGTCTGCCAGCAGCAGCACCACGGGATCGAACCCCGCGGCCTCGCGCACCAGGAACGGCTCGCTGCCCAGATAGCCCTGCTGCACCGCCCCATGGTCCGCCAGGAACGGCGCCAGGTTGAAGGTGTAGGGCCTGATCTGCGCGTCCGTGTAGCCGAACCGCGCCCGCAGGAAGTTCCACCATCCCACCCGGCTGTCGGCGCCGATCATGATCGGTGCGCCGCGCAGCGCCTCGAAGCTGTCATGGCCGGCGCCCGGATGCGCCAGCAGGACGGCCGGGTCGCGCTGGAACATCGCGGCGACGGCCACGAACGGCAGGTCCTCGCGCACGAAGTTCAGCGCCAGGAAGCTGTTGGACGCCAGGTTGAAGTCGAGCCGCCCGGCCAGCAGCAGTTGCGCCTGGTTCACCTGCGGCCCGCCCTGGCGGATGCTGACGTCCAGGCCATGCCGGGCATAGATGCCGGTGGCCTGGGCCTGGTAGTAGCCGCCGTACTCGGCCTCCGCCCGCCAATCCAGGCCAAACCCCACCTTGTCGGCCGCCCGGGCCGCCGTGCAGCAAATCAGGGCGGCAAAGACGATCAGGCGCAGCATCGGGACCTCGCATGGGTTAGTGTCGCGGCGACAATGAAGGAAGCGGAATGTCTGCACCACGGATAAAGGCGAAGCTGTGGGTGCAGATGGCGCTCCGCATGGGCGACGTGGACGGACGGCCCGGCGCCGTGCTGCGTTCCGGAGACCCGGATGCCGGCGGCGTGCTGCTGGTGCTGCGCGGGCGCGACGGCCTATGCGTGATGTCCCAGGTGCGCGCCGGCGAGGGCGACGTGTCCTGGCTGCGCGCCACCGGCCCGGCGCCGGTGGACCAGGCCGCCGCCGATGCCTACGTGGCCCGGCAGGTCGGCAGGGATCCCGACCTGTGGGTAGTGGAGTTTGAGGCGCCCGATCTGCTGCCGCCCTTCGAGGCGAAGGTCGTCTAAGGGCGAAACGATCGCGCTCACGCGGGTGTGTGGTAATTCTGCGCCGCGGGTTGTGGCCCTTGCGCCACAAGCGGTCCTGAATCGGCCCACCCTCCCTCGCACTTGCGGCAACAGGTGATAATGTGCGTTCACCGAGAGGCGGGGGGACGAGTCCCGCAGGCCCCCGGATGCGCTAGATACGCAGATTTTAACGAGGAGAGAACAGATGAAGCTCCGCAGCGCGCTACTGGCCGCGACCGTCCTTGCGGCCCCTGTGGCTGCCAAGGCCGAAGCGATCAATGGCCTTTACATCGGCGCCGGCGCCGGTGCCAACTTTTTGCAGGACGAAAGCGTAAGCGGCGTCGCCTACCCGCAAGCAACTGGCCGGTTCTTTCCGAACCTGCGCGGGATCGGTGGCAACTCGAGCATCCGTAGCGACACCGGCTTCATCGGCGTGGTCAGCGTCGGTTACGGCCTGGGCAATGGCCTACGGCTGGAGGTCGAGGGCGACTACCGCCAGAACAAGTACAACAGCCTCTCCGGCGTCACCAACTTCAACGGCGCCCGCAGCCGGCTGAATGGCGGCGGCGACGAGAAGAAGTACGGCGGCATGCTGAACGTGCTGTATGACTTCGACCCGAACGTGCTGGGCCTGGGCTTCTTCCCGGCGGCGATCACCCCGTATGTCGGCTTGGGCGTCGGCTACATGTATGACCAGCAGCAGAATGCCCGCTTCTATGTCAACAGCGGCCCGGTGGTCGGTCAGCCGAACGGCTTCAACTCGATCTTCCGCACCAATCAGGGCCAAGGGTCGTTTGCCTATCAGGCAATCATCGGCGCGGCGTTCCCGATCGCGCAGGTTCCGGGCTTGGCCCTTACGGCCGAGTATCGCTTCATGGGCCTGGCTGAGAGCAACAGCTTCAAGTACCAGTATTTTGCGCCGGGCACCTCGACCCGCGCCAGGCTGCGGATCGGGTCTAACGAGGACCTGAACCACAGCGTGCTGGTGGGCGTGCGCTATGCCTTCAACGCAGCCCCGCCGCCGCCGCCGCCGGTCGCGCCGCCCGAGCGGGTTACCGCCCGCACCTACCTGGTGTTCTTCGACTGGGACCGTGCTGACCTGACCGACCGTGCCCGCCAGATCATCGCTGAGGCGGCGCAGGCCACCCAGCGCGTGCAGACGACGCGCATCGAGGTCAACGGCTACACCGACAAGTCCGGCACCGCCCGCTACAACGCCGGCCTGTCCGTCCGCCGCGCTCAGAACGTGGCTGCCGAGCTGGTCCGCCAGGGCGTGCCGCGCCAGGCGATCACGGTGCAGGGCTTCGGCGAGAGCAACCCGCTGGTCCCGACCGCCGATGGCGTGCGTGAGCCGCAGAACCGCCGCGTGCAGATCATCCTGCGCTAAGCAGGCGATACCGCCACGTTGCATGGGGGCCGGTCCACGGTGTGGGCCGGCCCTTCCTGTTTCATAAGGATGCGCAGGCGCTGCCGAGCCTTGGACGGCGCCGAGGACGGAAAGGCGTTACCGCCTTACGCCAAGCCGCAAACCCATCGCGCCCCGGAAGGCGCCTGCCACGTCCGCCATGCGGGATCGTGAAGCAGGCCGCCGTTCTGGGCGCTGCATCAGGCTCCGGGCATCCGTGCGCTTGCGGAGCCGTCACGTTGCTGCCGTGCTTGCAATGACGGCTGGGCAGGCACCTGTAGCGCCGCTGCCACAAGTTGCCTTATTGCCGGGCGTTGCTTGCCTTGCCCCCCGGGACAGCGTTACCTCATGGGAGGCCGCCGGCTCGGGCGCCGCCGCCCCACCAGGCGGCCCATGAGGAGTAGTCTATGACGCGCATGATCCTGCTGGCCGCAACCGTGCTGGCCGCACCTGCCCTGCTGCCTGGGACGGCAGCAGCGCAGCCCGTGACCGGGCTGTATATCGGCGGCGCGGGCGGCGGCAACTTCCTGCAGCGTGAGTTCAATCAAAGCGTCATCCTCAACGGCACCCGCCAAATCACAACCCAGCCACGGTCCTTCGACGCGGGCTACACCGGCCTGGCGAGCGTCGGCTACGGCTTCGGCAACGGCCTGCGGATCGAGGCCGAGGGCGACTTCCGTCACAACGACCTCAGCAGCAGCGGCAACGGCGCCCGTGCCCGCGGGCGGGAGGAGAAATACGGCGGGATGGTGAACGCGCTGTTCGACCTCGACGTCGGCAGCCCCTACGTGTTTCCATATATCGGCGCGGGCGCAGGCTACAGTTGGGTGGACCGGCGCTACACCCTGTCAGCCCCGCTCAGCACGACCGTCTCCCGCGGCGTGGACAGCAGCTTCGCCTACCAGGCGATTGCCGGCGTCTCGTTCCCAATCCCGCCCGTGGTCGGGCTGTCGCTTACGGCGGAGTATCGTTTCTTCGCGCTCACCGGTGACCGGACGTTCGGGGAACGGGTGTCATCGCCAGGGCTGCTCCAGACGGGGCGGATCACCACTACCGACGACTACAATCACAGCCTGATGCTCGGCCTGCGCTATGCCTTCAACGTGCCGCCGCCTCCGGTGGAGGCGGCTCCCGCGCCAGCGCCTGCCCGCACCGAGGCGCGGACCTACCTGGTGTTTTTCGACTGGGATCGCGCCGACCTGACCGATCGTGCCCGGCAGATCATCGCCGAGGCCGCGCAGGCCACCCAGCGCGTGCAAACCACGCGGATCGAGGTCGCAGGGCACACGGACAGCAGCGGCGCCGCCCAGTATAATCAGGGCCTGTCGGTGCGCCGGGCACAGACTGTCGCGGCGGAGTTGGTGCGCCTCGGTGTGCCACGCGCGGCGATCACCGTTCAGGGCCTCGGCGAAACCCAGCCGCTGGTGCAAACTGCCAAGGGCGTGCGGGAGCCGCAGAACCGCCGGGTGGAGATCGTCCTACGCTGATGCCGGCGTAGGCCGCCGCAGCCTGCGCCGCAGGCGCCGCGGCCTCCGCCGGCGTGCAGGGCGAAAAAGCGCAGCGCCTTCCGCTGAACCGTGGCGCTGCAACCTGGCGGGAGGCGCTCCGCTTTCCCGCCTTGATCCCTCATCGCCTCTGGGGCGAATGCCTCGACATGAAAAAGGGGGTCTTGCGCCCCCTTTCCTGTCCTATTCCGCCAGCCTCGGATCAGCCGCGGTGGGTGCGGGGCGCGCGGGTGGTGTGGCTCGCGCTGGCCCGGGTCACAGCGGGCGCCCCGGCGCCGCAGGCGACCACGCTGATCGGCTGGTTCACCGTCTTGCCAGCGGCAAACTCCACCAGCTCCGACCCGTTGCGCAGCGCCATCACCTCGTCGAACACCGGCAGGTTCTCGGCGCAGTACAGGCTGCCCCGGCGGGTGCCGTCCTGCGACCGGCTGTTGGCCAGCTGCGTCACGTAGTCGTCCTGCTGCTTGCGGGCATTGCGGCTGTTGGCGCGGACGAAGAAGCCGCTCAGCGTCCGCTCCTGCGAGGTCAGCTCCGGCTGATACTTGCGGATGAACGCGTTGTAGCGATCTCCGGCATCGCAGGTCAGCGCCGTCACCATCAGGGTGCTCTTGAGCGCGGCGACGTCGAATGAGGCATGGTCAGCCGGGCGGACGCATTCTGCCGACGCCAGCGGGGCAGCCAGCATCTGGGCGGCAACCAGGCCGGCGGACAGGAAGCCGAGGGGAAAGCGCATGGGGAAACTCCGGGCCAAGGTGGAATGAGGCCAGGAGGAAGCAGAGGCGCCTCATAACCTGGCATCGGAGGTAAACCGCCTATCGCTCGTATATGCAACAGCAAACCAGTTGGCTGCGGCGACGGCGCAAGGCTGTTGCATGGACGACGCGGATTGCGTTCCCGCCGTGACGCTGCAATGACAACGGCGCATGATACCGCCTGCTTCCGTACACCGCCTCCATACCCCGTCCCAAGGCCGCCATGACAGCAGACCCCTTCGACCAGTATGACTCCGGCGCCTACTACTGCGAGCTGACCGCCCGTGACAATGACGGGGGCGCCGCCGCGCTTGTCCGCAGCCGGCTGTCCGCCATCGGCCTCGACGCGCTCCGCGCCCGGGCGCAACTGGCGGAGCGCGACCTGTTCAACCTGGGCATCACCTTCACGGTGTATTCCGAGGCCACGGCGATTGACCGCATCCTGCCGTTCGACTGCGTGCCGCGCATCATCCCGGCCGCGGACTGGGCGGTGCTGGAGCGCGGCGTAAAACAGCGTGTGCGCGCGCTGAACTTGTTCCTCGGTGACATCTACAACGGCGGCCGCATCGTCCGCGACGGCGTGATCCCCGGCGAGCTGGTGTATGGCAATAGTAACTACCGCCCGGAGATGGAGAGCTTCCCCGTCCGCTTCGGCACCTACGTCCACATCTGCGGCATTGACGTGGTGCGCGACCAGGACGGCATGTTTTCCGTGCTGGAGGACAATGCGCGCACGCCCTCCGGCGTGTCCTACGTCGTCGAGAACCGGCATCTGATGCTGCGCGCCTTTCCCGACCTGGTTGCCGGCATGAAGCTGCGCCCGGTGGACGACTACGGCCGCCGGCTGCGCAGCGCCATGGACGAGATCGCGCCGGAGGGCGTGTCCGACCCGCAGGTCGTGCTGCTCAGCCCCGGCATCTACAACTCCGCCTATTTCGAGCATGTCTTCCTGGCGCGCGAGATGGGTGTGCCGCTGGTGGAGGGCGCCGACCTCACGGTGGAGGACGACAAGGTCTGGATGCGGACTACTGCCGGGCTGCGCCGGGTCCATACGGTGTATCGCCGCATCGGCGACGACTTCCTGGACCCCGCCGTGTTCCGGGCCGACAGCATGCTCGGCGTGCGCGGCATCATCGGCGCCTGGCGGAAGGGCAACGTGACGCTGGCCAATGCGGTCGGCACCGGGGTTGCGGACGACAAGGCGGTGTATGCCTACATGCCGCGCATCATCAAATACTACCTCGACCAGGACGCGATCCTGCCCAACGTCGAAACCAACATCTGCGGCGAGCCGGAAGGGCTGGCCTACACCCTGGCCAACCTCGACAAGCTGGTCGTCAAGCCCGTCGGCGAGAGCGGCGGCTACGGCATCACCGTCGGCCCGCGCGCCAGCCGGGCGGAACTGGAGGCGGCGCGGGGCCTGATCGAGCATGACCCGGCCAACTGGATCAGCCAGCCGATGATCAACCTGTCGGTGGCGCCGACCCTGACCGACGCCGGGCTGCGGGCGCGTCACCTGGACCTGCGCCCCTTCGCCATCACCGGCCGGGATACCTGGGTGCTGCCCAGCGGCCTGTCCCGCGTGGCGCTCAAGGAGGGCAGCCTGATCGTCAACTCGTCCCAGGGCGGCGGCAGCAAGGACACCTGGGTGCTGGCGGAATGAGCATGCACCAGTCCCCGCTGCTGACGCGGGACGCCGAGGGCCTGTTCTGGATGGCGCGCTACCTGGAGCGGGTGGAGAACCTGGCCCGGCTGATAGACGTGACCCAGACCTTCGAAAGCCCGGGCCGGGAGACCGAGTCCTGGTCCGCCCTGGTCGCCATCAACTCGGACGGGCCGGGCCTGGAGGAGCGAGGCATGGCCATCGAGGCCGGGGCCGTCAAGCGCTTCTACCTGCTGGATGCCGGCAACCCCAACAGCATCCCCGCCTGCCTGGAAGCCGCGCGCACCAACGCCCGCAAGCTGCGCCCGCTGATCTCCACCGAGATGTGGATGCAGCTCAACGTGTTCCACCGCACCGTCATGGCGATTGATCCCTCCGAGATGGACGGCGACGCGCTGTCCCGGCTGTGCCGGCGTATCAAGGAGGGCGTGCAGGCCCATACCGGCATCACCGAGGGCACGTTCTTCCGCGACCAGGGCTGGCACTTCTACGAGCTGGGCCGGCTGATCGAGCGCGCGGACCAGACGACCCGGCTGCTGGACATCAAGTATCACCTGCTGGTCCAGGGCACGGAGGAGGAGCGGCGGATCGTCGAGCTGACGCAGTGGAACGCGGTGCTGCGGGCCGCGGCGGGCTACCATGCGTTCCGCCGGGTCGCGGACGCCGGGTTCATGCCGTCGGACGTGGTGGCGTTCCTGCTGGCGGACACCGCCTTTGCGCGCAGCGTCGCGCTGTGTGTCGGCGGGATGAACTGGCACCTCGGCCAACTGCGGACCGCTTACGGCCTGCGCGACACCGCCGGAGTGCTGGAGCGGCTGGAGGACGTGCGCGGCCTGCTCGACGGCCCAGTGGACCGGCTGCTGCCGCACGGGCTGCACGACTTCCTGGACAGCGTGCAGGGAAGCTTGATCGGGGTTGGAGAGCTGATCGGCACGGCATTCTTCCGGGACTGGCGTCCGTTGAAGCAGGGTCAGTCGCAGTCGCAATCCCAGGGCGGGTGACCGCCGGCCCGGGCTTGATGCATACCGGGCAGGGCGGACGCGGCAGCATCCTTCATGGGGAATGGCGCTGCCCCCTTGCAATCAAGCGGGAACGCCTCGTCGCCAGCAACACCCGTCCTGGGTCTGCACCCGTCGCGCCGTGCGTCAAAAAATGTCATTCCGGTGGCGGTCGGGCCTCTCAGCGGGCATAACGACCCGCCATGTCCCATTCGTTGAACCAGCACCTCGTGATCTTCGCCACGGACGTGTTCCGCTTGTGCATCTGGCTCACGCTGCTCAGCGCCGTGTTCGTGACGCTGGAGCGGCTGTTCGCCCTGCGGCCGTCGCGGATACTGCGGCCCGGCGTCGCGGCCGACCTTGGCTACTACTTCCTGTCCAGCCTGCTGCCCGGCGCGCTGCTGGCGGCGCCGTTGGGTGTGCTGGCCGGGGCCGCACATGCCGCCATGCCCGGCGCCTGGCACGCGCAGGTGGCCGCCTTGCCGCTATGGGCGCAAATGGCCGCGACCTTCCTGGTGATGCAGGTCGGCGCCTACTGGGGCCACCGGTGGAGCCACGAACTGCCCTGGCTCTGGCGCTTCCACGCCATACATCACAGCGCCGAGCACATGGACTGGCTAGTCAACACCCGCGCTCACCCCGTGGACATGGTGTTCGAACGTTTGTGCAGCCTGGCGCCGCTATGCGTGCTGGGCCTGGCCGGGCCGGGCAGCGGCGGTGCCGCCGCCAGCTTGTCGCCCGCCATCGTGGTTGTGGTCGGCACGGTCTGGGGCTTCTTCATCCATGCCAACCTCCGCTGGCGCCTCGGCCCGCTGGAGTGGCTGCTTGCAACCCCGGCGTTCCATCATTGGCACCATACCAACGACGCCGAGAACCGAAACCGCAACTACGCCGCCATGCTGCCGGTGCTGGACCGGGTGTTCGGCACACTGCACCTGCCGCGCCACTGGCCCGAGGTTTACGGCGTGGACACGCCGGTCGGCGACACGCTGATGCAGCAGATCGTGGGCCCGCTGGCGCCGGACCGTCCGGCGCGGCAGGAAGCTCCCGGCTCAGCCTGAGGCAAGACGGCCCGGCTCCGCGTCACCCCGGCCTTTCCTGCCCTTTGCATAAAAGCGGGATGGAGGGACTTGCTGGAAAAGATTTCTGCCATGCGGCGGCTTGGCCGCACTAAGGCTGCGGTGCCCCCATCCCGCCGGCCTGCACACTCCGGCCGGACGGTGCAGCGCCCCGCCGAGGCCAGCCGATCCACCGGCGAGAGATCCTCGGGGCTGCCGTGGCTCCGTGCTGGCCGCATGGCTCGCCCGCCTGAGCCGATGCAGGGTTGCGGTGCGGGCCGGGTTCCGCTTTAGCCCTGCCGATGCTTGCTCCTTCTCCTGATCTTCCCGTGTTGAGCCGAGTCGTCCTGGCCAGTGCCAGCCGTCCGTGGCGCGTGCTGCTGCTGGGGCTGCTGCTGGCGGCAGGCTGCGCCTGGCTGGCGGCAGCCCGGCTGCAGGTCACGACCGACGTGGATGGCCTATTCGCCGCGACGCTGCCATGGAAACAGCGGGAAGCCGAGCTGAAGCACCTGTTCCCGCAGTTCAACGACCTGCTGGTGGCGGTGGTGGAGGCCGATGCGCCGGAGATGGCGGACGCCACCGCCAACGGGCTGGCCGCCGCCCTGCAAGGCGATCCCGCGCATTTCCGCACCGTGCGCCGGCCGGACGTGTCGCCGTTCTTTGCCCAGGAAGGCTTCCTGCTGCTGGACCGCCCGGTGCTGCAAACCCTGCTGGACCAGACCATA
>DASWOJ010000375.1:0-14609 GCA_036398775.1 Acetobacteraceae bacterium
GCGCCAGCATGGCCGACCGGCTGGGCCAGCGGGCGTTGCTGCGGGGCTGCACTTGGCGCTCCAGGTTGTCGGTGTGGACGTCCACGACGCCGGGCACGAGCAGGTCGCCGCCCAGGTCCACGGCGCCCGGCGCATTGCTGCTGCCCGGCTGCACCTCGATGATGCGCGCGCCGTCCAGCACGACGGTGCCGAGCAGCACTTCGTCGGGCAGGACCAGGCGGGCGTTGGTGAGTATCGTCATGCGGCTTCCTGATGCGGGAGAACTTGCAGGGTGTCATCCGCCACGGCGTCCCGCACCGCGGCGTCGTGGAAGATGCCGACGATGGCGGCGCCGCGCGCCTTGGCGGCCTGGACCATGCCGACCACCACGTCCCGGTTGCATGGGTCGAGCGACGCCGTCGGCTCGTCCAGCAATAGCACGGGGTGGCCGCCGATGAACCCCCGCGCCAGGTTGACCCGCTGCTGCTCCCCTCCGGAGAAGGTGGCGGGCGGCAGGAGATGCAGGCGGTGCGGGATGCCGAGCTGTGCCAACAGAACGGCTGCCTCCCGCCGGGCGTCGTCCAACGGCCGCCCGCGCAGCACCGCGGCCTCCGCCACCACGTCCAGCGCCGGGACGCGGGGGACGACGCGCAGGAACTGGCTGACGTAGCCCAGGCTGTCGCGGCGGACCCGCAGCACCAGCCGCGGGTCGGCGCGGGCGATGTCCACCAGCGCGCCGCCATGCCGCACCAGGATGCGCCCGGCATCCACGCGGTAGGCGCCATACAGGCTGCGCATCAGGGTGCTCTTGCCCGCCCCGGACGGCCCGGCCAACGCGACGCACTGGCCGGCGCGCAGGTCGAAGCCGACGCCGTGCAGGACCGGGATGCGCGTGCCGCCTTGCAGGTGCAGGGTGAAGGTCTTGGCCAGGCCCTCCGCCCGGAGCATGACGGTCATGCCGGGGGTCCCTTGAAGGCCCCTCGTGCGGCGCGATGCGGCGTTTCGGCCTTAAAAGAGCGGCTGCCTTCTCCCTCTCCCTCCGGGAGAGGGTCGGGGTGAGGAGGCTGGCGAGCGCGGACCCTGACCCGCATGAACCCCGTTCCAGCGGCGCCGTGAGCGCCCGGCTCCGCAGCCAAGACCCCCTCACCCCAACCCTCTCCCGTAGGAAGAGGGAGCAGGACGCTGACCGCCGCTTGCACCTGCCCAGCGCTCACGCTTGCAGCACCGAGCTGACCAGCAGTTGCGTGTAGGGGTGCTGCGGGTCGTCCAGCACCTGGTCGGTCAGCCCGGTCTCCACCACGCGTCCGCCCTGCATCACCAGGATGCGCCCGGCCAGCAGCCGGGCCACGGCGATGTCGTGCGTCACCAGCACCACGGCGATGCCTAGCCGCGCCACCAGGCCGCGTATCAGGTCCAGCAGCCGCGCCTGCACCGACACGTCCAGGCCGCCGGTCGGCTCGTCCATGAACACCAGGCGGGGATGCGTCACCAGCGTGCGGGCAATCTGCAGGCGTTGCAGCATCCCGCCCGAGAAGGTGTGCGGCATGTCGTCCATGCGGGCCGGGTCAATCTCGACCTGGCGCAGCCAGTCGGCGGCGGTGCCGCGGATGCTGCCGTAATGGCGGACGCCCTGGGCCATCAGGCGCTCGCCGACGTTGCCGCCGGCGGAGACCCGCATCCGCAGGGCGCTGCGCGGATCCTGGTGGACGTATCCCCAATCCGACCGGTGCAGCGCCCGCAGCCGTGGCGCCGGCATCGCCTGCAGGTCGTGTGGCGCGCCCGCGGGATCGCGATACCAGACGGAGCCTGCGTCCGGCGCCAGGCGTCCTGACAGGACATTCAGCAGGGTTGTCTTACCGGAGCCGGACTCGCCGACGACTGCCAGGACCTCGCCGGGCCATAGGTCGGCGGTGACATCGTGCAGGGCGGTGATGCCGCCGAACCGCAGCGCAAGGCCGCGGGCGGACAGCAGGGGGTCATCCATGCCGGGCCTCGCGGGATGGGACCGTGCTTGGCTCCTTCCTCCTCCGGGAGAGGGTTGGGGTGAGGGGGCGGGACGGCACCGTTTTTGCCGATGCGGGGTTGCGCGCCGTCAGCACGGGGGGTGCTCCGCTCCACAGCGAAGACCCCCTCACCCCGGCCCTGTCCCGGAGGGAGAGGGAGCAGGAAGCGTCCTGTTGCGCCATGTGGCCGGCTTGCGTGCGCCCGCCGTGTATAAGGGGGGGCTGCCCGGCCATCACTCCGCGGCCTTCTGCAGGGCGGCGCGCCCGCTGCAATAATCCGTGTCGGAACATACGAACATCCGCCCGCCCTGATCGTCGGTCACGATCTCGTCCAGGTAGCTTTCGCCGCTGCCGCACAAGGCGCAGGTGCCCGGCGCGCGGATGGGGCGGAACGGGTGGTCGTCGAAGTCCAGGGACCGTACCTCGGTGTAGGGCGGGATGGCGTAGATGCGCTTCTCCCGTCCGGCGCCGAACAGTTGCAGCGCCGGCATCCCGTCCAGCTTCGGGTTGTCGAAGGCGGGGATGGGGGACGGCGACATGAGGTAGCGCCCGCCGACCATCACCGGGAAGTCGTAGCTGGTGCTGACGCCGCCGAGCCGGGTGATGTCCTCATACAGCTTCACGTGCATCAGCCCGTATTCCGCCAAGCCGTGCATACGCCGGGTTTCGGCGCGGCTGGGTTCCAGCTTGGCCAGGGGTTCGGGCATCGGCACCTGATAGACCAGGATCTGGCCCTCGCGCAGCGGGGTCTCGGGGATGCGGTGCCGGGTTTGGATGACGGTGGCCTCCGACGTGTGCGTCGTGGTGCGGACGCCGGCGGTGCGGGCGAAGAAGCGCCGGATGCTGACGGCGTTGGTGGTGTCGTCGGCGCCCTGGTCTATGACCTTGAGCACGTCCTGCGGGCCGAGGACGGCCGCCGTGACCTGGATGCCGCCGGTGCCCCAGCCATAGGGCAACGGCATCTCCCGGCTGCCGAACGGCACTTGATGCCCGGGGATCGCGACCGCCTTCAGGATGGCCCGGCGGATCATCCGCTTGGTTTGCTCGTCGAGGTAGGCGAAGTTGTAGGTCATGGGCAGGATGCCCCCTTCTCCCTTTCCCTCCGGGAGAGGGCCGGGGTGAGGGAAACCGCAAGCGCTGCGCCTGGCCTTGACGGGATGGGGCGAAGGGACAGCGCTGCCTCCTGGTCGTCACGGTGGGACGGCCTTGCGCTGCTGAGCCTTTCCCTCACCCCGGCCCTCTCCCGGAGGGAGAGGGAGAAGGGGGGTGCCGTGCTCATTCGGCGGCGTCCGGCAGCGAGGCTTCGGCCGTCTGCTGCGCTTCGGCCCGCATCCGCCGGATCGTCTCAAGCTCGCTCTGGAAATCCACGTAGTGCGGCAGCTTCAGGTGCTCGACGAACCCCGTCGCCTCCACGTTGTCGCAGTGGGAGACCACGAACTCCACGTCCTGCGCCGGGGCGGACGGGTGCTCGCCCAGCTCGGCTGCCCGCATCGCCCGGTCCACCAGCGCCATGCCCATCGCCCGGCGCTCGCCGTGGCCGAAGCACAGGCCGTAGCCCCGGGTGAACTGCGGCGGCGCCATGCGCGAGCCCTGGAACTGGTTGACCATCTGGCACTCCGTCAGCACGGCGTCGCCGATGTCCACGGTGAAGCCAAGCTCCGGCGGGGTGATGCACACCGACGCCTCGCCGACCCGCAGCTCGCCGACGAAGGGATGCGTGTTGCCGTAGCCGCGCTGGGTCGAGTAGCCCAGGGCCAGCAGGAACCCCTCATCCCCCCGCGCCAGTGCCTGCAGCCGGGCATCCCGACCGGCCGGAAACGACAGCGGCGCCCGGGTGATGTCGAACGGCTGCGCCCCGGCGGCGGCGTCCGGCTCGACCAGCCCTTCCTGTCCCAGAATGGAGAAGGCGGGCGGCATCGGCGCGGGGTCGGCAGCAGCCTCCGCCGGGAGGGCGGGCGCCGGCGTCTCGGCCGGGTCCAGCAGGCGGTGGGTGTAGTCGTAGGTCGGCCCCAGCACCTGGCCGCCGGGCAGGTCCTTGAAGATCGCCGACACCCGCCGGGTCACCAGCATGGCGCCGGTTTCCACCGGCTCGGAGTAGGCTAAGCGGGGCAGGGTGGTGCGGTAGGCGCGCAGCAGGAACGCGGCCTCGATCAGGTCGCCCTGCGCCTGGCGGATGGCAAGCGCCGCCAGGCCGCGGTCCAGCAGCGATCCCTCCGCCATCACCCGGTCCACGGCGCGGCCAAGCTGCTGCTCGATCTGCTCCGGCGCCAGCAGCGGCACGGCCGGGTCGCCGCGGCGGTCGTGGGCCAGCCAGGCATGGGCGGCGTCAATGGCGCGCTCCCCGCCCTTCACGGCGACGTAGGCCATCCCTATCCCTCCTCGATCCGCACGCTGCGGGTCGCCCACCAGAAACCCCTGCTCGGCGGCGCCATCGCTATCCCTCCTTGATCCGCACGCTGCGGGGCAGGGCGGCCATCCGGCTGCCGGCGCACAGGATCAGGTCCACCCCGCGCGGGAAGGCGGCATGGTTCGCCGTCCACTCCTGGACGAAGCCCGGTGCCAGGCCGTCCACACGCAAGACCGCCGGGGCGGCGAGGCCCGGCCCGGACAGGCGCAACGGCAGGCCGCGGCCCAGCGCCTCGACTTGCAGGATCAGGGTTGCCCCATTCTCCGGCGCATCGTCCGTCCCGATGCCGAACCCTGTCAGCGATGCGGCGCCCAGCGACAATCCGAACGCCGCCTCGCCCCGCGCCGCCAGGGGTGCGGCGCAGTGGAAGGCGATCCAATCCCGTGCAGGCGCAGCCGCGTCGTCCAGCCACAACGACGCTTCCGCATCCACCAGCGTCAGCAGCACCGCCGCAGTAGCCGGGTCCAGCGGCGACGGCGGGTCGGGCGCCTCGGCGGCGACGATCCGGCCGGGATGCGCCAGGGCATCCAGCACGGCGCGGAAGCAGGCCTGGCCATCCAGCACGGGGTCCGCAAAGCCGGCGCCGAGTATCATGAGCGCATCGTTGCCAAGGTAAAGAACTGCACCTGCGTCGCCGCGGCACGCCGGGCCAGCAAGGCGCGCCGGGCTGCCTGGGCTTCGGCCAGCGGGGCGACCACCCCGGTTTCCAGCGCCGGGCCGGTCTCCGCGTCCTGCAACAGCGCATCCAGCACCGCCGCCAGCTCGGCCTGCCGCAGGTCGCGCCCTAGGCAGTAGGCGTGCCCGACCGTCCCGGACGGCGTGCGGACGGTGCAGCGGACGACCGTGGCTTCTCCCAGGTTGAACGGATTGCCGGCGCCGCCGGCCCGGCCGCGCAGCATGACGAGGCCAGCCTCCGGCCCGCGCAGGCGGGTGTAGGCGGGCAGGTCCGGCAGCCCGGCGGCAAGCTCGTCCGCCGTGGCGCGGGCCAGGACCGACATCCAGCGTTGCCGGCGGCGGGTCAGGTCGGCATCGCTGTACATCGGCGGGGACCTCCAACTTGTCTAGACAACTATGCCGGTTTCCGGTAGCAGTCAAGCCGGAGCTGCATGGGAATGGCGCCGCAGGGATGACGATTGCATGACAGACCCGCCCAGTTCCACGCCCCGTCCTGCGCCCGTGTGGCGCCAGATCGCGCAGCGCGTGTCGGCCGGCATCGGCCCGCGCGGCCTGCGCCCCGGCGACCGCCTGCCAACCGAGGCGCAACTGGCCGCCGAACACGGCGTGAACCGCCATACGATCCGCCGGGCGGTCGAAAGCCTGGCCCAATCCGGCCTAGTGCGGGTCGAGCAGGGGCGCGGCGCCTTCGTCGCCGAGGACTTGCTGGATTACGAGGTGCAATCGCGTACCCGCTTCAGCGAGTGGATACGCCGGCAGAACCGGGAGCCGTCCGGCCAGGCGCTGCATCTGCGCGTCATCGCGGCGACCGAACCCGTGGCGGCCGGGCTGGAGGTCGCGCCCGGCGAGGCCGTCGTCGCCTATGAGCGGCTGGGCCTGGCCGACGGGATGCCGGTGACGTTGACCACGCACTACTTCCCGAGGGAACGGCTGCCCGGCATCCTGGGCGCCCTGCAGGACCAGCCGACCATCACCGCGGCGCTGGCGGCGGTGGGTGTCGGCAACTACGTCCGCCGCGTGACCCGCGTCGGCGCCCGGATGCCCACGGCGGCGGAGGGCAAGCTGCTGCGCGTGTCCCGCAGCCGGCCGCTGCTGGTGTGCGAGAACGTCAACGTGGACGATGCCGAGGCGGTGGTCGAGTTCGGGATCGCCCGGTATCCCAGCACCCGGGTTCAGGTGGTGTTCGAGCCGTGACGGCAGCCATTCCCTTCGCCGCCATCCGCGCCCACATCGTTGCCATGCCCGACCATGCCCCCCTGGCTGCCCCGCACCCGTTCCAGGATTTCCTCGCCGGAGTGCAGCCGCAACCTCCGCTGCGCGCCGCCGTCACCGCCGCCTACCGGCGGGCGGAGCCGGAGTGCGTCCAAGCATTGCTGCCCGGCGCCACCCTGCCGCCGGACACCGTTGCACAGGCAGAGGCGCTGGCCGCCCGCCTGGTGACGGCCCTGCGCGCCAAGGGCAACCGCGGCACCGTCGAGGGCCTGGTGCGCGAGTATTCGCTGAGCACCCAGGAGGGTGTCGCCCTGATGTGCCTGGCCGAGGCCCTGCTCCGCATCCCCGACACCTCGACGCGCGACGCGCTGATCCGGGACAAGATCGGCGCCGGCGACTGGCTGGCGCATGTCGGGCACTCGCCGTCCCTGTTCGTGAACGCCGCCACCTGGGGCCTGGTGGTCACGGGCAAGCTGACGGGCGGCGCGTCCCAATCCGGCCTGGCCGCGGCGCTGACCCGGCTCGTCGCCCGCGGCGGCGAGCCGCTGATCCGCCGGGGCGTGGACCTGGCGATGCGCATGATGGGCGAGCAGTTCGTCACGGGACAAACGATCCAGGAGGCGTTGGGGCGCAGCCGCCGGCTGGAAGCACGGGGCTACCGCTACAGCTACGACATGCTGGGCGAGGCGGCGATGACCGCCGGGGACGCCGAACGTTACTACAGGGACTACGAAACGGCGATCCACGCCATCGGCACGGCCAGCGCCGGGCGCGGCATCATCGGCGGGCCGGGCATCTCGATAAAGCTGTCAGCCCTGCACCCCCGCTACTCCCGACTGCAGCGCCCGCGGGTGATGGCGGAGCTGCTGCCGCGCTTGCAGGCCCTGGCGCTGCAGGCCAAGACCTACGGTATCGGCCTGAACATAGACGCCGAGGAAAGCGAGCGGCTGGAGTTGTCACTCGACCTGCTGGAGTCGCTGTGCTTCGACCCGGCGCTGGCGGGCTGGGACGGCATCGGCTTCGTCGTGCAGGCTTATCAGAAGCGCGCCCCGTATGTCCTCGACTGGATCGTGGACCTGGCCCGGCGCAGCGGCCACCGGCTGATGCTGCGCCTGGTGAAGGGCGCCTACTGGGACAGCGAGATCAAGCGCGCCCAGGTGGACGGGCTGCAGGGCTTCCCCGTGTTCACCCGCAAGGCGCATACCGACGTGTCCTACCTGGCGTGTGCCCGCAAGCTGCTGGCCGCGCCCGATGCGGTGTTCCCGCAGTTCGCCACCCACAACGCCTACACCGTCGCCGCGATCTACCAGATGGCGCCAGATTGGCGGCCGGACCGCTACGAGTTCCAGTGCCTGCACGGAATGGGGGAGGGGTTGTATGACGAGATCGTCGGCCCGCTGGACCGCCCCTGCCGCATCTACGCCCCCGTGGGCACGCACGAGACGCTGCTGGCCTACCTAGTGCGCCGCCTGCTGGAGAACGGCGCCAACTCGTCGTTCGTGAACCGCATCCAGGACCCGGCGGTGCCGGTGTCCGAACTGGCCGCCGACCCCGTGCGGCAGGTGGCGGCGGAGCAGCCGGCCGGCAGCCCGCATCCGATGATCCGCCTGCCGCGCAGCCTGTTCGACGACCGGCACAACTCCGCCGGGCTGGACTTCTCGAACGAGCAGACCCTTGCGTCCCTGGCGGGGGTCCTGGACCAGGCGGAGGCGTGGGTGGCTGGGGACGGCGCCGCCCCGCCGCAGCCGGTCCGCAACCCGGCCATCGCCGCGGACGTGGTGGGCTGGATGCGGGAGGCCATGCCCGCGGAGGTGGACGCCGCCCTGGCCCGCGCCGCCGCCGCCGCGCCGGGCTGGGCCGCGACCCCGGCGGCCGGCCGCGCCGCTTGCCTGCTGCGCGCCGCGGATGCGTTGGAGGCGGAGATGCCGCACTTGCTCGGCCTGATCGTCCGGGAGGCGGGCAAGAGCCTGCCGAACGCCGTGGCCGAGGTGCGGGAGGCCGTGGACTTCCTGCGCTACTACGCCGGGCAGGCGGCGGGCTTTGGCGCGGCGCACGTGCCGCTTGGCCCCGTGGCCTGCATCAGCCCGTGGAACTTCCCATTGGCAATCTTTACTGGCCAAGCCTCGGCGGCCCTGGCAGCGGGCAACACGGTGCTGGCGAAGCCGGCGGAGGAAACGCCGCTGATCGCTGCGCAGGCCGTCCGCATCCTGCATGCTGCCGGCGTACCTGCAGACGTCTTGCAGCTTCTGCCCGGCGCCGGGGAAGTCGGCGCGCAGATCGTCGGCGACCCGCGGGTCGGAGGCGTGGTGTTCACCGGCTCGACGGAGGTGGCGCGGCTGATCCAGGCGCAACTGGCCCGGCGCCTACGGCCGGACGGCCATCCGGTGCCGCTGGTGGCGGAGACCGGCGGGCAGAACGCCCTGATCGTGGATAGCAGCGCGCTGACGGAGCAGGTGGTCGCCGACGTGCTGGCGTCGGCCTTCGACAGCGCGGGGCAGCGATGCTCGGCGCTGCGGCTGCTGTGCGTGCAGGAGGAGGCGGCGGACCGCGTCCTGGCGATGCTGCGCGGCGCGTTGGCGGAGCTGCGGGTCGGCAACCCGGCGCGGCTGGATACGGATGTCGGCCCGGTGATCTCGGAAGCGGCGTGCGAGGGCATCCTGGCGCACGTCGAGGCGATGCGCGCGGCGGGGCACCCGGTCCATGCCGCGCCGCTGCCGCCGGAGTGCGAGGCTGGCACCTTCGTCGCGCCAACCGTGATCGAGGTCGGCGCGGTTTCGGACCTGAAGCAGGAGGTGTTCGGCCCGGTGCTGCACGTGCTGCGCGTGCCGCGGGACCGGCTGGACGCGGCGGTGGATGCGGTGAACGCCACCGGCTATGGCCTGACGTTCGGCGTCCACACCCGGCTGGACGAAGTGGCCGAGCGCATGGCGGACCGGGCCGCCGCCGGCAACGTGTATGTCAACCGCAACCTGGTCGGCGCCGTGGTGGGGGTGCAGCCGTTCGGCGGGCATGGCCTGTCCGGCACCGGGCCGAAGGCGGGCGGGCCGCTGTATCTGCGCCGGCTGCTGGCGGCTTGCCCGGCGAACCCCGGCCTGCCGGTCGGGTCCGCCCCGGCGCCGGCGCGGGCCTGGGCGGAGTGGCTGGCGGCGGAACGCCCTGCAGAGGCAGCAGCCTGCGCCGAATTGATCGCCGCCGCGCCGGTTGGGGCGGCGATGGAGTTGCCGGGACCGGTCGGCGAGCGGAACCTGTACCGAACGCAGCCGCGCGGACGCGTTGCCTGCATGGGCCGTTCGGCGGCGGTGTTGCGCCAGGTGTCGGCGGCGCTGGCCACCGGCAACCGGGCTGTGGTGCGGGAGGCGCTGCCGGGCTTGCCGCCGGCGCTGTCGGGTTGGGTTGCGGCCGTGCCGGACCCGGCCGGGGCCTGCGACGCCGTGCTGTTCGACGGCAAGGCTGATGCCCTGCTCGCCCTGCTGGACCGCTTGGCCCGGCAGGAGGGGCCAGTCGTGCCGGTGCTGGCCGGGCCGGACTGCGCGCTGGACATGCTGATGCAGGAGCAGGTGGTCAGCACCAACACGACCGCGGCTGGGGGCAACGCCAACCTGATGACGATTGGATAATGGCTAAACCCGGCGAGAAGTTCGGCCTGGCGATGCCATACAGGCGTTGTGTCCGTAAAGTGAAATGCCACGCCAATTGCACGTCGTGCGCTCTAGTATTTGGAATAATCTGAATACAGCTGGATTATAGGCCTGGTTTTTAAGGCCCGGTTTCTGCTGGCGCCGCTTCCGCAACTTGCTTAGGTTTGCGCAGCTTGATGCAGGGCGAGGATGCAGGGACGACAAGCAGACATAATCCAGGGAACAGGTCCTCATGGGCATCGAGGGCGTATGCGGGGACGCCTGCTCAAGGACCCGGCTGCGCTGGCCGATTACGAAATCCTCGAGATGCTGCTTTTTCTCGGGATTCCGCGTCGCGACACCAAGCCGTTGGCCAAAGGGCTGATCATGCGGTTCGGCGGGTTGGCCAAGGCCCTTATGGCGGCAGCCAAGCCGCTCTGCGAAGCCGGTGTGCCGCCGCGGGCCGCCGAGGCGTTCAAGATGATTGCCGACGCTGCGGAGCAATTGACCAAGGCCGAGCATCGAGACCCGGTGATGCTGGGCGACCACCTTGCTCTGGCCCGCTACCTTGCCGATGGCGCCCGACCCTGGAGTCAGGGCTGGTCGGCGGTGCTGCTTGGAACCCGAAATCAGGTTCTTGCGGAACGTGCATGCGACGCGGCGGATGCGCCGTCAATCGCCGGGCGAGTGTTGCGGGAGGCGCTGGGACGTCATGCCACGGCGGTCATCCTGGTGCGTGGAAGCGCGGACTCTCCCGAGGTCACGGAAGCCGACTGCGCATTGTTCCAGACGGTTCAGGAGCGTGCTGAAGCGCTCTCGATCACGCTTTACGATCTCGTGGTCATCGGGAGGGACCGGCGCTGGTGCAGCCTGACCGGGGGCCTTTAACGTGTTCGGGCTTTTTCGACGCTGGCGAACCCGGGCCGAACCCAGCCGCCCGGGCTGTCAGTTCGATGCGGTGCTCGATCTGGACGTAGCCAGCCTGCCCAGGGGAGTTGTCCCGGACGCCGCGATGACGGCCGTGACCGACCGATTGGCCCGAGAGGCCGGGGTCCAGCGGCTGCACGTGCGGGTCCGGAACGCGCCAGCGCCAATGGTGCTGCACCTCTTCGCGGCAGGAAGCACGCGGGAACCTGGAGGGGAGGTCTGGTCGGCGTTGCGGGAGCGCTTGCTGGTGGAAGCAAGGCACGCACTCGCGCAGGTTCCCCGCCACGACATGCCGCCAGAGCCTCAGGCCCAGCCCGGCTTTGCGGAGATGCCGGCGGCAAGGTTTGCGGATGGCTTGGACGCGCTGGCTGCACTGGCAATAAGCGTAGCTTCGGCGCCGATGGCGGTCCGGTCATCTCCGGTCCCACCGTCGCCTGCATCGTCCGATGTTGATCGTCTGGTCCGGCTGCTCGGCTTCGTTTTGCCCGGCGAGGATCGGGTGACCGCCATTCGGGCCTTGAGACGGTTTGGAAGCTACGCGGCGGTCCTGGCGTCACCTGCATCGGAGCTTTCGCAGGTGCAGGGCTTGGGTCCGCACAGCGTCGCTGCGATCCGCCTGATCCATGAGGCGGCGATCAGGCTCGGCCGGGCAGCGATAGCGTCGCAGCCTATACTCGATAACCGCGTGCGGCTGACCGAATACCTGGCCACTGCGCTGGCCCATGAGCGGATTGAGCAGTTCCGGGTGCTGTTCCTGGACAGCCGCGACATGCTGTTGGCCGACGAGGTGCAGGCCCGGGGAACGGTGAATCACACGCCTGTCTATCCCAGGGAGGTCGTGCGCAGGGCGCTGGAGCTCGACGCAAAAGCGCTGATCCTGGTCCACAATCATCCCAGTGGCGACCCAACGCCTTCGCGGGAGGACATCGCAATGACCCGGCAGGTACGCTTGGCTGCGTCGGCCCTGGAGATTGGCTTGCGCGACCACATCATTGTCGGCAACGGACGCACGACCAGCTTCCGCGAGGCCGGGCTGTTGTGCTGACCGCCAT
This sequence comes from Acetobacteraceae bacterium, assembly GCA_036398775.1. Taxonomy (GTDB): domain Bacteria; phylum Pseudomonadota; class Alphaproteobacteria; order Acetobacterales; family Acetobacteraceae; genus DASWOJ01. Next base: position 11,873 of record DASWOJ010000375.1, read on the forward strand.
GCACGCTGTCTCAAGGATGCGAGCGGGAGAAGGAGGCTGGCGCCAAAGTGCCGGCGATCACCGATGCGATGCCAGAGCGGTCCGACACCATCAGGCGGCGAGCATCCTGGCGGGCATTGCCTGCATCGGTCCTGTCCCTCCCCGGCAGTCCCAGCCTTACCAGGTCTCACCCGCTCTCAACCATCGCGGCGGCGTGGCCCTGGGCAGGGGAGGCGCAATGCCCGGCGGCCTGCGTGACGAATGCCGTCAGTGCCGGGGGGCGTTTGCGCCAGGGGGGGGCAGGCCGGCATCGAGGGGAACGCGGCGCCTGCAGCGGCCGTGGCGTTTTCCCGGCCTTTGTGAATTGGCAGCCGCCTGGCTCCCGGAGTTGGACTCGAACCAACGACCGAGCGATTAACAGTCGCTTGCTCTACCAGCTGAGCTATCCGGGATCAGGCGGGACGCCCCTATAGCGCCGGAGGCTGGCGGACGCAAACCGGATTTTGTGCATATCCCGCCAAGGGGCGGCTTGGCGGGCGGGAGCAGGGTCGTGTATAGGGGGCGCGCCGTGCGGGTGTGGTGGAACGGTAGACACAGCAGACTCAAAATCTGCCGATCGCAAGATCATGTCGGTTCGAGTCCGACCACCCGCAGGCCGATCCCGGATGATGTCAGCGACGTCGCATGAGCGCGTTGGAGGTCCGGGCCGGAATCGAACCGGCATTCGAGGATTTGCAGTCCTCTGCATCACCACTCTGCCACCGGACCCCCGGGACGCAGGGCGCCGTATATCGTCCACGCCCTGGCCCCGGTCAAGCGTCGTCCTGCTTTGCCTCCGCGCGTGCGCGCACCTATAAGGCCGCAGCACCAGCACACAGGACCGTCATGGACCAGCCCGCCCCGCAAAGCGCCCCGCCGCCCGGCCAGGACTTCGCCCAGGCCCGTGACCACATGGTGGACGGCCAGATACGCCCCAACAAGGTCATTGACCCCCGAATCATCCGCGCCATGCGCAGCCTGCCGCGCGAGCGGTTCCTGCCGGCGCACCTGTCCTCGCTCGCCTACGCGGACGAAGACGTGCCGCTGCCCCGCGGCCGCGCGCTCGTGGAGCCGATGGTGATCGCCCGCCTCGCCCAGCTCGCCCGCGTGCGCGACGGGGAGCGGGTGCTGGTCGTCGGCGCCGGGCCTGGCTACGGCGCGGCGCTGCTGGCGGCCTGCGGCGGCCAGGTCACGGCGCTGGAGGACGACGAGGCGCTGCTGGCCATCGCCCGCGCCGTGCTCCCGTCCTTGGCGCCCGGCGTACGCATCCAGGCGGGTCCGCTGCCGGACGGACTGCCATCCGGGGCACCCTGGGACGTGGTGATGATCGAGGGGGCGGTGCGCTCCATCCCCGATGCGCTGGGCGCGCAGGTGCGCCGCGAGGGCGGCCGGCTGGTGACCGTGCTGGCGGAGCGGGCCGGCGCCGGGCACGGTGTGCTGGCGGAACACAGCGGCGTTGCCGGCGTGCTGCGGGCACAGCCGATGTTCGACTGCGCGACGCCCTTGCTGCCTGCCTTCGCCGCCCGCCCCACGTTCCAGTTCTGACGGCCCAGCCTTCACGCTCCAGCCGTCACGCCCAGCCTTTGGCATGGCCCCGGTTCTGGCACGGCCCCGGTTCCGGCGCTGCCCTGCCTGTTCGAACGCCCTGCCTGTTGGAACGCCGGGCACGGTTGTGGCAGGATATGCCGTCCAGGCAACGGCCCGGCATCCGCGGAGACCACAGCCCATGCGTCAACTGATCCTGTGCGCGTCCTTCCTGCCGGCCCTGGCCATCGGCTTGGCCGCTCCGGCCAGTGCACAGCCCAAGACGATCCAGGATGCGCTCGCCGCCGCGTATTCCAACAACCCGACGCTGCAAACCTCCCGCGCCTCGCTCCGCGTCGTGGACGAAGGCGTGCCGCAGGCGCTGTCGGGCTGGCGGCCGTCGGTGATCATCGCAAGCTCCGTCGGCTACAGCGGCGGAGACGTCACGTCGCAGACGCGGAACGCCTTCAGCGGGCAGAACTCCGAGGTGACGGGCCGCAACAACCGGCAGCTCAGCACCAACCAGGTCACGCTGACCCAACCGGTGTATCGCGGCGGCGCCACGCGGTCGAGCACCAACCAGGCCGACAACCGCGTCTTCGCCCAGCGCGGCCGGCTGATCGCCACCGAGCAGACGGTGTTCACCAACGTCATCAACGCTTACGTCAACGTGATCCAGCAGCAGCAGGTCCTGCAGCTCAACATCAACAACGAGCAGGTGCTGACCCGGCAGTTGCAGGCCACCAACGACCGCTTCCGCGTCGGCGAGATTACCCGCACGGACGTGGCCCAAGCCGAGGCCGCGCTGGCCGGCGCCCGCGCCACCCGGCAAACCAGCGAAGGCAACCTGCAGATCGCCCGCTCGCAGTACCGGCAGTTCGTCGGCGAGCTGCCGGAGCAGCTGATCGAGCCGCAGCCGCTCAAGCTGCCGGTCAAAAGCCAGGCGGAGGCGGTGCAGCTCGCCGTCCAGAACAACCCCAACGTGATCGCCGCCCTGTTCGACGACTCGGCGGCGCGGGACAACGTGGACCTGCAGTTCTCCGCCCTGATGCCGCAGCTCAGCATACAGGGGTCCGCCGCCCAAACGGACGGGCAGCAAACCGCCGGGCTGTCCAGCCGGTCGGCGACCGTCGTGCTGAACGCCTCCATCCCGCTGTATCAGGGCGGCATCGAATACTCCCGCGTGCGCCAGGCC
>DASWOJ010000376.1:0-3339 GCA_036398775.1 Acetobacteraceae bacterium
GCGACCGTCTGCATCACCACGCATTCGAACGCCGCCGCGGCGCCGTCCAGCAGCGGAATGCCCGCCGGCGTTTCCGTCCAGCTGGCGGACGCGAACCGGTCGATATCCTTGGTGGAGAAGGCGTTCGCCACCTCGCGCTGGTCATGGGCCAGAAAGCTGATGCCGAACCGCCCTGACGCCACGATCAGCGCCTCGGGGCTGCTGGAGCGGTTGACGCACACCAGCATCTGCGGCGGCTCGGCGCTGACGGAACACACCGCCGTCGCCGTCAGCCCGGACCGTTCCCCGTCATGCAGCGTGGTGATCACCGCAACCGCGCCAGGCACATGGCGTAGGCAGTTGCGGAATGTTTCTGGACTGATCAGCGGCTCGGACGGGAGCGGAGGTGCGGGAGGCATGGGCGACCTAACTCTTCGGGTTGCAGAATGACGACATTGCGTGCCTGCACCATGGTCCGCTGTTCGCCCGGCTGCAATCCGCGCCGTTCAGCTTCCGAACAGTTCCGGAGTCTCAAGATGCACGATGGCCTGGCCCGTCTCTGCGGCCACCATCTCGGCCACCAGGGTGCGGTGGCAGGTCCGGTGGTCCCGCTCAAAGCATAGCAGGCATGACGGGGTGGAGCGGACCAGGGTCACCGCCTCGGTCAGGGCGGACTGGGGGCGGTCGGCCGTCATATGCTCCAGGAACAGGCGGTGCATGGTGGCGACGTCGCCCCGCCGCACCGCGTCGCGTCCCGGTTTCGGCGTGCCGAGCGGCTGTAGATGCACGTAGCCGATTCCCACCTCTGCCAACCCGGCGGCCAGTTGGCGCTTGGAAAAGCCGGGTTTGCGGGACCCGGCCAGCGCCCGGACATCCACCAGCAGCCGCACCCCGGCGGCGGCCAGCGTGTCGCGCACCAGCCCGAAGGTCGAGGCCTCGTAGCCAATGGTGCGCAGGGACGGAGGGGTCATCCGGGCACCATAGGGCAGGGCGGCGCGATGTTCACCTGCCACACCGGACATTGCTCAAACGTTTTGTGACCGGCGGACGTCTCGCAACCGGTGACACGAGGCCATCCAAAGAGGTAGACCCTTTGGGTCGTGCCGCGCCCGGCCGTCGCCGTCCACCACAGGGTTCCTCCCTGCCGACCATCCGAGGCCCGCACTCCTGTCCGAGGTTCCCGCTTAATGCCCGTGCCGTTTTCTGCCGACGATCTCGGCCGCGTGTTCGACGCCCGTACTCTGACTCGCGGCCGCACCCTGGTGCTGATCGGTTCCGTAGAGGTGTCGCTGGTCGGCGACGCCATCAGCGCCGTGGTCGGGGATGGCGCGAAGAAGCACACCGCGTCGCTTCTTCCGCAGGTCTCCGGCCGCCGCGTGACGTTCGAAACCAAATGCACCTGCCGCCTGCCGGGCTGCGCGCACCTGGCCGCGGCGGCGCTGGCGGCCCTGGACCGCTACCCGGCGCTGCGCCGGGCCGAACAGAAGACCTTCCTCGACAACCTGACCGCCAGCCCGGCGCAGGAGCGCCAGCGACTCGTGTTCGACGTCTCGCCGGGCCAGCCGCCCTACGCCTGCTTCGTCACCGCGGCGCTGGTGGGCGAGCGCACCGGGCGGCTGGAGGCGACCACGCCCGCGAAGATCGGCGCCGACCCGGCGCATGGCGAAGCTACCCGCGCCGTCGCCCGCATGATGGGCGGCGTCGACGAGAGCAAGGTCGGCATCCCCAGTAAGGATTTGCCTTCGGCGCTGGGCGTGCTGCTGAAATCCGGGCAGGCGCGCTGGGCGTCGACCGCCAAGCGCCTAGTGCCCGGCGAGGAACGCACCTTCGAGACCAACACGCCGCCCAGGCTGCCCGCCAAGTCCGGCGTGCTGCTGGGCGATTCCGGCCCCTGGTATGTCGACGGCGCCACCGGCGAGGTTGGCCGGGTGCGGCTGCGCCAGCCTGCACCGCCGCCCGTCGCCATCCGCCCCCGCGGCCAGCGCAAGGAACCCGCGGTGGTGCTGGAGCTGGAGAGCGACAAGGTCATGGTCGACCGCCCGGCCATCCCCGTGCTGCGCATGCGCAAGCTGCCCGGGCCGGACGAATTCGGCCGCCAGGTGATGCTGAACACGCTGACGCTCGGCTTCGACTATGGCGGCGGAGTCGCGGAGGCCGATGACGAGCGGCAATTCGTCCGCACGCTGGGGCCAGCCGGCCCGTCCTTCGTCCGCCGCGATCCCGACACGGAGGCGGCGGCGGCCGAGACGCTGCGGCAGGACGGGTTCGTCCAGTTGCGCATCGCCGACCCGCGCTCGGCCAAGGGGCGCCGGGTGTTCGTGTTCCGCGACCGCGATTCCAGCGAGCAATGGCACCACTTCCTGACCGAGCGCGTCACCGCGCTGCAGGCGCGCGGCTGGAAATGCCAGGTCGACGCCGATTTCGGACCGCGCTTCGCCGAGACGATCGGGCTGTACGACGCCCAGGTGACCGACGCCGGGCCGGGCCGGTTCTCGCTGGAGCTGGGGATCGAGATCGACGGCGTGCGCCACGCGCTGCTGCCCATCCTGACCCGGCTGCACGAGCGCGGCGGCATGGAGGCCGCGCAGGTGGTGGGCGACGAACTGATCACCAGCCTCGATGACGGCCGCGTGCTGAAGCTGCCGGCCGAGCGCATCCGCCGGCTGCTGTCGGTGATGGGCGACCTGATCGAGTCGGCCGGACAGACCCACGAATCGGCGCTGGTGCTGCCGCAGGGCGAAGCGGTCGCTGTGCTGGAGCTGGAGGATCTGCTGACCACCCGCTGGCAGGACGCCGCCTCCATCGCCGCCACGGTCGAACGCTTCCGCGAAGCGCCGGAGATCCGGCCCGCCACCCTGCCGGACTCGTTCAAGGCCAGCCTGCGCCCCTATCAGGAGCACGGCGTCGGCTGGCTGCAGCATCTGTCCAGCCTGGGGCTGAGCGGATTCCTGGCCGACGAGATGGGCCTGGGCAAGACCGCGCAGACCATCGCCCACATGACCATCGAACACGCCGCCGGGCGGATGGCGAACCCGGCGCTGATCGTGGTGCCCACCAGCCTGATCTCCAACTGGTCCGCCGAGCTGAATAAATTCGCCCCGCATTTGAAGATCGTGGTGCTGCACGGGCAGGGGCGCGACCAGCGGCGCGAGCAGCTCGACGGCGTCCACGTCGTCATCACCACCTACACGGTGCTGGCCCGCGATATCGAGCACATGAAGGCGCGCCCCTGGCACATGGTGGTGCTGGACGAGGCGCAGGCGATCAAGAGTCCCGACGCGAAGGCGACCCGGGCGGTCTGCCAGCTCGACACCGCGCATAGGCTGTGCCTGTCGGGCACGCCGATCGAGAACAACCTCG
>DASWOJ010000377.1:0-10018 GCA_036398775.1 Acetobacteraceae bacterium
CCCTCTTCAGGGCCATCGAAGGCTGGCACAATCGCAAGCGTCTGCACTCGAGCCTCGGCTACATGACGCCAGCAAGCAAGGAAGAACTCGCCGCGGCCGCGTAGGCCGTAACCCGTGTCCACCATAACGGGGGATGGTCACCTGATGCCTTACCTCATTCCACATTTGTGGCGGGACGGACCCAGTAACGCCAGGGCAACAGCGTTGAACAGCCCTGCATCGGCGAGGTGGCGCAACGCTTCCAGGATACGGCAGCCCAGTCCGGCAGTTGCTTGGCGCGGCGTGAGACGCGCGGAAGCACCAGGCGAAGCTCGTGACCGCGACGATGATCGGTTCGGCAATCGGGAGCATGATGAACAGCGAGTCGACCAGGATCGTTTTCTGAGCTGGTCCGATCGGCCCAGCCGGGTCCAAGACCTGCCGGTTGGCAGGCCGGCCGGGAGCGGGATCAGGGCCGCGGTGCAAGCCAGCCCTCTCGATTGAAACGTCATCATCCGGCCGTCAGGCTGAGTGCGCGGGTTCCCGGTTCCAGGTGGACCGGATCCATCACGAGCTTGCGGACGCTTACCGGGATGGATTTCGCGGCCGGGGTGTCGGCGCCCTCCGCCTTGTGCCACAGCGGAATGAGCGGGTTCGCCTCCGGGTAGTAGGTCGCGATGCAGCCCTCGGGGATATCGTAGGGGGTCACGATGAACCCGTCCACGTGCCGCTCCACCGCATCGCCCATGGCGGTCGTCAGCCGGACGATGTCGCCCTCCGCCAACGACAGGCGGTCCACGTCGTTGCGATGCATGAACACGACCATGCGGGTGCCGCGCACTCCCCGGAACCGGTCATGGTAGCCGTAGATCGTCGTGTTGAACTGGTCGTTGCTGCGGACCGTCATCATCTGCAGCACGCTGCGGTCTGCCGGGTCCGCCACCGGGTCCTCGTCCAGGCTGCCCGGGTCGATGAAGTTGGCCTTGCCGGTTGCAGTGTGCCATTCCCGCTTGCGTGCGGCCAACGGCAGATGGAACCCGCCCGGCTGTGCCATCCGCTCGTTGTAGTCCTTGAACAGGTCGGGGTACGTGCCCTCGATCGCGTCGCGCACCCGCCCATAATCCGCCACCCAGTCGTCCCAGGGCACCAGTGCATTGCCGGGCAAGGATGCCTTCGCCAGCCCGGCGATGATGGCCGGTTCGCTCAGCAGGTGCCCGCTCGCCGGCTCGCGGATGCCGTGCGAGGCGTGGACGCAGGCGCTGGTGTCCTCGATCGTCACCGCCTGCGGACCCGTTGCCTGCCGGTCTATCTCGATCCGGCCGCGGCACGGCAGCAGGTAGGCGCTGCGCCCGTGTACAAGGTGGCTGCGGTTGAGCTTGGTCGAGATCATCACCGTCAGCGGGATGTCGCGCCAGCGCTCCTCCATCAGCATGGTGTCGGGGATGGCGCGCACCAGGTTGCCGCCAAGCTGCAGCATCGCCTGCACCTCGCCCTTTACGATGGCCTCGCAGGACTCGACGGTGTTGAGCCCCCGCTCGCGCGGCGGTTCGAACCCGTATTGCTCCTTTAGGCGGTCGAGCGGAACCAGCTCGGGCTTTTCCGTCATGCCCACCGTACGCTGCCCCTGCACGTTGCTGTGGCCGCGCACCGGGCAGATGCCGGCGCCGAGCTTGCCCATGTTGCCGCGCAGCAGCAGCAGGTTCACCAGCATCTGGACGTTTTTCACCCCGGTGCGGTGCTGCGTCAGCCCCATGCCGTAGATGCCGATCACGCCGCTGCTGCGCGCATAGACCACCGCGGCCGCTTCCATCGCGGTGCGGGTTAGGCCGGAATGCCGCTCCAGCTGGTCCCAGCCCTGGCCGCGGATGAAGGCGGCGAAGGCGTCGAACCCGTGCGTGTGCTGCTCGATGAAGGCGAGGTCCAGCACGGCGGGCTGGCCGTCCGCCATCGCCGCGTCATGCAGCTCCAATACGTGCTTGCAGACGCCGGACAGGGCCGCGACGTCGCCGCCGATGCGGAGCTGGTGATATTGCGTGCTGATCGGCGTGTCGGTTGCCGTGACCATCTCCTTGACGTGTTGCGGGCTGCGAAACCGCTCCAGCGCGCGCTCCCGCAGCGGGTTGAAGGTGATGATCGGCGCGCCCCGCTTACTGGCCTTCGCCAACTCATTCAGCATGCGCGGGCTGTTCGTACCCGGGTTTTGTCCGGCGAAGATCAGCAGGTCGGCGTTGTCGAAGTCCTCCAGCGTCAAGGTGCCCTTAGGCACGCCGATGCTGAGCGGCAACGCGACCGAGTTCGGCTCGTGGCACATGTTGCTGCTGTCGGGCAGGTTATTGCTGCCGAACAGCCGGGCCCACAGGGCGTACATATAGGTAGCCTCAAGCGACGCCCGGCCGGAGGCGTAGAACACCACCTTCTTCGGGTCCATGCCGCGGAGCTGCTGCCCGATCTCGCGGAAAGCGTCGTCCCAGGCGACGGGGACATACTTATCCGTCGCCGCATCCCACTTCATGGGTTCCGTGATGCGGCCGATCGCTTCAAGGTCATGATCGGGCCAGCCCGCCAGCTCGGCGCAGGTGTGCTTGGCGAGAAATTCGGGGCCGACGCGCTTGGTGGTGATCTCCCAAGCGGTGGCCTTTGCGCCATTCTCGCAATATTCGAACAGGTTCGGCTCGGCCGGCTTGATCCAGGCGCAACTGACGCACTGGAAGCCCTTGGGCTTGTTCTGCTCTTGCATCACTAGCGCGCCGCTGACTGGGATGCCTTCCCGGGCTAGGATGGCACCCAGCGAGCGCACCGATCCCCAGCCGCCGGCCGGGCCTTCATAGGGAATAACGCTTGGCTTTTTCGGCATGATGGTGCTCCTGCACGCGGTGAGGCCAGGGATCGCCTAGGTTTGGAGTGTCACGGCGGCTTGATGGGCATGGGCGGTCAGAACGCCAGTTGTGTCCGCGCACCCACCGCGTTCACGTAGCGTGGCGTCCGGCTGCCCTTGATGCTGGCGTTCTCGTACAGCAGGCTCAGCCGCAAGGGCTTCACCGGCCACCAGTTGACCACCGTGGACACGATGCGCTGCGTGCCGCCCTGCACGTCCAGGCTATGCAGGTCAGCCGTGGAGTAGCCGACGCCAAGCTCCAGCGCGCCGAACCGCCCGGTGCTCGGATTGAAGCCTTCGGCGGGCGTGGGGGCGCCCCAGGCGCCGGTCTTGGAATCCCATGTCCGCGGGTTGCCCAGCACGGCGTAGGCGGCCTGCGCGTACCAGCCGTCGAACCGAAGCGTGCCGCCGCCCACCCGACCGGCGCGGTTGGCGACCAGGCTGTAGTACTCGCCCTGCAGCCATAGGCGCCGCCAGCTCAGTCCGATCTCCGGCCCGAACGCGCCCGCGCTGCGCGCCTGTATGCTGCCGGTGCTCAGCGACGGCGACACGCTGTCAATCTGCAGCTGCTCCCGGTCCGAGAACGACACCTCGCGCAAGTTCGCTCCCCGGCGGGGATCGAACACCCACTCGGCGGACACGCCCAGGTGCAGCGTCACGGCGCCCGCCTTGACTGGCAAGCCCGCAACGCGGGCGACAATGGCGCGCTGCCCGCCGTCGTCCGGCTGCCCTGCTTGCCCGGCAGTGCCCGCAACCGACACGTTCCAGCGCTCACCATTCGCCAGCGCCTGGACGGCCTCCCGCCGGATGCCGGCGGCCAGGTTGCGCGTGATCGTGCTGATGCTGTTGCGTTCAAGGAATAGGTAGTCGCCGGCGCCCTGCATGGACTCCAGCCCAAAGTTGACCTTGAACACTCCGGCGGTGAACCGGAACGGCTTCAGCCCGACGTAGGACGCCTGCGCTTCCCACAGCCCCGGTTCTCCACCCGCCGTTCGCCCAAAGTCCCAAATCAAGCCCAGCTCGACCTGATCGGCGACCTCCAGCCGGCCACCGACCCGAAACCGCCGCACGTTGTAGCCGGCTGCCTGCCCGCCGGACCGGCTTTGGGCGAAGCCGGCCTCGTCGAGCTGACCCAGGAAGTAGGGCTTGAACGCAAGGCCGTCGCTCAGACGGACCGTTGTCGTGCCCTGCGCGGCGGCGCCCGCGGCCAGGAACCAACTGCCGAGCAGCAGGACGCCTCGACACGACCCGGTCAGCGCACACCCTGCGGCGTGTGCCAAGCCGCCCGGCGCCGTCCCCCTTCTGCCGTAGCGTGGCTGCGCCAGATGTCTGTGCCGCGGGCCGGGCAAGATGTTACAGGTGGACAAGCGCGGCCCGCTACGCCGGAACGACCGGCGATTTCTTAGTTTGCAACGCCCCCATTACCTGCGGGTCGAGGCTAAGGTGCGACTCTAGGAGCTGTTTCGGCGTCAGCGCCATCCACTGGTTCAGCGAAAAGTCGGCGTAATAGTCGCTCTTGAACATTTCAAGGAAGCGCAGCGGCACCGTGCCAGTATTCTCGATGTAATGGCCGGTGGCAAAGGGCACGTAGCCGACGTCGCCGGCTAAGAAGTCGAAGGTGCGCGCCTGCCCGTTGGCGGCGAAGACACCCATGCGGGCCTGGCCTTCGATGTAGTACTGCCATTCGTTGGTGTTCGGGTGCCAGTGCAGCTCGCGCAGTCCGCCAGGCTCGATCTCCACCAGGGCCGCGGCGATCGCCTTGGAGGCCTTGAACACCGACGAGTCGGTGATCCGGACCGTACCGCTCCGCGTCCGCACCGGCTCCTGGGCCATCATCTTGTGGCTGAAAGTTTCGGCGCCGGACACCTGCGGAACGCCTTCCACGCGGTCGTTAGCCAACGGGCCGGGCTTGTTTGCCTTAAAGATATAGCGGTCATCCGGGTTCGGCAGGTGGTCGAAATTGCCGGCCGGCACGGCGAAGTTCTTGGCCAGCACGTCCGTTGGAACCCGGCGGAACCAGTCGCTAATCAAGAAGGTGCTGTCCTCGTCGAAGTCGCCGTCATCGAATACCAGCAGGAACTCACAGCCGTCGTCGCCGAGGCCCTGGATGGAGTGCGGCGTGCCGCCCGGGAAATACCAGAGGTCACCGACGCCCACGTCATCGACGAACTGCCGCCCCTGCGCATCAATGGCGGTGACCCGGGCGGTGCCGTAGATCATGTAGGCCCACTCGGCCTGCTTGTGCCAGTGCAGCTCCCGGATGCTGCCGGCATTGAGGCGCATGTTGACGCCGGCGATGTCCTTGGAGATGCCGAGTTCGCGCACCGTGACCTGTCGTGTCCAGCCGCCATCGGTCAGGCGCATGTGCGCGTCGGCAAAGGAAAAGCGGAGGTTGGGCAAAGTGCCGTGGTCGGTCGAAGGCGGGCGCAGCAGGTCTGGGTTCTGCCGGTCCCGCTCTACGTTGCGGGGGCCAGGATCGTTGCCACCCATTTCCGGGGTGCGCATGGGCTGCGGAGCCGTCCCGGCTGTCTGCGCGGATGCGCCCGGAATGAGGCCGCCAGCGGCGACCGTGGTGGCAAGCATGTTGCGACGGGACAAGGGGTTCATTGATCGTTCCATCTGTTCTGCTAGCAGGTCCGCGCACGGACCGGCCGGACTGGGTTGACGTTCGTGGCCGCAAGGTCTCCTTGCGGGGGATTGAGCAGGGCGTTCACGGCGGAGCCGTGTGGCCGGCTGTTCGCCGGTTTCGGCCTCTCGACGGAACAACCGCCCCTGGAAACGGCGGGGCTGTCGGTCGGCAGGCGCAGAAGGAAAGCGCGACCACGAGGATGGAAGCGAGAACGGAGCGGATAGGCATCTGTTGAGTTCCAGGATGAACGCGTCAGCTTCCGAATGTGCTTACCCCGCCTGATCATGAAGCGCCTTCGTATTCCGACTGCTAGTTTCAATTTCCAACACGAGATGTCTGGTTGTGAGAGTTCCTTGGCAGCATCTACGATGAAACGTGCTTTGGTGGTGTCACAAGGGCTTGCGCGTCCGTGCGCCGCCGGGTTGGCGAGTTCGGGTTTGGCTTCGAGATGCTTGGCAATGACTTGGTGGGCGTCCTGCCATCCAGCACACGCTGGCGCCGGACGTCGTCGGTTGTGTTGAGGCCGCGCAGCAGCTGTTCGAATGCGCGGTGCGAGTAGATGGTGATGCCGAGCACCTCACAGGCAATCCGGCCTTTGAAACGCTTGACCATTCCGTTGGTCTGGGGCGTGCGGGCCGGGTATGCCGGTAGTTTGCGCCCAGTTCGGCGCAGGCGTTGGCGAAGGCGGGCATGAAGCATCTGCCGTTGTCGGTCGGCACATGGGTGAGTTGGAAGGGGAACACTGCGGCGGCCTCGCGCAGGAAGCAGCAGACAGCGAAAGCGAGGTTGTCGGGGCGAAGTTGGTGCTGTGCCGGAGGGTGCAGACGATGGTGCTCCTCTGCGGTCGCCTTCCAGGGCAGGTTGTGCGGGCGTGTGGACCGGTCGAGGCAGTCCGCTGCGCCTCACGCTCGCCATTTGCGCACGGCCTCAGCGCAGATCCCGTAGCGCCTGGCTATGGTGCCGCTAGGCTCGGGAAGCGGGCGACCTCGGCGTGGGTGGCGCCGTGGTGCAGGCGTTCGATTGGATGCGCAGCATGGGTCACCCCTGTCCTGGTGCGGCAATTAGGCGCCCGAAGCGGTGAGCATACTGGACAAGGCCAATCCGACCGGAGCCCAACAATGTTCCGCGACCTGACAACTAGTTTGAGATGAACTCATTTTCCTCTATTTAGGCGATGAGTTGACCAGACAAACGGTTTGTCCTTACGACCCGGTTGACAGGGATGTTCTTGGCAGGCCCTTGAGCATTGACAGCGTCGGTTTAGGGCTGCGTTTGGGGCCAAGCGCCCGTTTCCACCTAGCTCCTGTCACGCGCCATTGCCGCACTACGGTGCTGGTCGAGCCAGGGCAGGACGGCCTGTGCGACCAAGTCCGGCTGCTCGGGGAACAAGGCATGGGAGGCGTCCTCGATCACCACGGACGTGACCCGGTCGCCGAACTGATCGCGCAACTCCCGCCAATAGGCCTGCGGCTTGAATGGATCAACCGCGCCGAACACCTCCAGCACCGGCGCGTGCCCGCAGGCCCAGTAGGCGGAGAGCGGCACGGCCTTCGCCGCCTCGTGCTGCATCTTCAGCGTCTCGGGATGCCAGCCGGCGAGCCACGGCCGGGCATCGTGGCCGGGGGCGAAGAACGCCTGGCGCAACGCGTCCAGCCGATCGGCCTCGGGCCGCGTCAGGTCGCCCGCGACGAAGGGCGTCGCCGCGATGTCGGGGGGGACCTTCGACGCCTGAGCCGCCGCGAGAACGACTGCTTCCACAAGGTTCGGATGATCGGTCGCCACCATCCGCGACAGGGCCTGGCCGAAGGCTTGGCCCATCAGCACGGCGCGGCCTCCGCCCAGGTTCTCGATCACGGCGGCCACGTCGTCTGCCAGGTCATGCAGCGTGACACCCGCCATGGGTCCCTTGGACCCGGCGACGCCGCGCGGCTGCGGCCGCAGCACCTGCCAGCCGGCCTGGGCCGTTCGCGCGGTAATGTCGTCGTAATCCTCGCCGCCGCCGCGGCCATAAGACGGCAGGATCACCAGCGTGGGGCCATCCCCGTCAACGTAGGTTTCGATCTCGATGCCGGGTCGGCAAACGGTCGCACCCGTCCTGGCCATCCTAGAACTCCACCCGTTGCAGCCTGGCCGGACGCGGGCCGCCCGGAGCCGGCGACGCAGTGCCGCCGTCGCTGATGACGTAGGCCACGTGGCCGTATTCGCCGGGCGCCCGGCCCCAGGCGACGCTGCACGGCCCGATCAGCGCCTCGGTGAACGGGTCGCCCACGACGCTCTGCGGGAAGCCGCTGTTGTCGCCGGGGTCCATGGAGATGCGATCAATGGTGTTCTGCCGGTGGGTGGCCAGGTAGATGACGGCAGCATCCTCGTCTATGCAGAAATCGTCGCCCATCCGGCCCGCCACCAACAGCTCGGGCGGGCCAGCCGGGTCGAATGTCGTCGGGTCCACGGGCACGCGCACCAACAGCTTCTTGGCCGTCGCGGTGTAATAGAGATGGTGGGTCCGCGCGGCATAGCGGACGCCGTTTACGCCGGGCTGCTCGGGCTTCAGCTTCCCAGGAAAGTAGCCCATCGTCTCGTGTTCGAGCCAAACCTTGGCCTGGATGCCGCGGCCGCCGGGCTGCACGTCCACGCGCCAGATCAGCCCGGCGAAACAGTCGGCGATCAGCACCACGCCAGGGGCAAGCAGGCAACTGCCGTTCAGCCCGCGCGCCGCGTCCGGGAAGCGGAACACCATCTCCGGCCGGACCGGCGAACCTGGCTGGTAGCCCCGCAGATCGAGGAGATGCAGGAAAGACTCGTGTGTGGTGTAGAGGTTCGAGGTGGAGATGAGGAACAGGTCCGGCTCAATCTCGACTAGGCCGGTGGTCGGCTGGTCGAAGCGATGAAGCAGTTTCGGCTCAACAGGAACGTCGCCGAATGATGGCTGAACGTAGAAAAGCTCCCTGGCATTCATCGAGGTGACAAGCACGGAGTTGTCGCTGCGGACAGCGAGGTTCTCAAGGAACGACCTGACCGGGAACAGGGCGATCGTGGTCAGCTTCGCCGGCCTCGTTCCGCCGGAAGCGGCCTGGTCCGGCTCCACGGGGGCAGGAATTTCGAATGCGTTCAGTAAGCCGCATACGATGTGGTAACAGCCTGCGAGGTAGACGATGTCGACCAGACCGCGCGGCCCGAAAGCGGCCTGAGCGTCCCGGTAGAGCGCTGCCTCAATGCGATGGCCGGTGGACAGCGCGCGCGCGAAGCGTGCTGCGAGCTTTTCCGGGTCGCTCAACTCGTCCGGCACCTCGCCGGACGCGAGGGCCTGGATCGTGCCGTCTGGCAGCCCTGCTTTCGCGGCGACCGCCGCGTGCGCGTAGAGCTCGTATTCCGACCGCCACACCGCGCCGACCGCGAGGATGACAACCTGACGCACCCGGTCATCAAGCGAGGTGTTCGCCTGCTCGGCATCCTGCAGATCCAAGAAGGCCGGCGTGATGCCTGGGCTGAGCAGGACCGGATTGAACGGGCCAATCAACCGGTCACCCTCGGTGCTTTGAAAGCCTGACTTGTCGGCCCATTTCACCATGGTGCGGGTCAAGCGATTGTAAACTGCCCTGTGCTCGCCGGTCAGGCTGACAGGATCGAGCAGGGGAAGGCGGCCGCCCAGTTGCGTCGTTTCCATATCGTTGGTCCCTACTGCTCTAGGCCGATGGCGTTTGCGGGGACGTCGTAGGCGGCCAGCGTCAGCGACACGCCGGTGAACCAACCGAGCAGCATGGTCACATCAACGATCCCGGCATCTCCGAGCAGCGCCTTGGCTCTGCGATACAGGCCCATTGGCACGACGCGCGGCGCCACCAGCGTCATGGCCAACTCATAAACCACCTGCTGCCGGGGGTTGTCGAAACCGGTCGGCAGCCCGGCAATCAGCGCCTCCACTTTGGTTGCTGGAAGACCACCTGCGTCCTCGGCAATCTTCTCGTGTTCGTAGTTGGAGTAAGCCGCCCGCCAGCGGCTATTGACCACGTTGGTAGCGATCTCGATTTCCGCCTTCGTCAGGGTCGAGCGGGTTTGATAGTAGGCACCGATCGGCACAACCGTGCTGGACAGGGCGGGGTTGGACAGCCAGATCTTGTGCGGGCCGGGCACTTGGCCGCGCAGACGCTTCGTCGTGTCATATGCATTCTTCATCTCAGGCGGCATCTCGCCGACGGGCACCTCACGGAAGCGGCCGAAAGTCCCGAAGTCCGACGTATCTGTCATGCTGCGCCCTGCGTCTCATCGCTGTAGGCTGTGATGGTGGCGCGACGTGGCGCACCTGTCTTACGCGAATCGGTCAAGACTTTCGGTTTATGTGCATCGCGATGCCGCATGCGGCTGTGGACAGTTCATGACCGTCGCATGGCGGTGCTGCATGTGTGGACATCGGGTAATCGCGGCGGGGGCCTAGGTCCTCCATGATGCTGCGATCCGGGCGCTGTTGCCCGGCGGTTCGCACCATGGGAGGCGGTTCGATGACCCAATTTGTTGGTTTGGACGTGTCGCAGAAGCTG
>DASWOJ010000378.1:0-4017 GCA_036398775.1 Acetobacteraceae bacterium
CAGCGAGGACAGCTCCGGCGCATGGATGCGGCGCAGCCGGCTGAGCAGCAACCAGTCCAGCACGACGGCCAGCACGCCGGACGCGACGGCCGCGGCCGGCAGCGCCGCCCAGATCGGCCAGCCTCCGGCCCGCGCCAGCCAGAGCGCCACGAGGGCACCGGCGGAGAAGTAGAACCCATAGGTCAGGTTGATGACCCGCAGCACGCCGAACATCAGCGTGAAGCCGAGCGCGAACAGGGCATAGGTGGCGCCGAGCAGGACGCCGTTGACGAGCTGCTGCGCCAGCATCGTGGGGGTGTCTATCCTTGATGAAGCCGCGCCGCGGCGGAGGTGGGGCCGCGCCGGGGCGTGGCAAAGGGGGCTTCTTACCGCCGCGGGACGCGGGGCGGAAGCCTGCTTAGCAGAAGGCGCAACTTGGCGGCGGGATGGCTGGGAGGGTTGGGATGAGGGAAACGGCAGATCAACGATTGGACGTTGCGGGACATGCTCACGGAGCGGGCGGGTTAGGTCCTTGCGGCCTCCCTCACCCTTCTCCCTCTCCCGGAGGGAGAAGGGTCTGGACCTGGCGGCGGTAGGCATCTCGATCTCTGTGCCGGACCTGTGCGGCGGCGCAGTGTTTCCTGACCCTGCGCCAGCGAGCGGAGGCGGCTCCCCTATTGCGGCGCCACCCCGAACTTGCCGCCCTGCATCGCCAGCACCACCACGCCCTCCGTGCTGGCGGGGTCGCGGCCGGGGGTGAAGGTGAAGGGACCCATGACGCCGTCGTACGTCGTCGTCATCAGCGCCTCCTTGATCTTCTCCGGCTCCGCCGCGCCGGCGCGGTCTATCGCATTGGCCAGGATGCCCATGCAGTCATAGGCCTGGGCGGCGAACTGGTCCGGCTCCTTGCCGTATTTGGCCTTGAACTTGCTGACGAACGCCTGGTTCACCGGGTCGTCCTTGCCGACGAACCAGGGGCTGCCGACGAGCAGCCCGTCCGCCGCTGGGCCGGCGATCTCGCCCAGCTTGGGCGAGTTGCTGCCGTTGCCGCCGACGAACAGCGTTTCCTTGCCGAAGCCCAACTGCCGCGCCTGCAGCAGCACGCCCGACACCGGCTCCACCAGGGCGGAGATGCCGATGGCGTCGGGGTGCAAGCCCTTCACCTTCGTGAGCTGCGCGCTGAAGTCGGTGTCCTTGCTGCCGAAGCTCTCGATGGTGACGATGTTCAGCCCGGCCTTTTCCGCGGCGGCCTTCATGGTGTCGAAGCCGGATTTGCTGAAGGCGTCGTCGTTCGCATACATCAGGGCGATGGTCTTGACGCCCCGGGCCTTGGCGCGGGCCAGCGTCACCGGGATCACGTCGCTTTCCGGCAGGCTGGTGCGGAACACGTAGGGGCCGATCCCGGTGATGCCGACCGCGGTGGTCGAGGTGCCGATGATGGGGATCTTGCGCTCGTTGGCGACGGGACCGGCGGCGAACATCTCGTTGGAGAGCGTCGGGCCGATGATCGCCACCACCTTGTCGCGCCCGATCAGCTTGCGGGCGGCGTTGATCGCCTGGTCCTTGTTGCCGGCGCTGTCCTCGATGATGAGGTTGATCTTGCGCCCGCCCAGCACGCCCTTCGCGTTCACCTCGTCCAGCGCCAGCTCCAGCCCGGCGCGTATGGCGGTGCCGTAGGCGGAGTTGGGGCCGGACAGTATCTCGATGGCACCGACCTGCACTGGGCCGCCCGCCTGCGCCAGCGCCGGCAGCGCAGAGCCGGCGGAGATGGCCGCGGCGGCGGCAAGCAAGGTCCTGCGGTGCATGGTTGGGTCCCCCAATTCGTTGCGGCGGACCCTACCGGATGCGTCCGGGAGATCAAGCCGGGTCAGGCGAGGCGTTCGACCCGGGACAGCAGGCAGCCGGGCCGGGCGGTGTGGACGTTGACGAATGCGGTCCTCGCGTCGTCCAGCGCCCGGGCGAGCGGCGCGTCCACCTCGGCGCCGCTGCATACCTGGCCCAGGTCGTAGATGCACTGGTCGGCGGCGTCGTAGGCGCGGACGGACACCAGCGCCCCTTCTGCGATGACCGGCGCGACGATGCCGGGCGCTGCGAACTGCGGGCAGCCATCCGCGTGGACGAAGATCGGGCTTGGCGTCCAGTAGATGCCGCGCGGCCGGGGGAGGTTGTAGGAGCCGAGCAGCATGGTCTCGCCGGCCGTCCCGAACCGCAGGCAATGGCGGCATGGGGCGCCGCCGCCGCCCTCCGCCACGACGCGCCGGAGCGTGTTGCCGTTGTCGTCCTGGCCGGTGCTGCGGAAGCGTTCGGCGGTGCCGGTTGGGATCGGGATGCACTGGAATGCGGTCATGAGTTGGTCCTCCTGGCGACGGACCTTGGCGGGTCGGCGTCCCCGGCGCTTCCCGTTCCTTGCTGCCGTATTCAGCGATGTCGTCCCTGGTGACGCTGCCCCCTTGTCACGCACCCGCGGCCAGGCCATGCCCCACCGATGCCCGCGCTCCGCATCGCCACCTGGAACATCAACTCCCTCCGCCTGCGCCTGTCGCTGCTGGAGCGGCTGGTCGCCGAGCTGCGGCCGGACGTGGTGTGCCTGCAGGAAACCAAGGTGCCGGACCCGCTGTTCCCCGACGACGCCCCGGCCCGGCTCGGCCTGCCGCACGTCGCGCGCCGGGGCATGAAGGGCTACAACGGGGTCGCCATCCTGTCCCGCCTGCCGCTGCGGCTCGATGAGGCGTCGCCGGACTGGTGCGAGAAGGGCGATTGCCGGCACCTTGCGGTCGCATTGGACGCGCCTGCTGGGCCTGTGGAGCTGCACGATTTCTACGTCCCCGCCGGCGGCGACGTGCCGGACCCGGCGGAGAACCCCAAGTTCGCGCACAAGCTCGCCTTCGTGCGGCAGGTTACGGACCACTTCACGATCCGGCCGCCGGTCCGCAGCGTCCTAGTGGGCGACCTGAACATCGCCCCCGGGGAGCACGACGTTTGGAGCCACAGGCAATTGCTGGACGTGGTCAGCCACACGCCGGTCGAGGTCGAGGCGATGCAGGGCTGGATGGCGACGGGCTGGACCGACGCGATGCGCCGCTTCGTGCCGGCTGACGAGAAGCTCTACACCTGGTGGAGCTATCGCAACCGCGACTGGCGCGCCGCCAACCGCGGGCGGCGGCTGGACCATGTTTGGGTGTCGCACGACCTGGCCGGGGGCTTGCGGAGCAGCACGGTGCTGACCGCGGCGCGGGACTGGCCGCAAACGTCGGACCACGTTCCCGTTTGCGTCGAAGTGGAGGTTTAGGACCATTCCGGTAAGCTCTTAGCCGGATGCGTCGGCCAGGGGCGGACGGTTATTCCCTGTCCTGACCGGCCGGAGCGAGGCGTCGGCGCAGCCATGCCGGCCAGCGTGGCGCTCGACGCGGCGGGGGCGCCGGGGCGGCCTCCGGCAGCGCCACCCGCAGCGCCGCCGCCGCGGCCCGGCCAAGGTCGGCCAGCACGGGATCAGCCGGCGCCGCATCCGTTACCGCCAGCGCGGCGCCTAGCCAGCGGCGGGCGTCCGCCGGGTCGGCGCGGCCGTTCAGGGCGTGGATGCCTAGGGCCAGCAGGCGCTTGACGTCCAGCACGGCATCCGCGCCGGGGCCTGCCGCCGCGGCGTGGTGCAGCGCCGCCGCTCGGGCATGGTCGCCGGCATTGACCAGCTCGATGAACAACAGCACGCGCCAACGTGCGGCGCGCCCGTCCTCCACGGCCAGGTCCCCGTCCAGCATGGCGTCCAGCCGGGATGCCGCGGCAGCCTGGCCGGTGCGGGCGGTCAACACCATCGCGTGCTCCATTGCCTGCATCTCGAACTCGTCGGACTCCGCGTCCGTGGTGCCGAAGCCCGCCAGCACCCGCCGCACCGCACCCAGCCAGGCCGCGGCGGCGTCGAACAGCGCCACCGCGTGAGGCCCATCCTCCCGATGCAGCATGGCCACCATGCCTAGGGCGAACAGCACGCCGCCGACGTTCATCGGATGGCGGCGGGCGAACTCGGTGAAGGACGCGCCGGGT
>DASWOJ010000379.1:0-4186 GCA_036398775.1 Acetobacteraceae bacterium
CCGCTCCAGGGCTGTTTCCACCTCGGCCAACGGCACCGGGAACACGGTGCGCAGCAACTCGTGCACGTTCCTGCCGACCGCTTCCGCCGCCGTCCAGCCATAAAGCTGCGCGCATCCCTCCGACCAGAACCGGATCGTGCCGTCGAGGTCCCGGGTCATGAAGGTGCCCAGGTCGAGGGTGGCCAGCAGGTCACGCAGCCGGGCCTCCTTGGCCGCGAGTTCTGCCGTCCGCTCCTGGACCCGCTGTTCCAATGAGGCATTGACGCTGCGCAGTTGCGTCTCGCTGGCCAGCAGGGCCGCATTGGCTGTCCGCATCTGTGTGGGGGACGGCAATGCCAGGGCCTGCGGCAGCAGCCGCCACAGCGTGACCGTGGTGGCGACCGAGGCCACGGCGGTTGTCAGCTTCGCGACCGCTTCGAGGCGGTAGGCAGGAACCCAGATCGTCAGCAGTTCGAGCCAGTGCGTGGTGCCGCACAGCAGGATGAAGGCGGCGAACAGCCAGAACATCGGCTTGAAGGCGAGATCGTCGCGTCGGCGCACGAAGCGTGCGAGCGCAACCGGGATGACGAAATACGCCAAGCCGGTCGCGCTGTCCCCGGCCACGTAGGACCAGATCAGCCACGGCTGCCACAGCAGGCAGAACCCGTGCGGCGTAAGCATCGGCGAGGCGGTGAGCCAGTCTGAGTAGGTTTGGAGCATACCTGCGCCTGCTAAGGGTTAGGACCAAGGCATGGATGAAGGCGGCCCCATGCGGCGGGACAGCCAGCCGTTGCCCGCTGCGGACGCGACCGGAGGGAAGGACGCCGGAACGGCGTCGAGCCGGGCCGCCTGCGGCCAGGGCGGGGGCACCGCCGCACGGTCGTCGCCTGCCTCGGCGCAAGGCTCCTGGAGCATGCCGCGGCCGCCCTGCCCATCCTGTGCAGCATGGCCCAGCAAGCCGCCCATCTGCAGCTTGCGGTCCGGGGCATCCAAAGTGGGCCGGCAATATAAAGAGGCGCATCGTGACTGAGACTGCTGCCTTTCAAAACCCTGGGCACGCCACCCTGGCTTTCGGCGCACCGTTAATTCTGGATCAATTGAAAAGCCAGTCAAGTAAGATTATGTTAACAAGGCTTCCGAACTGGTTCCGTAATGCCGATGTCCCACCCGCCGTTGGCGCTGCTGCCTGCTGGTTTTAAGGCCCTTGCAGTCCCGCGGCCTATGCTCACGGCCGCAGCTGCACGGTCGCCAACGCTGCGCTGGCTGTCGCAAGTGCCCGTATAAGAAAGCGCTGCACCAGGGCGGCAGCGGATATGGCACCTTACTGGGGAGCTTTTGCAAGACGCAGATGGTTTTTTTAATCAAAAAGCCTGAGCAAGGACCGGAACCTAAGCAAACCTCTGGAGGTCTGCGCACGGATTAAAAGCTAAGCAGGCTCGCACAGCCGCAGGCCGTCGGTGTGACAAGCCGCGCAAGCCTGCTTAGCCCGCCCCATGTTCGGCCGGCGTCCGCAGCACCAGCGACAAGGCATGAAGCCCGCCCGCGAACTCGCGTTCGAGCGCCGCATTCACCATCCGGTGCCGCGCCACCCGCCCCAGCCCGGCGAATGCCTCCGTCACCACTAGAACGCTGTAATGCGTTTCCCCGCCGGGCTGCTCCCCCATGTGTCCAGCGTGCTTGCTGCTGTCATCCTGCACGTCCACGAGCGACGGGTTCAGGGCGGCAAGGGCGGATCGGATACGGTCGGCGCGGCTGTCTGACATCGCGCTGACTTAGCCCGGCAGCATGGCCCTGGGAAGCGCACCGAATGCCACAAGGGACACTTGCCCCCACACCGCGACGGCGCACATATATGCGCGATGACCCGATCCACGCGACCACGGGCCTTTGCGCCCGACCCGGCCGCGCCGGGCCGACCTTGCGACATGCCCAGCTGTTCCTGTGCTGGTGAGTACCGCGCGCCCAAGTCCCGTACTGAATTGAACCAATATTGGTGGTTCTGCTTGGAGCACGTCCGCGAGTACAACGCGGGCTGGGACTTCTACAAGGGAATGACGCCGGGCCAGATCGAAGCGCAGACCCGCGCCGATACCGGATGGCAGCGCCCGACCTGGCCGTTAGGCTCTCTTGGCAAGCAGGCCGTGGATGATGCGCTGCTGCAGGATCCCATGCACATCCTGCACGCCGGCCGCATCCGCCGCGGCGGTCCTGGAAACGATGGCGCAGCCCCAGCCCGCGCCACGATGCCGGCTGCCCTGCGGGAGCCGATGCAGGCCCTGGGCCTGGACTGGCCAGTGTCGCTGGATGTGCTGAAGGCCCGCTACAAGGAGCTGGCCAAGCGCCACCATCCCGACGCCAACGGCGGCAACCGGGCCTCAGAAGAAAGGTTGAAGACGATCAACCTTGCGTATGCTGCCATACGTCAGCATCTGACGGCAGAACCCCGCATGGCCGCCGCGGGTTAACTTCGCAAGCGCGTTCAGGCGGTCTATACGGACCTGCCCGGCCGAAGCTTTCCCTTGGGACACTGCACAGGATACTCTAGGCCAATGAACGACATCTCCTCCCCTGCCATCCTGCGGACGGCCCCGCCCCCCAGTGTCCCCGACACGATCGTCAGCGCGCGCGAGATGTTCGGCTTGGACATAGACATGGACGTTCCGGCCTTCTCCGAACACACGGAGCACGTGCCGGAGCGTGATCCCGCCTACAAGTTCGACCGTGAAACGACGCTGGCGATCCTGGCGGGCTTTGCCTTCAACCGCCGGGTGATGATCCAGGGCTATCACGGCACCGGCAAGTCCACGCATATCGAGCAGGTGGCGGCGCGGCTGAACTGGCCCTGCATCCGGGTGAACCTCGACAGCCACATCAGCCGCATAGACCTGATCGGCAAGGACGCCATCGTCCTCAAGGATGGCAAGAAGATCACCGAGTTCCGCGAGGGCATCCTGCCCTGGGCGCTGCAGCATCCCTGCGCCCTGGTGTTCGACGAATATGACGCGGGCCGGCCGGACGTGATGTTCGTGATCCAGCGGGTGCTGGAGGTCGAGGGGCGGCTGACCCTGCTGGACCAGAACCGCGTCATCAAGCCGCATCCGAGCTTCCGCCTGTTCGCCACCGCCAACACGGTCGGGCTGGGCGACACCACAGGCCTGTATCATGGCACGCAGCAGATCAACCAGGGCCAGATGGACCGCTGGAACATCGTCGCCACGCTGAACTACCTGCCGCACGCGCAGGAAACGGCGATTGTGCTGGCCAAGATGGGCGTGGACCCGTCGGACAAGGCGATGAAGAAGCAGGTCGAGAGCATGGTGGCGCTGGCGGACCTGACCCGCGCCGGGTTCATCAACGGCGACATCAGCACAGTCATGTCGCCGCGCACGGTGATCACCTGGTCGGAAAACACGCGCATCTTCAAAGACATCGGCTTCGCATTCCGTATGACCTTCCTGAACAAGTGCGACGAGGCCGAGCGCAGCACGGTGGCAGAGTATTACCAGCGCTGCTTCAACGAGGACTTGCCTACCGGCGTGATGGGATCGCGCAAGGGGCTTTAGGGTCGTTGCAGATGTAAGCATCGCCATGCCTTCTCCCTCCGGGAAAAGGTTGGGATGAGGAAAAGGCTGCGAGGACGTTTCCTTGGCGCATAAGGGACGTCGGTCGTTGCCTATAATCAGGGCTGCGCCACTTGGCCGCCCTCACCCCGACCCTCTCTCGGAGGGAGAGGAAGCAGGCGCAGCTTCCTACCCCATAGCGCCGTCGGAGTGGATAAGGACACAGGCATGAGCGGCTCCAAGGAAAACACCCGCAGCGAGGAGTTCAAGCGGGCCACCGCAGGCGCCCTTCGCGCCATCGCGCAAACGCCTGAGGTCCAGGTCGCCTTCCAGCCCGGCCCCAGCGGGGTGGTCGGCAAGCGCGCCCGCCTGCCCCTGCCTACCCGGGCCTTGCCCCCCGCCGAAATGGCCAAGCTGCGTGGCGCCGCCGATAGCGTCGCCCTCCGCCTGCGTCACCACGACGATGCCCTGCACGCCGCCCGCAGCCCCGGACGGCGCGAGGCCAAGGACGTGTATGACGCCCTGGAACAAGCCCGGGTCGAGATCGTCGGCGGCCAGCATATGACCGGCGTCGCCTGCAACCTGCGCGCCCGCCTGTCAGACGAGTGCGAGGCCGAAGGCTTCGACCGCATGACCCGCAAGGACCA
>DASWOJ010000380.1:0-9513 GCA_036398775.1 Acetobacteraceae bacterium
TGCCCTTCACCGGCAAGGTGTTCCAGGACCGCTTCCTGATCGCCGACGTGGTCATGCGCGCCCCGTTCCCCACGGAACGCTGGTTCTGGTTCGACCCCCCCTTCCACCGCAACCAGTCCGCCCTGCTGCACAAGCAGCCCGACGGCGTATGGCGCATAGACTTGCAGCTCGGCTGGAATGCCGACCCGGACCTGGAAAAGCAGCCGGAGCGCGTCATCCCCCGCATTCAGGCCATGCTCGGCCCGGACGTGCCGTTCGAGCTGGAATGGGTCAGCGTTTACACCTTCCGCTGCCGCCGCCTGCAGCGCTTCATCCATGACCGCATCGTCTTCGTCGGCGACAGCGCCCACCAGGTCAGCCCCTTCGGCGCCCGCGGCGGCAACGGCGGCGTGCAGGATGCCGACAACCTCGCCTGGAAGCTGGCCGCCGTCCTCCAGGGCCAAGCGCCCCCCGCCCTCGTGCAGACCTACGACGACGAGCGCATCCCCGCCGCCGACGAGAACATCCTGCACAGCACCCGAGCCACCGACTTCATCACCCCCAAGACCGACGCCGCCCGAGCCTACCGCGACGCCGCCCTGGCCCTGGCCGGCCAGCACGAGTTCGCCCGGCCACTGGTGAACTCCGGCCGCCTGTCCCGCCCGGCCCGGCTGCCAAACAGCCCGCTCAACGCCGCAGGCGACACATGGCCCGGCTGCCTGCCGCCGGGCACCCCCGCCGTGGATGCGCCGGTGCTGAACCGGGACCAGCCGGACTGGCTGCTCCGCCACCTGGGCGGCCCCGGCTTCACGCTGCTGGCCTTCGGACCCGACATGCCGGCGCTGCCCGGCATCGCCACCGTGCGCATCGCCCCCGATTCGCACCCCGGTGCGCTGCACGATGTCCGCGGCCTGGCCGCCGCCCGCTACGGCGCGCAGCCCGGCGCCTGCGTGCTGCTGCGCCCGGACCAGCACGTCGCCGCCGCCTTCCGCAGCTTCGACGCTGACCGCGTCCTCGCTGCGATGCGCCACACGGCCATGCAGGACGCAGCGGCCCAATCCCCGCCCTCCCTGCAAGCGGTGGCCTGATGCCGGCCCCTAGCCCCACCATCACCCCGAGGCGCGCAACGCCACGGCAACCCAGCAGCCGGCCGCCCAATCTCCGCAGTCCCCGGACCGCCACCCCGCCCGCAACGACGGGCGCAACGTCAGGCGCACAGCAGGCAAGAACGGCAGCATGGCCTTCCTGAACCTGTCCCCCCGCCTGTCCGACCCCGACGCGCTGTTCGCAGCCCTCGTCGCGGCCCATGACGGCCTGCCGCCCGCCGCCTCCCGCCGCCTCGACGCCAAGCTGGTCTTGCTGCTCGCCAACCACATCGGCGATACCGCCATCGTCCTGGACGCCCTGCGCGCCGCCCAAGCCACCGATGAACCCCAAGCCACCGATGAACCCGGGGAGGAACCCGCATGAACGTCATGCTGCAAACGGCCGTGTCCAGCCGCTACCAATCCGGCTTCGGCAACGGCTTCGAAACCGAGGCCCTCCCCGGTGCCCTGCCCATCGGCCGCAACTCCCCCCAGCGCTGCGCCTACGGCCTGTATGCCGAGCAGCTCAGCGGCTCCCCCTTCACCGCCCCGCGCGCCAGCAACGAACGCTCCTGGCTCTACCGCATCCGCCCCACGGTAAAGCACTGGGGCCGATTCACCCGCGCCGACGCCCGCCTATGGCGCACCGCCCCCTGCACCGAGGCGGAGGTCCCGCCCGCCCCCATGCGCTGGGACCCGCTGCCCCTGCCGGAAACGCCGCAGTCGTTCATCGAGGGCCTGACCACCATCACCACCGCCGGCGACGCCGCCAGTCAGGCCGGCATGGGCGCCCACGCCTACCTCGCCACCCGCTCCATGCAGGACGAGTATTTCTACAACGCCGATGGCGAGCTGCTGATCGTCCCCGAACAGGGCCGCCTGCGCCTCTGCACCGAGTTCGGCGTCATGGACCTCGAACCCGGCGAGATCGCGATAATCCCCCGCGGCATCAAGTTCCGCGCCGAACTCCCCGCCGGCCCCTCCCGCGGCTACGTCTGCGAGAACTACGGCGGAGCCTTCACCCTGCCGGAGCGTGGCCCCATCGGCGCCAACTGCCTCGCCAACCCCCGCGACTTCCTGACCCCCGTCGCCGCCTACGAAGACCGCGAAACCCCATCCCGCCTCTACGTAAAGCAGCATGGCGCCCTATGGATGGCCGAGATCGGCCAGTCCCCCCTGGATGTCGTCGCCTGGCACGGCAACTACGCCCCCTGCAAGTACGACCTCCGCCGCTTCTCCCCCGTCGGCCCCCTGCTGTTCGACCACGCCGACCCCAGCATCTTCACCGTCCTGACCGCCCCCAGCGAGACCCCGGGCACCGCCAACGTGGACTTCGTCTGCTTCCCCGACCGCTGGGCCGTCGCCGAGGACACCTTCCGCCCCCCTTGGTATCACATGAACTGCATGAGCGAGTTCATGGGCCTGATCTACGGCCAGTACGACGCCAAGCCTCTCGTCCCCGGGCATCGCGGCTTCGCCCCCGGCGGCTTTTCCCTGCACAACACCATGTTGCCGCACGGCCCCGACGCCGCCGCCTTCGCCGCCGCCAGCACCGCCGCCCTAGCCCCGAAGAAGCTCGCCGGCACCATGGCCTTCATGTTCGAAAGCCGGCACCCCCAGCGCGTCACCCGCTTCGCCGCCGGGCACCCGGCACTCCAGCACGACTACCCCGACTGCTGGGCTGCACTCCCCAAGAACTTCGACCCAACGAGGCCATAGCCGGATGACCGACCACACCCACGACCCCAACCTGCAAAGCTGGGTCGCCAGCGCCAACGGCCATCCCGACTTCCCCATCCAGAACCTGCCGTTCGGAGTATTCGGTCCGCTGGCCGGGGCGCCCCGCGGCGGCATCGCCATCGGCGACATGATCCTCGACCTCCGCGCCCTGCACGAGTCCTCGCTGCTGGACGACGAAGCCCAGGCCGCCGCCCACGCCTGCATCGGCCCCTCGCTCAACCCCTTCCTGGCCCTGGGCGCCGGCCCGCGCGAGGCCCTGCGCGACGCCGTAAGCGCCCTCCTGCAAGAAGGCTCGGACGAGCGCCCGCATCTGCTGCACCGCGCCGCCGACTGCATCATGTACCTGCCGGCACACGTCGGCGACTACACCGACTTCTACGCCGGCATCCACCACGCCGAGAACGTCGGGCGCCTGATGCGACCCGAGGCGCCGCTGCTGCCAAACTACAAGTGGCTACCCATCGGCTACCACGGCCGAGCCAGCAGCATCCTAGCCTCCGGCCCCCAGGGCACCGAAATCCGCCGCCCAAAAGGCCAGCGTAAGCCCGCATCGGAAACCGTGCCAACCTTCGGACCCAGCCGCAACCTGGACTACGAGCTGGAGCTAGGCGTCTGGATCGGCCCCGGCAACGCCCTGGGCGCCACCATCCCGATCACCGAGGCTGCCCAGCACATCGCCGGATACTGCCTGCTGAACGACTGGTCCGCCCGCGACCTGCAAGGCTGGGAATACCAGCCGCTCGGCCCGTTCCTGGCAAAAAGCTTCTGCACCACCATAAGCGCCTGGATCGTCACCCCCGAGGCCCTGGCCCCCTTTCGCGCCCCGCAGCCGCCCCGCCCCGCCGGCGACCCGGCGCCGCTTCCCTACCTGCACGACCCCGTGGACCAGGCCGTGGGCGCCCTGGACCTGGAGCTGGAAGTCCTGCTGACCACCCGCGCTATGAAAAAACAGGGCCTGGCCCCGCACCGCCTGTCCATCGGTTCGTCGCTGGCGCTGTATTGGACCCCGGCGCAGTTGGTCGCCCACCACGCCAGCGGCGGCTGCAACCTGAACGCCGGCGACCTGTTCGGCACCGGCACCATCAGCACCGCCACCACCGACGGCTGCGGCTCCCTGCTGGAGATCACCGCCGGCGGACGCGCCCCGATTACCCTGCCAAGCGGCGAGGAACGCCGCTTCCTGGAGGACGGCGACGAAGTCGTCCTGCGCGCCCGCGCCAAGCGCACCGGCGCCGCCCCGATCGGCTTCGGCGAGTGCCGCGGCGTGGTCCTCCCCGCAACCTGACGCCATGACCGCCACCACCCCGGACTGGTCGGCCCTCCCCATGCCCGTGGACGACGGCGCAGCCCGGCACCTCGCCGGAATGCGCCTGCCCTCCGTGCCGCTGCCGGCCACGGACGGCTCGACCGTGGACCTGTCGGCGCTGCCCGGCCGCGTGGTGATCTACGCCTACCCGCGCACGGCGGACCCGGACAGCGGCAGCCCCGAAGGCTGGGACGCCATCCCCGGCGCCCGCGGCTGCACCCCGCAGTCGTGCGCCTTCCGCGACCACTTCACCGCGCTGCAGGCGCTGGGCGTCACCTGCCTGTTCGGGCTGTCCACCCAGGCCACGGCATATCAGCAGGAGGCCGCATCGCGCCTGCACCTGCCATTTCCTCTGCTGTCGGATGCGGGGTTGGCGCTGGCCGGAGCCAGTCGCCTGCCAGTGTTCATTGCTGGGGGCATGACCCTGTTACGGCGTTTGACGCTGGTGCTGGACAGCGGCGTGGTGCGGCAGGTGTTTTACCCGGTGTTCCCGCCGGACCGTAACGCGGCGGATGTGATGGCTTGGCTGGCAGGGCCAGGCCTGGCCTGAAGAGCCGCCCTACTCAGCAACATCCTCATTCGCCGTCGTGCATCCAGCACTTTCCCGCTTCAATGGACGCGGCACGGGGCAAGCGTCATACGGCGCCCGTAGCGTTGCGGTGTGGCTGAATGCGCTGAAGGTTGTCCGCCCTGCGAAGGCCGCCGCCAGAATGGTCAAATCAAATGACGGTTGGTATCAGGTCCGAACGCGCAACGACCAAACCTGAGTCTGCAAGCCTACGCTTGCAAGTAAAAAAGCCAGACCGGCTTGCGTCCAGTTTGAATGCAGTCCCGCCTAAAACGGCGCCTCCGCCACATGCCACAGCACCCCAGATGGATCGAACAGGAACCCGACCTTTAACCCCCATGGCTGCACCGCCGGCGCCCGCGGCTCCCTCACCCCGAACTCCGCCACCAGCCCCGTCATGTCCACCCCCCGCCACCAGGCGTCGGCATCCCGCACCATCAACTGCACCATCAGGTTCTCGGCCAGCTCCTGGTTGTAGAAGTTCTGCAGGATGAAGCTGCATCCCCCAAGCTTGAGCATCGCCACATCCTCGCCGTCCCACGACAGCCGGAAACCCAAAGCCTGGTAGAACCGCTTGGATGCCGCGAAATCCCGCGCCGGCACGAACGGCCGCAGCGACAGAACCTGGTCCATGCACCCGCCCCCATGCCAACCTGCCCGCCATGCTGAACCGGCGTGGCAACGGGGTCCAGGACATGGCGGAACGGATCGCGCGCGGCGGCAAGGCGGTTTACGGCGTCCCCTTGGGCATCCTGATGCTCGACGCCCGCTTCCCGCGCATCCCCGGCGACATGGGCCACGCCGGCACCTGGCCGTTCCCCGTGCTGTATCGCGTTGTCCGCGGCGCCACCCCGGCCCGCGTGGTGCTGGACGGCGCCGCCGGCCTCCTGCCAGCCTTCCTGGACGCCGCCGCCGATCTGGTCGCGCTGGGCGCCGAGGCCATCACCACCAACTGCGGCTTCCTCTCGCTGTTCCAGGCGGAGCTTGCGGCGCACGTCGCCGTGCCGGTCGCCACCTCGTCGCTGATGCAGGTCCCGTGGGTCCAGGCCACCCTCCCGCCGGGCCGCCGCGTCGGAGTGGTGACGGTCTGCGCGCCCTCCCTGACCCCCGCCCACCTGCAGGCAGCCGGAGCGCCCCTCGATACCCCCGTCGCCGGCACCGAAGACGGCCAGGAGTTCCACCGCGTGCTGATCCGCGCCGAATCCACCGACATGGACCTGGACCTGGCCCGGCAGGACGTGCTGGACGCCGGCCGCACCCTCCTGCGCCGCCACCCGGAGGTCGGCGCAATCGTGCTGGAATGCACCAACATGCCGCCCTACGCCGCGTCGCTACGCTCGGCACTCGGCCTGCCGGTTTACGACATCTACTCGATGGTGAGCTGGTTCCACGCCGGCCTGCGCCCCCATGTCTGGCACTGGTCCTCCGAGAACTGACGCCACAAGGGATGGACACCCAAGGGACGGCGTCCTGCGAAACACGCAGGGCAGATCAGCCACACCTGCCGTGCGTACGCAGCAAATTCACGATTCCTGACTCGCACCGTCGCAAAACCTTTGCAAATCTCCTCACGGCTTCGTGAAGCAGCAAAGGCGGGCACGATGGAACGAGTTGCAGGAACCGGCTACCTGGCGCGCGTCGAGGCCAACAAGGTCGGCGTCCGCGCCGGCCCGGACGTCATCTACATCAGGCTGTTCCGGGACTTCGCCGATGAGGGGCAGCAGACCACCATGTTCGCCGAGCTGTCGCCCGGCGACGCCCTGGCCGTCATCCGCGAGCTACAGGCTTGCGTAAGCATCGCCCTGGCCACCACCACGCCCTTCTGACCGCCCCACCAAACCAAGCTCGCCAAACCGGGTCCGCACGGCTGCGCCAGCGTAATCGGTCCGACTTCCACTGGGTCGGCATGACGGCACGGGCCGCGCACGGTAGCGTCAGCCCGAACCAGGAGGCCGGCCATGACCGCAGCACACCCCGCCGCCACGCTCCGCACCTATGCGGGCGCCCTGCTGGCAGCCGCCGGGCTGGCGCCGGACCGAGCCGCCGCCGTCGCCGGCATCCTGGTCGAGGGCGACCTGCTGGGCCACGACACCCACGGCCTCGCGCAACTGCCGGGCTACCTCGGCGCGCTCGTCGCCGGAACGATGGCGGCGGCAGGAGACCCGTCAACGGTTGCCGACCGCGGCGCCGCCGTCCTCTGGGACGGGCAGCGCCTGCCGGGTCCCTGGCTGGTCGTCCAGGCCATCGCCCTGGCGGCCGCGCGCGCCCGGCAGCACGGCACCGCAACCGTCGTCATACGCCGCAGCCACCACATTGCCTGCCTGGCCGCCTACCTGGAGCCGGTGGCGCGAGAGGGACTGGTGATGCTGCTCGCCAGCTCCGACCCCTCGGTCGCCAGCGTCGCCCCGCATGGCGGCATGCGCGCCCTGATGACGCCGAACCCCCTGGCCGCCGGCTTCCCCGCCGGCGCCGACCCGGTGATGATGGACATCAGCACCAGCACCACTACCAACGGCCTGACCGGGCGTCTCCGCGCCGAGGGCCGGCTGCTGGATCATCCCTGGCTCGTGGACAACGCCGGCCAGCCCACGCGCGACCCGGCGGCGCTGTTCGCCGACCCGCCCGGCGCCATCCTGCCGCTGGGCGGCCTTGACGCAGGCCACAAGGGCTACGCCCTGGGATTGCTGGTGGAGGCGCTGACCTCCGGCCTCGGCGGCTTCGGCCGAGCCGACCCGGCGGAGGGCTGGGGCGCCGCCGTGTTCCTGCAAATCCTCGACCCCGCCGCTTTCGCCGGCACGGACGCCTTCACACGGCAGACAGCCTGGCTGGCAGACGCCGCGAGGGCATCCCCGCCGCTGCCCGGCTGCGCCCCGGTGCGGCTGCCCGGCGCCCGCGGCCTCGCCTTGAAGCAGGACGCACTAACGCAGGGAGTGCGTCTGCACCCATCCATCCTCCCAGCCCTAGCGGCATGGGCGGGCCGTCTGGAAGTGGCGCCGCCAGACTAGCCGTACCTGGTCCAGCTCTACCGGGTCTGGCAGCGCACCAGCGGGTAGGAGAAGTCTGCGCAGCCTGGAAAGGCGATCTCGTTCTCGCCCCGGCGCTGCACATGCAGCGTGTTCGGGTCCTCGCACCCAAAACCGGCCGCAGCGGCGCTGCCCCCGCTAAGCAGCCCCGCCGGCGCCCCCGTTGCTGCAAACCGGAAGTCGGTGCCGTTGCCCGAGGCACGGGCAGTCTCGATCTCGCGCTGGATCAGCGTCTGCTCGGTCAGGGTGGCGCGCATCACTAGGTCGCGGGTGAAGATGACGACGGGCTGCGACAGGCAAGCCTGCGGCGACATGCTGGCCGGCACCGGGAACAGCCCCCCGGTCCAGGTGCCGAACAGGTAGGCATGCGGCGGCTGCGCCGACGCCCCGGATTGGGCCTGGGCAGCAGGCAGGACCGCACCAAACAGCGCGGACACGGCAGCAAGGAACAGGGCAGGGCGGCGCATGGGGTAGGGTCCTCAAACTGGCGGACCAGCAAGCTAGCAGCCCCCGCCGCAACGGTGAACCCAGCCCCGCCGCATGAGGAAAGCGCCACCCCAGTCTCCAGCCCAGACAGGGAGAATGTTGAGCACCATTCCAGTCCCCCCTTCCTCCGGGAGAGGGTTAGGGTGAGGGAAACGGCAAGCACTACCCCTGCCCACTCAAGGCCCGACCCCACCGGCGCCAACGCACCCAAGACGTCCCCCAAACGGAAAGCCGCGCAGCACAACGTCCCAAGCCCGACCCAGCACCACCCCCCGGGACAGAAGCGGATTGTCCCATCCCGCCCACCATGCCATCAACTCGCCGCCGCAACAGGGGACCACCGCCGATGCTCCGCCGCTTCTACGACCAAGTGCTGCGGCTGGCCGCAAGCCCCAGGGCGCCGCTGTGGCTGGCGCTGGTCAGCTTCGCCGAGAGCAGCTTCTTTCCCGTCCCCCCTGACGCCCTGCTGGTGCCGATGGCCCTGGCCCGCCCGGACCGCGCCTGGCGCCTGGCCGCCATCTGCACCGTGTCGAGCGTGCTGGGCGGAATGCTCGGCTACCTCATCGGCTACGCCTTCTACGACGCCGTGGCGCTGCCGCTGATCCACTTTTACCATCTGGAAACCAAGGCGGACGCCTTCGTCGCCGGGTTTCAGCAGTACGGGCTGTGGATCATTCTCATCAAGGGGCTGACGCCGATCCCCTACAAGATCGTCACCATCACCTCCGGCCTGGCGCACTTCGACTTCGGCCTGTTCGTGGCCGCCAGCGCCGTGACGCGCGGCGCACGCTTCTTCATCGTTGCGGCGCTGCTCCGCCGCTTCGGCGAGCCGGTGCGCGAGTTCATCGAACGCCGCCTGACCCTGGTCACCTCGCTCACCGCGGCGGGGATCGTCGGCGGCGTCCTGCTGCTGCGCTTCATATAGGCGCCGCCTAAACCCGCCCCCTGAACCGCCACCACGCTATCAGCGCCGCATCCACCGGCAGCGCCGGCACCTCCCGCATCCGCCACCACCACCGCCGCCGCACCGAGGCGGACGCCGGCCGGCGCGATGGCGGGCAGGCCAGCGCATTCAGCCCAACCATCCGCAGCAGCATCAAGCAGCGCGGCAGATGATACCCGCTGGTCGCCGCATAGACCGTGACATCCCGCCCGGCCAGCAGCGCCGCGCAGGCCTGGACCGAGCCGATGGTGTTGCGCCCTGTCGGCTCGATCTCGATGCGGTCCGCAGACACGCCGCGGCGGCGCAGCAGCACGGCCATGACCTCCGCCTCCGCCGGGCCATGGCGGCCGACCCCGCCGGTCGGCATATACCGCGCCCCGATT
>DASWOJ010000381.1:0-6121 GCA_036398775.1 Acetobacteraceae bacterium
GGACAACCACCTCGCCCGACCCGGCCCAGATCTCGTCGGCCCCGCCGCTGACCACCTGCACCCGGCCGTCGCCCAGGTGCATCATGACACCGTCCGGCCCGGCAGCGGTGACGAAGCTGGTGAAGCCGTCCCAGCCCTGCATGGTCCAAGACCCGCCAATCAGGCTGGCCTGCACGTGCTTGCCGCCCAGGGCCACATCATAGCTCGCGGCGCCGCCGCTGCTCTGGATGGCGAAGAAGTTGATCGCGCCGTCAATGCTGAGGCTGGCGGCGGTGTCGAGGCTGAAGCGCGGCGCGCCGCCGTTGCCGGTCAGGTGCAGGCTGCCCAGAACGCTCCACTGGTTGTTGCCCTGGCCCTCGTTGACGCTCGCCGCGCCGCCGATCTGGGCGGTGACGTTGCCGAGGTTGGTCGTGATGGCGTCCGTGCCCTCGCTGTCTATGCTGTCCTGACCCCCGAGGTTGAGGCTGTTCGTGCTGCCGGCCGCCGTTGTGACCTGGTTGCCGCCGCTGCCCCCGGCTTCGGTGAAGTCCAGGCCGCCCGCGCCGCCTTGCACGACGACGTGCCCGGCAACGGCCGTGACCTGCAGGCGCCCGGCGCCGCCCTGGACTGCGAAGTTGCTGCTGGTCAGGGTGACCTGGTGGTCCAGCGCGTCCGTGAAGGCCTGGACGCTGCCGGGCACGATGCCGGACAGCACGGCGTCCGGAAGGGCAGTGCCGGTGCCGTCGGCATCCGGGCTGTCAATGTTGCCGCCGATGCGGGCCGGGCCCGCCGCGATCCGCGCCGGGTCCAGTCCGGTGAAGCTGTTGCCGGTGATGCTGACGGTCAGCGAGGTCTGGTTCAGGACGCCGACCGCATTGGGACGGTCATTGGTGATCTGGTTGCCCTGGACCAGCAGCGACGACCCGGCATAGGGGATGCTTTCGCCGCCGAAGTGGATGATGTTCTGGTTCTCGGTCTGCGGCCCCTTCACGATCAGGTTGCCCGTCACCACGCCCTTGCCGCCGTTCGGCAGGTCTATGCTGTAGCTGCCGTTTCCGCTGGATCCCTCGGAGATGACGTTGCCGGTGATCAGGGTGTTGTAGGCTCGGCTCTTGATCTCATGGCCGACGACGGCGTCGGAAAACCGGCTGTCCCTAATGGTGAGCTGCTGGATGGCGCCGACATAGATGTTGTGCGTCGAACCGTTGCCGGCGCCGTTGTGGGTGAAGTCGCAATTCTGGATCAGCAGCTTGCCGCCCGCCACCGGGGACGACAGCAGCCCGTTCTCGTTGTCGTGGAAGCCGCAGTTCTGCAGCGTGAGATTGCCGCCCTCGTAGCGGATGCCGGCGCCGTTCGCGTCGGGCACCTTGGCGCCGGAGAAGGTGAAGTTCTGGATCGTCGCGTCGGCATCCACGGTCAGGATGGCCTTGCCATTGGGCGGCGGGACGGTGGCGACCATGTTCACCATGCCGCCGACGCCGATGAGGGACACCTTGGCGGACACGGTGGCGAAGTCATTGACATAGGTGCCGGCCTGAACGAGCACGATGTCGCCGTCATGTGCTGCGGCAAGGGCGGAAGCGATCGTCGTGAAGACCTGGCCGACGCCGACTTGCAGGATGTTGGCGCCCGAAGGCGGCACATATGCCGTGACATCGTGCAGGCCGGCACTCGCCAGGCTGGCAGCGGTGGGCGTGCTTACGGAAGTGTCGGATGGCGTGGCCGGCATTCATCCTGCTCCTGGCTGCTGCCCCCGGGGGGACGTCGCTTGAACTGGAGCAGCGTTCCCGCTTTCCAGACTTGTCGCAGGGTGCGGGATTAATGCTGACGGCAAGTTAATGACGCGCGGCTGAATAAACGCTCCTGGGCCACGTCGTTGCCCGGTTGTCGTCTGACGATAAGTCTGAGCTTGCCCTGTGCGCCATCGCCGAAGCTGGCGCCGTTCTGGTCAGCGCGGGATGAGCCTGGGTCGGGATGCCCATCTCCCAGGCGCGGAGGTAATCCGACTGGCTGTCGCCGGTGCCGCACACCTCCAGCCGGAGAGGCAGCGCAGCGCCCATAGCGCCGGCTCGGCAAAATCCCCGGTAGCTGCGCGGCAGAGGGGTAGCGCGACCGCTTGTCGGCAGCCCGCCTCGAAACGGTCCAGCCAGCCTGAAACGTCACTCACCGGCTTCGGCAACCTGCACGGGAGCGGTGCGGCAAGTGCTGCGCAAGCATTGCAGGATGGGCGTGCAGTCAGCTTCAGGACAATGGCGTTTTCGTTTGCAAACAGGGGCTTGCAGCCAGGTCCAGTCGCTACGCTTCCGGACCTCGCTGCGATCCGCTCTGGGCCAAGGACATGGTCCTCGCCGCGCGGTCGCGGATGAGGTTCCACTGTCCCGCGGCGACCTCCGCCGCCGGTGTCAGCCAGGAACCGCCGACGGCGACGACGTTCGGCAGCGCCAGCCACTCCGCAGCATTCGCTTCGGTGATGCCCCCGGTGGGGCAGAACCGCGCCAGCGGGAACGGACCGGCCAGCGCGCGCAGTGCGGGCAGGCCGCCGGCCGAGGCGGCAGGGAAGAACTTGGCCGTCGTGAACCCCCGCGCCAGGGCCGCCATGAGTTCGGATGCGGTGGCGACCCCCGGCAAGAACGGGATTGGCACCCCGGCCGCCGCGGCCAGCAGGTCTGGAGTGGCGCCGGGACTCAGGGCAAAGCTGGCGCCGGCCTCCACAGCCCGGCGCAGGTCGTCCGGCGTCAACACCGTTCCAATCCCCACAACGGCATCCGGCACGGCCCGCATGATGGCGCGGGCGCCGTCCAAGCCTGCCGCGGTGCGCAGCGTGACCTCAAGCAGCCGCACCCCGCCTGCCACCAAGGCACGGGCCAATGGCACCGCGTCGTCCAGCCGGTCCAAGGTGATGACCGGAATCACGCGTCCGAGCGCAAGCAGGGCTGAAAGCTGGTCCTGGCGGGATGAGGCAGCGGTCATGGCGGCGTCCTTTGCGGCATGTCGTCGCGGGGGATGATGGCTCCGGAATGCTGGACGACGGCGCCCGCCAGGTCATGTCCGGCCCGGGCGGCCTCCTTGGGCGCCGCTCCGCGCAGGCGGGCGGCAAGGTAGGCGGCGGCGAAGCTGTCGCCAGCCGCCGTCGTGTCCACCACGCACGCAACTGGAGGTGCATTGACCAGGTGTTCCATCCCCGCGTGGAAAACCCGTGACGCCGGCTGGTCGAGCTTCAGCACGATCTCGGTGTCGGCGGCGTGGCATAGGAGCGCGGCCTCGCCATTCGCGCCGTGCAGGAGGCATAGGTCCTCGCAGGAGGCCAGGACGATGTGGGCGAGGCCGAACAGATGATCATAAAGCTGCCTGGCCAGCGCCGGGTCGGGCCACCCGCGCGGGCGGAAGTTGGTGTCGAACACGATCTTTGCCCCGCGCGCCCGTGCCTCGGCCAGGATTTTGAGCAGGACGGCCTGGCCTGCGTCATCAAGGATCGAGAGCGTGATCCCAGATAGGTAGAACACATCGAAGGCCGCCAGCCTCCGCGGGTCCAAGTGGTCGAACAGGCGCCGGGCCGCGGCGCTGTCGCGCCAATAGAGAAAGCGGCGTTCGCCGCCGGGATCAGTCTGGATGACATACAACCCCGGCAAGCGGCCCGGCAACCGCTGCACCAGCCCGGTTCCGACACCTTCGGCGACCCAACCCGCCAGCATTTCGCTGCTCCAGGCGTCGTCACCCAGGGCGGTCACATAGTCCACTCTGACGCCGAGCCGGGCCAGATAGACGGCAGTGTTCAGGGTGTCGCCGCCCCAAGCCCGTTGCAGCAGTCCGCCTGGCAATTGCCGCAGCTCCACCATGCACTCGCCGATGCAGGCGATGCGGGGCGGCAGGTCAGTCGCTTTCGTAACCGTAAATCTCCGGCAGGATGAAGATCGCAGCCAGCAGTCCCATCAGCGGAAAGATCGCGACGAACAGGGTTGCCCCTGCCTGGCCGATGGCGGTGAACAGCGCCGGGAACAGGAAGATCGCCAGGAACGACGGCAGTTTCACGAACATGTAGGCGAAGCCGCTCGCGGTGCCACGATACTCGGGCCGGGCAACGACTGTGGGAATCGTCATGCAGTTTGACGCGTCCCAGTAGTGGCCCCACAGCATCGCCGCAGCGGCGAAGGGAATGACGATCTTGTTGCCGGTATAGATCGCCCATGCCGCCACCAGCAGCGAGATCAGCACGATGCCGAAGCCGGCGATGCTGATGCCTCGCTGCCCCAACCGTGGCGTCAGCAGCGGACCGACCCAGCCGGAAATGGCGGCAAAGGCGTAAAGCGCCATCAGCGCCAGGTTGGTGCCGACCAAGTTGTCGGCGGTGACGCCGACTGTCAGCAGCAGCACCGGCAGATAGAATCCGAACGTCGAGAACTCGCTGGCCTGACAGAAGCAGGCGATCCAGCCATACAGCGTCGCGCGCCACCGGATTGGGTCGCGGCGTATGTCGGCCAGGAAGGCCGTCGGCCGCGGCTTGGAGACGGCCACGTCCTCATCGGGCAGCATGGCCAAGTCATCGTTATACATGTCACGGGCGACCTGCTTGGCCTCGCGGAACCGGCCGTGGCGGATCAGCCAGACCGCCGTCTCCGGCAGGTCGTGCCGCATCAGCAGGATCACCAGCGCCGGCACCGCGCCCAAGCCGAGCGTAACGCGCCAGACCAACTCATGGTCCAGGTTCACCACCAGGAACACGGCGATGACCGCGAGCGTCATGACTTCACCCACAGCGAACATGAACTGCCAGCGGTTGCCCATGACCTCGCGCTTGCCCTTGGGCATGGACTCCATGATGTAGGTGTAGCCGTTGCTGATATCGCTGCCGAGCGGCACGCCAAGCAGAAGGCGCACCACCACCAGCCAGCCGACGCTGGTGACAAAAGCCTGCAGCAGCGCCAAGACTATGAACATGACCATCGTCGCCAGGAACATGACCCGGCGCCCAATCTTGTCCGACAGCCAGCCCCCAAGCAAAGCGCCGATCAAGGCGCCGCCCTGCGTGCCGGCTGCGGCCAGGCCGAGCAGCAGGGGATCAGGGTTATACTGCTGTCTGATGAACACCAGCACGAAGGCGATGGAATACAAATCCCAAGCTTCCACCAGGATGGAGGACATCATCAGCCAGCCGATCCGGTTGCCGCGCGGATTGTAGTTGCTGACGAGGTGGCGGACCGCTCCGTCCATGGCCGACTGATGTGGCACTGTGATGGACACGGCTGCTTCCTCCAGTATCAGCATCTTCGGATCAAGCCACGCTGGGCTGACTGCCTGGCTGAACGATCCGTGATATTCTGCTGATGTCAAGCTGCAGGGTCTGTGGCGCTACAGTCTCAAGGATAGTTGCTGCTGTGATGACGCCAGCCCTGGCCGTTCCATGCGTCTCATACCCGTTGCCGTTTGCTCTGGTGCGTCCGCCGGCGATCGCCATTTCTGCGGTCTGTCGTGGGGCGGCATTCAAGATGCTTGGTATTGGTATGGTTGTTTGTGGGGGTGGCTCCTCGGCGTATGCCGAGGGTTGATCCGGCTGCTCCGCTTGGCATGGTGGAGCCGCTTTGATCTGGTCTGGCCGCGCTAGCTTGAGCCTGTGCCGTACGGCGTCACACCCGCCCACAAATTCAATGGCGCAGGTACGAGCGCCGCTAAGATCACCAACCGGATATGCATCCGCCGGGCGGGATGCGCCGGACGGACTCGATTCAGGTGTGGTTTGTTTACATTTGGGCAGCATGTGCACGACATGTGGCGGCATTGAGGGCGATGCACGTTGGTGCCGCGTTATCGGCGGCGCTTTATGCATCGCTTTCCAGAAGCCGCGCGCTGCCATGCTTGTCTGCGCGGGGCGCATAGTTGTGTTGGCGTATGGTTTGGGTTGGTTTGGGTTGGTTTGGGTTGCGGGGACAGGATTTGAACCTGTGACCTTCAGGTTATGAGCCTGACGAGCTACCGGGCTGCTCCACCCCGCGGTTATGCAGCGTGTGTGGTGTTGTGCGCTGCTATGGCGTGTTGTTTGGCATGTGTGGGTAATTGCGTCAGAAGACCTGGCGGCGACCGACTTTCCCGCACCTTGAGGTGCAGTATCATGGGCGCTGGTGGTTTTCACGTCCGAGTTCGGGATGGG
>DASWOJ010000382.1:0-2820 GCA_036398775.1 Acetobacteraceae bacterium
GATCGCGGTAGGGACGCTCATTACTGAGCGCCCCCCGCACAGAACCGAGCGGGCCCAATTCGGGCACTCGGCTCCCACCTTGGGTGTTTGACGGCGAAGCGTTCACTCGGCCATGGATGCAGGATACGTGGTCTCGGCAACCAGTCGGAGGCGAGCTTTCTCATCCGCTCCCAGGTGGTGAAGTCCCGCTGGCTGCGCCGCCGGAGCGAGCGTCTCCAGAGTTCCACCACCCTGTCGCGGAACGCGCTGAGTGCACGAGCGTTGGTCGGCACCGCGTGATAGTTGAAAAAGCCGCTCACCACCTGGGCGAGCCATGCACCCTGGACGGGGATCGGCTGATGCCTCCGTCGCCGCAGTTCCTCCTTTACGGCCTTGAGCTTCGCCACCATGCGGTCGCGGCGCGTCAGCCGCAGGAGCAGGAACCTGCCCCGCAGTGACTTGCCACACACGAAGGTGAAGCCGAGGAAGGCAAAGGTTTCCGGTTTGCCGAGGCCGCGCCGGGTCCGTGCGACCGCCGCATGGCGGCCGAATTGGATGAGGCGCGTCTTGTCCGGATGGAGCGTGAGCGAGAAGGAGGCAAGCCGCGACGCCAGCGCCTCGCGGAAACGGACGGCGTCGGCCTCGTGCTCGAACCCGACGACGATGTCGTCGGCGTATCGCACGATCACGACGTTGCCCGTGGCCTCGCGCCGTCTCCAGCGGTCAGCCCATAGGTCGAAGGCGTAGTGCAGGTACACGTTGGCGAGCAGCGGTGAGATCACCGCGCCCTGGGGCGTGCCCCTGTCATTCACCTCGACCTTGCCGTCTGCGAGGATGCCCGCCTTGAGCCATTTCTGGATCAGGCGGAGCAGGCGCGGGTCGGCAATCCGGTGTTGCAGAAACTTGATCAGCCATTCCTGGCAGACCTCGTCGAAGAACGACCGGATGTCCGCATCCAGGATGTGGTTCACCTTCGTGCCGGAGATCCCGACGCAGAGCGCGTCCAGCGCATCATGCTGTCCGCGCCCGGGCCGAAACCCGTACGAGAACCCGAGGAAGTCCTCCTCGTAGATCCCGTTCAGCACCGCCACCGTAGCCCTTTGGACGATTTTGTCCTCCA
This sequence comes from Acetobacteraceae bacterium, assembly GCA_036398775.1. Taxonomy (GTDB): domain Bacteria; phylum Pseudomonadota; class Alphaproteobacteria; order Acetobacterales; family Acetobacteraceae; genus DASWOJ01. The sequence goes on from DASWOJ010000382.1 coordinate 1,100, forward strand.
GGGCCGCGATCGCGAGCGGGCGCATGCGCCCGTCCGGCTTCGGGATGAACCGCCGCCGGGCCGGTTGCGCCCTATAGGCCCCTCGCTGGACCCGCCGATACAGATCGTCGATCCTGCGATCGAGATCGGCCTCGTAGGCCCGCCACGTCAGCCCGTCCACGCCGACGGCCGCGTCCCGCCTGAGGGCGAAGAACGCCGTCCGCAACATGGCTGGGTCGAGATGGTGGAGGAGCGAGGTGAACCGTTCCGTCTTCCGGCTTCGTGCCGCTTTCCGTACACGCGCCAGCACCTGTGACACGTTTTCCCGGTCCTGAGCCCGGCGCGTGCGCTGCTGATGCGTGTTTCCCTTGGCCCCCTCCCTTGGCTCCACCGGCTCCGCCACCGGCATCCCGGCTTTGTTCGTCGGCTTCGTGGCTACTATGGAGGGGTCTGACTTCTCCGGCCCGTGCATCATCGGCTTCGGCTCCTCGCCTTCCCGATGCGGACCAAGCGGCCGAAGCCGCCGGCCAGGCCGGAGATCTCCCGGTTCCCGCGCAAGGAGCGTCCACACATGCCAGGGTCTCCGACCGCGCCGGACCGCCGGGGCGCTCGCGATGGCGCACCCCGTCGTGTTGCCTTCCGCCTAATTAACGGCGTCGGCGTCCGGGACTCCGTGATTTCGCGGCTCAATGGCTGGCCTGTGTGCTCCCCTGCCGACGCTTCGCCCCTGCCCTCGCGGGCAGACACGCACGGCTTGGGGCCGATGTGGGTCGCTACTCCTTCATCGCAGTGGACTTGCACCACATACTCCTTGCCGGTCTCCCGGCGCACTAATTACTCACGGGTGCGGAGGTTGGCTGATCGGCGTCAGGCGCCGATCGTGCCCAGCACGGTGCTGAACGTGCCCGCGCCGGAGGTGATGCGCGCTGTCGCCACCACGGTCCGCACCGCGGCTTCGCCCTTGGCGGACCACATGGCACGGTAGCCGTTGGTGTTCTTGCGCTGGACCACGGCAGGCCGCAGGTCGCGCTCGCAAGCATTGTTCGTGGCTTAGACCCGCCCCGGAAAGGCGACGAACGTCAGGAGCTGGTAGCGGGCGCGGCGCATGCGGTTCTGGATGTCGCGCGCCAGGTCGCAGACGGCAGGAGCGGCGAGGATGTCGTCGAGGGAGCGCTCCAGCTTGCGGCGCTTGGTGGTCACCGTCGAGGGCGCCGACGTGGTGATGGTCCGCGCCAGGGCGAAGGCTCCGTCGAGCCACAGCTTGAGCCGCAGGGCGAGGGTGTCGTCACCGGTGTCGAGCGCGTAGGCGACGTCACGGGCGAGGTGCGCCAGACAGGTCTGCTGCCGGTCGGCGTGCCCTTGTTGGGCGGAATAGCGGTCCGACAGCCACACGGCGGGCCGGTGCCCGTCCATGATCTCGTGCACCACGCACGCGCCCCGCGTCGGGGCGGCGTGGTGCACCACCGCGTCCTCGCAGCGGAAGACCCAGTGGTAGGAGTTCGTGCCCTCGATGCGCACGCCGGTCTCGTCCGAGGCTACCACGGTGGCACGCCGCAGGGTCGACAGGGCGGCGTCGCGCCCGGCGTCGAAGCGGGTTTCGGCCCGGCGCAACATGTTGGTGAGGCCGCCCTGGCTGACGCGCAGGCCGAACACATCGGCCAGAGCCTTCTGCAGACGTTCGTAGGACAGCGCCTGAAAGGTCTTCAGATACACCGCCGTGGCGTGCAGGCGCGGGCCGAAGG
>DASWOJ010000383.1:0-12826 GCA_036398775.1 Acetobacteraceae bacterium
TGCGGCTGACATCCAGCTGCAATTGGCGGGCAAGGGGGCTGGTGCCGTGCTGGCGCCGACGCCGATGGCTGGGAACAGTAGCGGCGCGGTGGCGACCACACGCTTTGTGACGCAGGCAGTGAGCGGCCCGGCCTTTGTCGCATTGCTGAACGCGGCCATTCCGCTGCTGCCGACCACACGGCCGATACCGGTGCCAGGGCAGCCCCAAGCGTGGATCAACGGCGACGCCATCTGCGTTGCATAGGAGGCGCACCATGACCCGTTCCTTGCGCTCAGCCCTGTCGCTGTGCCTTCTGCTGTGGCCGGACCTGGTGTGGGCACAGACGGCAAAGTTCACTGAGGACGCGATCACCCTGCGCCAGGACCCGGCCGTGCCCACAGATGCGGCACGCAAGGGTTACGTGGACAGCATGGTCAGCTCAGCGGCGGCGGCGGCAGCGGCAGCTCAGGCGGCTGCCAACGCTGCGGTGCCGCAATCGGCGCTAGGCCAGCCGAACGGGCCGGCGCGCCTGGGGCCGGCAGGCACCCTGCCTGTGGCGCAGCTTCCGGTCGGGACGGGCGCAGGGACGGTGGCTGCGGGCAACGATCCGCGCATCGTCGGGGCGGCACAGGCCGCTGCCCTGGCCCTGGTTGCCACGAGCGGGAGCTGGGCCGACCTTGCCGGCAAGCCGGCACTGGCACCTGTGGCGACCACGGGCGTCTATTCGGACCTGACCAGCCGCCCGGCAATCCCAGTGGTGCCGCCGGTCGGGGCCGTTGCAGGGACGGTTGCTGCGGGCAACGATCCGCGCATCATTGGCGCGGCGCAGGTGACGTCGCTCGCGACGGTGGCGACTAGCGGCAGCTACAACGACCTGGCCGGGAAGCCCGTCATTCCAGCCGTTCCCTCCTTCGGCACGTCCGCTGGTACGGTCGCTGCAGGCAACGACCCGCGCATTCCCGTGGTCGGCAATCAGACGCCGGGCGCTGGCAGCATGGTCATTGACCTGCTGCATGAGAATGGAACTTACGCCCTTAAGAGCGAGGCTGGTATCTGGGGATCGGCCAACGTCCGGGCTTACATGGGCATCAGCCGGACATTCAATTCTGGCGAGGGTGCCGCAAGCGGGCCGGTTGCAGCGCTGTTCGGGTTCGCGAACAACAACGGGTCGGCCGCTGACGTGGTGGCCGTGCTCGGCAGCAGCGTCGCGCGGGTAAGCGGCGGCAGCGTGTTCGGCGGCAACCTGATTGCCCGCACGGCAGCCGGGGTCAACGCCAAGTTGGTTGGGCTGGAGGTGGACGTGGAGCCTGCCACGGGCACGACGGCGGCGGCGGGCAGCATCGGGGTTGCTATCAACTCGTACTCGTCTGCCGTGCCGGGCCCGGCGGTGCTGATCGGATCATTGGGCGGCGGCACTTTCGCAAATGGCGTGCAGTGCGCGGGGATTGCCGCCACAGGAAGCTGCCTCGCGCCGCAGTCCGGCAGCACCATGAAGACGATGATGGACTCGACGGTCGCCACCCTGAACGATGCAGCGGTCCGCATTGGGCCGGTCAGCGCCGGCGCTGGGCAGCGGATCGTGTTGCAGGGGTCGGACGCGCTGGATGCAGTTATCACGACTGACGCCAACAAGTTCCTCAAAATTGCCACGGGCACGAACGGGCTGGCGATCACCAATCAGCCGCAGAGTGCGAATCTGCTGCTGTTGTCGGGCACCACGGGCGACCTGACCCTGCCCGTCGCTACGGCCAAGCTGACGGGCACGGGCGACCTAACCCTGAGCGCCACAACCGGCCAAGTGAATCTGCTCACGGGCATGAAGCTGGCGACCCGGATCGTGACGTCCGGGGCCTCCGACACCGCGCTGGCTGCCGACACTACGATCAAGTGGGTGAAGGCGGCCGGGTCCGCGTCGGCGGAAAGCATCCCGGCCTGCGTGTCGGGCATACGCGGGCGCGTGCTGGTGGTGAAGGACGGCAAGGGGGATGCTGCGGCCAACCCCATCACCGTCATTCCGGCAGCAGGCACAGTGGATGGTGCGGCGAGCTACACGGTCAACACGGCGCGCGGCGCGGTGACGCTGCAATGCGACGGCGGCGGCGACTGGTCGGTGCTGGCGCGGCTGTAGCGGTGCCGGGCAGCTTGATCTGCCCTGACAAGCACCCCAGACCCGAGGTGGCCCAAGCCCGCAGCCCCGCTTCGAAGCTAAGGACTCCCAGATGCCGCCCAACCAGTTCCGCGTTGCGCTCTGCGACGGACGTCTGGCGATCCATGCTGCGCTGATTGCCGTGCTGGCCACACCTTGGTCACTGCCTTGTGTGGAGGCGCACCGATGAAGAAGTGCAGCGCCGGGCTTTATCGGGCTGTCCAGACCGTTCCGCGCGTGTTTCGCCGAGAACCGTGGTGGGCCGAGTTTTGGTCGGCGGTTACGGCGCTAGCCTGGGCAGGGCTGTCCTGGGGCGATGCGCACGACCTGGACGCCTGGCCGTCCATGCAGGTGCTGATGCACCTGGGCGGCGAGCGAACGTGGCACCTGCTGGCTGCTGGGCTGGGGCTGGCGCAGCTCCTGTTCCTGTTGGCTGACCGCCGCTGGCTGCGTTGGGGCGGAGCCGTGGCGGGCTGCTGGTTCTGGGCTGTGCTGACGCTCAGCGTCTGGATCGCAGTTCCCTGGGCGCCTGCGGTTGCGGCGTATGCTGGGTGGTGCGGCATCAACGCATGTTCCATCCTGCGTCTTTTGCGACGGCACGGGTAGGCCGCCGTGGAAGGGCACAGCATGGATGCCAATCCCTGGTGGGTGGTCCTGGCCGCTGCCGTCCCGTCGGCAGCCAGCGGCGCCTGGGTGGTGTGGCGCTGGTGGACCGACCGCGGCGACGCTCGCGCCGTTCAGGCTGCCACCCGCGACCAAGTGCTTATGCGTGAACTGGAAACGCAGCGTGCCGCGCTCAGCCGTGAGCAAGCGGACCTGTTCGAGCGCATGCGAGCTGAACTGCAGCGCTGCCAGGCCCGTTTGGCCGAGGTGGAGCGCGACCGCGACCGCGGCTGGGACCTGGCGCGCTGGTGGAACCGCCGGGCGCACGAGCTGCGGCACTCTGGCGTCAATGCGCAGGCAACAGCACAGGTCCTCGTTTTTGAAGCCGGCCACCCACCGCCGGCCTGGCCGGACATGACGATCCCTGGATTGGAAGACCCGAAATAATGGCATCGCCCAGCGGCTTCGACCAAGCATTTGCCATCGTGGTAGGAGAGGAGGGCGGATACACGGCGGACCCTGCCGACCCCGGCAACTGGACAGGAGGCGCCCCCGGGCGGGGCGTCTGCCGCGGCACGCGCTGGGGCATTTCCGCGGCGGCCTACCCGAAGCTGGACATCCCCGGGCTGAGCATGGCGGATGCGCAGGCGCTTTACCGCCGGGACTACTGGGACCGAGTCGGCGGCGACGCGCTGCCGGCACCGTTGGCGCTGCTGGTGTTCGACGCAGCCGTGAACAACGGGGTAGGCCGGGCGCTGCGCTGGCTGCAGGCCGCTGCCGGGGTAGCGGTGGATGGCGTGGCCGGGCCGGCAACGCTTGCTGCCGTGCGCGCGCGTCCAGCGCAGGCGCTTTGCGCGGAGGTGCAGGCGCAGCGCCTGATGTTCATGGCGGCATTACCGACTTGGCCGCATTTTGGTTTGGGCTGGGCACGCCGCCTATGCCGACTGCCGTTCCAAGCTGCCGAGATGGAGATCTGACATGGATAAAAGTGTAATGTCTTGGGGTGCGCCGGTTGTCAGCGTCGTAGTGCTGGTGACGTTCGGCGGCGTGGTGTCGCTGACGCTGCTGCGTACGATCCCGTCAGGATCTGAGGCGGTGCTGAACGTGCTTCTGGGCACGTTGGGGGCGATGGCGACGAACGTGGTAGGCTATTGGGTCGGCAGCAGCGTCGGGTCAGCGCGCAAGGACGATCGGCTAGCAGAGGTGGCGCGGATCGAGCGGACAGCGCAACCCTCCGCCTGATGCGGGTTGCAGCCGAAGCCCGGGCGCCACGCGACAGGATTTGGCATGCGACTACCTGCCGCATGCATGCTCGGTCATCTCGAAACCTGCCCAGCTCCGCGAGGCAACGCGCGAGCCGCCCACAGGCATGTCGTGGACATCACGCGGCGCTTTGGTTCACCCCGCCCTTGTCAACGACCAGCAAAGGGCCGCGTGCCGCCCCGTCCTTGCCGGGCAGGTGCCCTGTAATAACCCGTACTACGTCCTGAAGCGGTTGAGGCCTGCCAAACAAATAGCCCTGCAGTTCGTCGCAGCCTTCGGTTTGCAAGATGGCTAACTGTTCCAACGTCTCTACTCCTTCGGCGAGTACGTCCATGCCTAGCGCCTTACCTAAACCCACCACGGCGCGGACGATCTCGATGCTGCCGCGCTCCTGTTCCAGGTTGCGCACGAAGGATTGGTCAATCTTGATCTTGTCGAATGGGAACCGGCGCAGGTAGCTCAGGCTGGAATAGCCAGTGCCGAAGTCGTCCATTGAGATACGCACGCCCAGGACGCGTAGGCGGTGCAGCACGCCGAGGTTGACGTCGTTGTCTTGCAGCAGCACGGACTCCGTGATCTCCAATTCCAGGCGGTCTGCCGCCAATCCGGAACTGGCTAGGGCCTGCTCAACCTCCTCAACCAGCCGACCGCCCACGAACTGCATCGGCGACAGATTGACCGCGACCTTGAGATGCTTGGGCCAGCTTGCAGCATCGGTACAGGCTCGGGCCAGGGTCCAAGCCCCTATGTCCAGGATCAAGCCCATCCTCTCTGCTAGGGGGATGAACTCGGTCGGACTGACCAGACCCCTCTCAGGGTGCTGCCAGCGCATCAGCGCTTCAAAGCCGACGGGCGCCCGCGTGTGCGCGTCAACCAGCGGTTGGTAATAAACCACGAACTGCCCATTGGCGACGGCCCGGCGCAGATCGGTTTCCATCAGGCGGCGTTGTTGAATTTCGGCATCCATCCCCGGGTCGAAGAACCGCCAAGTGCCCCGCCCCTCGGCCTTGGCCCGATAAAGCGCGATATTGGCATTACGCAGAAGCTCGTCCGCCGTAGCCTCGGCCGCATCGGTCAGCACGGTCCCGATGCTGGCGCCGATTTCCACCTGCTGACCCAATAGATCGAACGGTGCCTTCAGGGCCGCCACCAGCCGATCCGCCAGCGACGTCGCTTCCGCGGGCTGTTGGGCGTCCGCCTGTATGATGGCGAACTCGTCGCCTCCGAGCCGGGCCACAAGGTCCATTTCATGCGTGTTGTCGCGCAGCCTGCATGCGACCAAGCGCAGCAACTCGTCGCCTGCAGGGTGTCCAAGCGTGTCGTTGACGCTCTTAAACCCGTCGAGGTCCAAGCAGAACACAGCCGTGTTGCCGCCCCGGCGCATGCGCGGCAGCACGCGCTCTATGTGCTCGCGGAACAACACACGGTTGGGCAGGCCAGTCAGCGCGTCGTGCCGCATCATGTGCGAAAGCTGCTCCTGCGAGCGCCGCCGCTCAGTCACATCCTCGAAGGTAGCAACCCAGCCCTCGCCCGGGACGGCCTGGCGCGATACTTGGATCACGCGCCCATCGTCCAGTTCATATGTGCGCCGATCCTCATCGACACAGCCGGTGGAACCAGGAGGGGCGAACATCTCGTTTCGCGACTGTTTCTTCGCAAGGGCCGCGGCGGAGACGCCGGGCGTGGGTGCACCGAACATCCGAGCGAAGCATTGGTTGTGCACAATCAACCGTTCCTCTGCGTCGAACAGACATAAACCCTGCGCCATGTTGCTCAGCGCCGCGTCGAAACGCTCTCCGGTCTGCCGCAGGTGCACAGCCAAGATTTCCCCCGCTGCATGCGCCCGACGGAGGTCGCCGTTCTGCTGCCTCAGTGAAGCGATCAACCCGAACCCGCAGATGACTAATCCTGCCAGCACGGCCTGGAACAGGCCATACAGGAAGTTGAGTTCCTGCTGGAAGCTCGCAACCATGTCCCCGCTCCGGATGTTCGCAGCGGACGCGAGCCTCGCGAGCTTGGCATTGAGGGGAGCGAGCAGATCAGTCAGTTGGGACGCGGAGCCGGCCTGCTCGAACCGGTCCACCAACGGCTGCCCCTGGGCCAAGGTATCCGCGAGCTGCGCCACGATCGCCTCGAACTCCGGGTCGCTCCGGATGAAAGTTTGTACGTCGCCCGCTTCGAGGACATGGACGCGGTTCACCAGGATGTCGAAGCGAAGCTGCACGTCCTCCACGCCGGACGGGGCGTCGGGAACTGCCGCGGCGCCCACTGCCGCCTGGAGCCTGGCAAATTCAACGCCGGCCTGGCTGATCAGCCAGGTGATGTTGTAGCGGGACGTCTCGCTGGGCGCGTTTTGCTGCTGCGCAACCAGCATGGACGTATATCCGGCCGCCGCGGTGAGCACCGCGAGGAGGCCCGCAAGCACTGTTACGGTAAAGCGTTGACGGATCGTCCGGCCGGGGCCGCCCGGAGGCCAAGTCCCGACGCGGAGCGCCGTTGCATCATTCACCGAACGACAAGACGGGCGAGCTGCCAGGCCGATCGGCTATAGAAACGCTGATGGTGCAGCGCCGGGTCACTGTCGAATGGATATACGATGAACAAGGGGCCCTTGTCGCGCGGCGTCATGTATTCGCCGTCGCGCTTCAGAGCGAGCAGCACATCGTAGGCCGAAAAGTCGGCAATCGGAATTTCCGTCACATAGTCGTTCAGGGCAGTGGCCACGATCGTATCGCCGGACGCGCCAACGGCTGCCATGAGGCGCATCATTGGCACCCCCTCAAACGTGACAGGCTCCGGATACCAGGGCGTCCGCGTCACGAAGGAGGCTGTGCCGAGTGCCTCCAGGCCTGCGCGGTCAAACCGGAGGGAAGCAGTGCCGTCAGGAGTCTTGATCTTGCCCGTGACTGTGAGCAGCGGCCGTTCCGCTGCGCTCGCCATGCCTGCCGTGCCGGCTGCAGCAAACCCAGCGCCGCTAAGAACAAGGCTGGCAAAACGGCGTCGCGACAATCCAAATTTCATGGTGCTCTCCGATGCAGACCCAACGGGCAGCAGCGTCGCGCATCGGAATTAAGAACCGGTGAAACAGGTTGCGGCGTCTCCGCTAACCGTTTCTCAATAAATCGAACTCATGATCGCGGCGTGCCGGCTGTTTCAGGGCCGGTGAAGGGATCGATCATGAGCGTCACACTCCACCGTTTCCGAGGCGGCGCGCGCGCAAACGAGGCGATCCACGCCCCTCTCACGCACGCCGAGAAGACGGCGATGATCCGCGCTGCCGCCACGAAGCTTGAAGAGCTGTTCGACGTGCTGCGCATTGACCACAGGAACGACCACAACACACGCGACACGCCCCGCCGCGTCGCGAAGATGTATGTCGAGGACTTGATGGATGGCCGCTTCAGCGAGCCGCCCGCCGTCACGGCGTTCGAGAACGTGGGCGGTTTTGCCGAACTGATTGTGACAGGCCCGATTGAGGTCCGCTCGACCTGCGCCCACCATCTCATGCCCATCTATGGGGAAGCCTTTGTGGGCGTGCTGCCGCAGCCGGAGGGCAAGATCATCGGGCTGTCGAAGTACGACCGGATCGTGGGCCATTTCTCCTCCCGGCTGCAAATCCAGGAGGAGCTGGTCCAGCAGATCGGCGCCTTCATCATGGAGAAGACATCGCCCCGCGGCCTCGCGGTCCGCGTGAATGCCATCCACATGTGCAAAACCCACCGCGGCGTCCGCGCGAGTCATCGCAGCAGGATGGTCACCTGCGCTTACTTCGGTGAGATGGCTGCTGACCCGGCGCTCAAGGCGCAGTTCCTGCAAGAATGCACTGCTCTTGAGGGCCGGATGTGAACCGGGCCGCCGCCACGGGCATATGCACGGCGCAAGGCCTGCCTGCCGTCCTCGTCAAGCCGCACCGCGCCACGGACAACTACAGCGATGGCAGTTTCCTATATGGGAAAGGCGCGCCGACGCCGCAGTGCTCTCCACCTGCTGCCGCACTTTATCGCTCGACGAAGACATACGACCACAATGAGGGCCTGTCCTGCTGCTTCCGGCAATGGCGCGCCAGCCATTCCCACTGCCGCCTGCTGCACGGCTATGCCCTCGCGTTCAGGTTCACCTTCGCCTGCTCCGAACTCGACGAGCGCAATTGGTGCTTCGACTTTGGCGGCCTGAAGCCGGTCAAGGCTTGGCTGCACGGGATGTTCGATCATACCCTTGTTGTCGCCCAGGATGATCCGGCCCTGTCCCAGTTCGAGGAGCTGGCAAATTGCGGCCTAGTCGAGGTGCGGGTGCTCCCGGCCGTAGGCTGCGAGGCAACGGCGGCCTTCGTATTTGAGCATGTGTCCTGCTTCGTCGCCGAACAGACGCAGGGCAGGGTCTGGCTGGAAGCGGTGGAAGTAAGGGAGCACGGCGGCAACTCGGCCATCTACGGGCCTGATCCGCACCACTGCCGTCCCGTGCTGTAGCTCCGATGGCCTGTACCGGCATGCCGCCATGTGCCGCCCATTCCCTACTGGGCATTGCCTATGCCGTCTGGCACAGATCAGGTGCCTGTCCGCCGGTTTTCCCTGAAGTAATCTCCACTCAGACCCGTAGATAAGATTTACCCCTAGCAGTCCGGCGGAAGCTCGTCGCCCAAGTCAGCCGGGCAGTCCAGCGCCAACGCGAGGTCCGTTAGCAGGTCCTTGGGCCTGACGTTCCCCCCGTGCTTGCAAAGATCCCCGATGCGGTTCCTGCCGCTCCATTGTTCCTCGGGATCAGAACCTGGGCCTGGAGGTGCGCCGGTTACGCCCGCCCCGCCCGCGGCCTGCGCAGCAGCAACCGCACCGACCCCTGGTTCGCCGCGTGCGGATGCGCCGCTGCCAGCACTAGCGGGCGCAGTTCGTGCAGGTTCAGCCATAGCGGAAACTCCCGCCGGATCACCCCACCACTTTCGCCGCTGCCGCGCCCGGTAATCACCTCAACGACGCGCAACCGGTCGGCATGGGCGCTGCCCAAAAATGCTTGTAGTGCAAAGAATGCCCGCTGCGCTGTCCGGCCATGCAGATCCAAGGTGCGGCCAGCCGGCAACTTGCCTGTGCGGAACCGGCTCCAGGTCGAGTTGTCCACCCCCGGCGGCTGTATCCCGACCACCAACGGTCCCATCCGATGCACGACCAGCGTCGGCAGCGCGGCAGGCAACGCAGCGGCAGCGACACCCGGCACCGGCGCGGCAAGGGGCGCATCCGGCCGCGCCACGCCCTCCAGCGGCGCCACACTCTGCACGTATCCCGCCCAAACTGCTCGGTCTGCCTCCGACAATGCCCGCCGGCGAGACACGGCGCCCAACCGTTTCGGCGCGGGCGGCATCAGCCGGCGCGGGCCGCCGGATCGTCCTCGATCAGCACGACATGCAATCGCCGAGGGCCGTGGGCGCCCAATTCCAGCGTCTGCTCGATATCGGCGGAACGGGACGGACCCGTCACCAGCATGACGTTGCGCGGCATGAAGCCGCCCGTCACCGCATCCTGCCGCTCCCGCCGCAGCAGGTCCCAGGCATCCTCATACGGCCCTACCACCCGGCTGGTCCGCAACACGACGATCGCGGTGTCGGACAGCAAGTTGAGCGTCGTTGGCCGCTCCGGGTCGCTCGGCAGCATCAGCGTGCCAGTCTCGGCGACTGCCGCGAACGCCTGCTGCACGCTGACCAGGTCTGTCGGCAATGCGCGGCCCTCCCGGATCAGCAGCAGCGGCCGGCTGCTCCAAGGCATCGCCTGCAGCTCCGGATGCGGCGCCATCGCTAGCATGGACGGCAGGTTGTTCTGCGCGAGGTAGCCTGCGACCGCCTGCGGCACCGCATCCCCGTCCGGCACGCATTCCAGAGTGCCAAAATCCTTCTCGATGTTGCGGATCAGCAGGGCGACCTGCTCCGGACGCGGCACCTGGCTACGCCTGGGGATCAGTTGCCGCGGCGGATGTGCCATGCGGTCCCGCAGCATCGCCTGCTGGTCACCGGGCAACTCCCCCCGGCGAAGGCCCCGGCGGATCGCGCCGAGGATGGCCTCCTTCGTCATGCGCCAACCTTCGCATGATCGGCTTTCTGCCGATCCCGCTGCTGCTTGGCATAGCGAGCCATGAAGGTATCCCCCTCCGGCGCGGGCAAGTCGCGCCCTGCAGTCCAGCCCGTGGCCAGCGGCAGCTTGGCAAACCGCCCACGCCGCCGCCCCATCAGCCCCAGCGCTACCGCCCCGGCCCGCGACGCCAGGCGATACAGCGTCGGCCGCCGCGCAAAAAACGCCCACAGCCCAAGGTTGCTGCGTATGCCGCTCGGCTGCAGGTGCCGCTCGAACTCCCGCTCCCGCCAATGCCGCATCATCTTCGGCAATGGTATCTTCACCGGGCATACACTTTCGCACTTGCCGCAGAAGGTGCTAGCGTTCGGCAAGTGCCCGGACTGATCCACGCCGATCAGGCTCGGCGTCAGCACGCTGCCCATCGGCCCTGGATACACCCAGCCATAGGCATGGCCGCCTACCGCGCCATACACCGGGCAATGGTTCATGCATGCGGCGCAGCGGATGCAGCGCAGCATCTCCTGGAACTCGGTTCCCATCATCGCGCTGCGCCCGGCGTCCACCAGCACGACGTGATACTCCTCCGGCCCGTCCAGGTCGCCGGGCCGCCGTACGCCGGTGCTGAACGTGGTGTAAACCGAGAAATCCTGCCCGGTGGCCGACCGCGCCAGGATGCGGAGCAGGCTCGTCGCGTCCTCCAGCGTCGGCACCACCTTCTCGATGCTGGCGAGCGCGATGTGTACGCGGGGCAGGGTCTGCGTCAGGTCGCCGTTGCCCTCGTTGGTGACGATCACGCTGCTGCCGGTCTCGGCGATCAGGAAGTTGGCGCCGGTGATGCCCACGTCGGCCTCCAGGAACTTCTCGCGCAGCTTGCCGCGCGCTTCCGTCAGGATGTCCCGCCGCTCCGCGAACACCCGGTCGGCCGGCAGGTCGGTGTGCGACGCACGGAACTGCGCCTCCCAATCCTCCCGGTTCAGATGGAAGGCAGGCGCGATGATGTGGCTGGGATGCTCGTCGCGAAGCTGGATGATATACTCGCCCAGGTCCGTCTCGACCGGCGTGATGCCATGCTCCTGCAGGTGCCCGTTGATCCCCAGTTCCTCGGAGATCATGGACTTGCCCTTGGTCACGGTGCGGGCGCCGGCGGCCTGGCAAATCCTCAGCACGGCGGCACGGGCATCCTCCGCCGTGCTGCACCAGTGCACATGCCCGCCGGCCCGCTTCACGTTGGCCTCGAAGGCTTCCAGATAGAAATCGAGGTTGGCCAGCGTATGGTTCTTGATGTCGCGCCCGGTGTTCCGCAGCTCCTCGAACTCCGGCAGGTTGGCGACGGCTGCGCTGCGCCGGGCCATGAACTGCGGCTTGCTGAAGGCGAGCGCCTTCTGCAGCCCCTTGTCGGCCAGGGCGGCATGGGCGTTCGCCTTGAAGTTGGTCGAGGTGGCGTGCATGTCGGCTATCTCCCTTGGGTCCTAATCTAGTGACTTCATGGGGATGCGCCAGCGCCGCCCTGCATCGCATATGCTGCCGCCTGAGGAGTCGCCACGGAGCTTGGACCTACATACCAGGGCTTCCCGGCTCAGGACCCTGTTCACATGCATGACTGGAACCGCAACCTGCCCTTTGCCGCCGCCCTGATGCTGCGTACGGTTGTGAGGCAGCCGTTCACCTGGGAAGGGCAGCGCGTCGGTGCAGTGCAATAAAGGGGAGGGACTTGTGGCAGCGGTAACGGTCCGCCGCTAGGATGCGGGCATGGACCAAGCCGTGCAGCATCCCGACACCCTTATGACCGTTGCGGAGTTCCTGGCGTGGGACCCGCCCGACAACCGCATGTGGCAGTTGGTGGATGGGACCCCCGTGGCGATGGCGCCAGCGAGTTGGTGTCACAATTCCCTGCTGGGCGAGGTGCATGGCGTCGTCAGCAGCCACCTGCTGGACCAAGGCAGCCCTTGTATGTCGGTGCCAACGCCGGAAATTATCACGCCTAAGCACGCAGACCGCAACATGCGTATCCCTGACCTGGCGGTGACGTGCGCGGACCCTGTGAACAACCTGGCAGACATGCCGAATCCCATCTTGTCGTCGAAATCCTGTCCCCCAGCAACCAGGCCGAAACCTGGATCAACGTCTGGACCCACACGATGATGCCCAGCGTGCAGGAGGTAATCGTGTTCTATACCACGTCCGTGCGCGCCGACGTGCTGCGCCGCCGTGACGACGGCACGTGGCCCAATGACCCCGAGCGCGTAGTGAACGGCGACCTGATCCTACAGAGCATCGGCCTCCGCACGCCGCTGGAGGACCTGTATCGCGTCACCGGGTTGCGTCGCCAGGACGGCTGACCAGCTTGGCCGCCGCCGCCCCAGGACGTTAAGGTCGGCCCCATGATCCCGTCCCTGGAAACCGCTCCCGGCAGCCTGGCCGTCAATGAGTTCATGGTCCCGTACCGCATCGCCCTTCCGCGTCCCGGCACAGCAGCCTGACATGCCCGCCCCAACCCGCCGTGCCGCCCTGGCCGGCGCTCTCGCCCTACCCTGGGCCGCCGCCCAGGCCCAGCCGCGCCCGCCCCTCCGTATCGGTGTTCTGACCACCCTGTCCGGTCCGGCTGCGGACGGCGCCGGCGCCGGCTCCGTCCTGGCCGCCCGCATGGCCGTCGAGGTGCAGGCCCTCCCCGCCGAGATCCTCTCCGCCGACATGGGCGACCGCCCGGACGTCGGCGCCGCCCTGGCCCGCGCCTGGCTGGACCGCGACGGCGTCCACGCGGTCGTGGACGTCCCCAACTCC
>DASWOJ010000384.1:0-1839 GCA_036398775.1 Acetobacteraceae bacterium
GGATCGAGATTGACTATCAACTCAGCCAGGCTGGGCGGGGGCTGAAGTATTCCAGCGATCCGACGCTTCTGATCAAGGAGCCGGCGGGGCTGGAGGGGGAGTTGGTGCGGGGCGCGGTGAACGCGCTGGTTGTCAGCGAGAAGGGCGATGCGCGGCTGCTGGAGATCGGCGGGACGGCGGCAGGGGCGGTGCTGGACTATGTGCGGGTGCTGCGGGACCTGGCGCTGGAGGGGGTTCACGGGAACCGAGCAGATCCTAGCCGGCTAGGTGCGCCGCAATCGGGGCGTGCGCTGGAGCTGATGAACCAGGGGCTGGTTTGGCTGGCAGACAACCTGCGGGTTTCGTATGGCGAGGGAGGGTTGCTGCAGGTGCTGCGGCTGATCCTCCGGGCTGGGCAGGTTTACCCATTGCAGGCAGAGGGCCGGCTTTTGGGCGCGCTGGATCCGGCGGCGCCCCTGCGACTGATATGGCCGCCCTGGTATCCCGCGACGAGCGAGGACCAATCGCGGGATGCAGCAACCATCCTATCGTTGGTGCAGGGTGGGCTGCTGGGCCGCAAGGCGGCACGGCGGCTGTTGGCGGCGGACTGGAACGGGGCTGATTTGGACGAGGAGGAGGACACATGACTGACGAGCCGACGACGAATGGCACTGGAAATGACGCGGGGCCTAACCTGGCGTCGGAGAACGCGGCGCTTCGGGCGCGGCTGGTGCAGGCGGAACTGCGAACGGAGGCCCTGCGGGCGGGGATGGTGGACCTGGACGGGGTGCGGCTGATTGATCCCGGCGCGATCCAACTGACTGAGGCTGGCGGGCTGGAAGGCGGATCGGCGCTGATGACGCGCTTGCGGCAGGATAAGCCTTGGCTGTTCGGGCGAGGAAGCAGCAGCAGCGGAGCGGCGGCGCCCACGGCCGCGCCGGCGGCGCCGCGGTCGGCGATGGACATGGGTGTGGACGAGTGGCGAGCGGCGCGGGCCGAGTTGCTGCGGCGACGGGGTTAGCGCGGTGATCGAGGTTTCGGGGTTGGCGAAGGCCCTTGCGGCGTTGCGCGATGCCGAGATGGAGGGGACGATGGCCGCGGTGCTGGCAGGACAAGCCGAGGCTCTTGCGGGGGCTGTCCGGGAGGCGCTAGGGACACCGCCCGGAGGCGATCATGGGCGGCCCTGGGTTCAGACGGGGGCGCTGCAGGGAAGCATCGGCTACGGAGTGGCGGGGCTGCAGGCGACGGTGGGCAGCAGCGACCCGGCGGCGGCGCCACAGGAGCTTGGGACGGTCCGCTTGCCGCCCCGGCCTTTCCTGTCGCCAGCTGCGGCGGCGGCGGCACCTGAGATCGCAGCGGCGGTCGGAATGGCGGTGGCAGCGCGACTGCGGCCCGGCTGAGGTGGGCGCTGCTTCTGCTGACATAACCGTTTGATTGGTGTTTGCGGAGTGGTGATCCAGGGGCTGCGTCAGCGGCCCCTGGATTGCCGCATCACTGCGAGTTTCGTAGTTCAGGAATGATTCTTGTTGGTGGCGGACGATGTTTCGACCCGGCCGACTTAGGTCCGGCGGCATGCCATGAGCAGGCCGAGCAGGCCGCTGCCTAGGACAGGAAGGCTTGCGGGTGCTGGGACTGGCGTCAGCGGTGCGGTGTCAATCGGCATGGGATCGGGGCTCATCCGCAGCCTCGGTGCAGCGTGTGGCGGTTACGGGTGCACATGGGCACATAGCATGAACCGTTCGGAGTTCATGCTGTCCCGTGTCCAAGCGCCTTCTGCCCCTCGTGCCTGCCGACCTCGTGGTCGATCAGGTGCTGCCCACCCCTGACTGCCTCACCATCCTGTGCCGGTCCCGCATAGCC
>DASWOJ010000385.1:0-4032 GCA_036398775.1 Acetobacteraceae bacterium
AGCGGACGGAAGGAGGGAGCAGGAAACCGCCTAGCTAGTGGTCCTTGCCGCGCCCGGTGCTGTTGCGCAGCTCGTCAATCTTCATGGACGCCTCGGCCTTGGTCAGGCCCGGATCGAACTCGATCTTCGCCTCCTCGCACAGTGTCTTCAAGTAGCTCGCCTGCGCCCCGGTCATGGTCTCGCCGCCAGTGGTCCAATCATGCGGGTCCTTCACCGTATTCGACGGATGGGCGTCGTCGTGCGGAGCAGTCTTGGGGTTCTCAGCCTCGTGCTCGGCGGTCTCCGTATCGGCCTTGCGCGTGTCAGCCTTCGCCTTGGTGGTCATTAAATCCTCGTTTGCGTTTTGTTCTGAATGCAATTTAACGCTGATACGGCGATGGCAATAGCGTCCGCACGGGAAGTTTATGCAATCCGTGCGGACCGTCCAGGATGACGGTCGCAGCAAGGTCGTAGTCGGTCAGGTTTTCGCGGCAGGCTCCGCAGGGAGACACGACAGCTATGTCCCGAACCACCTCCTCCGGCTTGGGATGGCGCAGCGCCACCACGCACTCGACCGTGGCATCGCCGTCCATCACCGCCCGGCCCAGCGCGACCGCCTCCGCACAGATGGACAGCCGGCCCACCGTCGCCCCCAGGTGTATTCCCGTCCAGATACGCCCGTCGCGGCCGCGTATCGCGGCTGCGACGGTATGCCAGAACGGGCGGTAGTGCCGCAGCAAAACCTCCCGCGCCGCCTCGATCAGTTGGTGGTCGGCCTCCGTCAGCGGAGCGCCAGGCGGGCCAAGCGCCCCCGTATGGTCGGGCAAGGCTGCAGCTAGTCAGCCGCCTCCGCCTCATCGCCCTCTTCCGGCGGCGCGATCATCGAGTTGGCTACGACGCCGGACTGCTCCCGCACCTTCTTCTCGATCAGGTCCGCCATCTCCTTGTGGTCGCGCAGGAACTGCTTGGCGTTCTCGCGGCCCTGGCCGATGCGGGTGCTGTCGCAACTGAACCAGGCCCCGGATTTCTCCACCACCCCGGCCTTCACGCCCAAATCCACCAGCTCGCCCACCTTGCTGACGCCCTCGCCATACATGATGTCGAACTCGACCTGGCGGAACGGCGGCGCCAGCTTGTTCTTGACCACCTTCACCCGGGTTTGGTTGCCGACGACCTCCTCGCGATCCTTGATCTGGCCGATGCGCCTGATCTCCAGGCGTATGGAAGCATAGAACTTCAGCGCGTTGCCGCCCGTCGTCGTTTCCGGGTTGCCGAACATCACGCCGATCTTGAGCCGGATCTGGTTCAGGAAGATCAGCATGGTGTGCGACTTGGACACGCTACCGGTCAGCTTGCGCAGCGCCTGGCTCATCAGCCGGGCGTGCAGGCCGACGTGGCTGTCGCCCATCTCGCCCTCAAGCTCCGCCCGCGGCACCAGCGCGGCAACGCTGTCCACCACCACGATGTCCACCGCGCCCGACCGCACCAGCGTGTCGCAAATTTCCAGCGCCTGCTCGCCGCCGTCGGGCTGGCTCAGCAGCAGGTTGTCCACGTCCACGCCAAGCTTGCGGGCGTAGATCGGGTCCAACGCATGCTCCGCGTCAATGAAGGCGCAGGTACCGCCACGCTTCTGCGCCTCCGCGATGGCGTGCAGCGCCAGCGTGGTCTTGCCCGAGCTTTCCGGCCCGTAAATCTCGATCACCCGGCCCTTCGGCAGCCCGCCGATGCCCAGCGCCAGGTCCAGGCCAAGCGAGCCGGACGGCACCGTCTCGATCTGCTGGTCCCCCGCCTTCGCGCCCATGCGCATGATGGAGCCTTTGCCGAACGCCCGCTCGATCTGAGCCAGCGCGCCGTCCAACGCCTTGTTCTTGTCCATGATTGATCCTCGTTGTGCAGGCTGCGGCGCCGGCGCCATCCTCGATCGGAGGATGTCATACCACGAAACGGCGCTGCAACCGTGCGTTGTTCGAACCAAGTTGCGTAAAGATATGTTCCGTTTACGCGGACTACAAGAACAATACAAGAACATTAACGTTGCCCAGCAGCCTGCCCGCGCAGCCGCCAGATGTAGGCGATGATCTCCGCAACCGCCTTGAAGTGCTCCGCCGGCACCTCCGCGTCCAGCTCGACCTTGTGCAGCGCACGGGCAAGCGCCGGGCTGGCGACCAGCGGCACGCGATGCTCCGCCGCCAGGGCGCGTATGCGTGCCGCAACCTCGTCCATGCCCTTGGCCACCACCTTCGGCGCACCGTTGCCGCCGCGTTCATAGGCCAGCGCGACGGCGTAATGGGTGGGATTGGTGATGACGACCGTGGCCGTGGGCACGGCGGCCATCATGCGGCGCTTGGCGCGGGCGCGGCGTATGGCGCGCAGCTTGGCCTTGTGCGTCGGGTCGCCCTCGGACTGCTTGTGCTCGTCAATCTGGTCCTGCCGGCTCATGCGCATCCGGGCGCTGAACCGGTAGCGGACCCAGCCGGTGTCCGCCGCGGCGATCACTGCCTGGCAGCCCAGCACCACCAGCAGGATATGCCGGACCTCCGCCGCCAGCCGCTCCAGCAATCCCTCTGGCGGCAGTGAGAGCACGGCCGCCGTATCGGGCAGTACGCCTGTCAAGCCCTGCCAAAGCGCCCAAGCCAGCACCCCGGCCTTCATGAGCGACTTCGCGGTCTCAACTGCGGAGTCCAGGCTGAAGATGCGCTTCAGGCCACGCTGCGGGTTCAGCCGCGACAGGTCCGGCATCAGCGCCGCCCCATGCACCAGGCCGCCGGTCTGCAGCAGCACCGCAGTGCAGCTTGACGCCGCCGCCGCGGCCAGCACCGGCCCGGCAATCAGCAGCAGCGCCGTAGCCGCCGTCCGCAGTGCCGCCCCTGTCCCGGCATCCATGTCGGTCATCATGCCCTGCAGCGTGCCGGTCATCCTATGCAGCAGCGCGGGCATCCCCCAGGCCAGCATCGCGCCGGCCGCGCCCAGCCCGGCCAGGCTGACGACCTCCTTCGAGAGCGGCGCCTGTCCCTCATCCCGCGCCTGCTGCCGCCGCTGCTCGCTGGCTGGAAGCGTGCGGTCCTCGGTGTCCGCCACCCTACAGCCCCGGCAGGAGCTGCCAAGCGCTCGACACGCCGTCCAGCCACGCCTCCAGGATGCGCGGCCCCAGCAGCCCCAGCAGCGCCAGGCCGCCCAGGATCTGCCCTGGCGTCACCGCGGCATAGATCTGCAACTGCGGCGCCAGGCGCGCCAGCAATCCCAGCGCCGCCTGCCACAGCAGCCCAGCCAGCAGGAACGGCGCCGCCAGCCGCATCGACAACCCGAACGAGGCGCCGACCGCCGCAGTCACGCTGTCCGCCAAAGGACCCGCCGGTAGCAGCGTGCCCGGCGGAAACAGGCCGTAGCTGCCGCCCAGCGCCTGCAACGGCAGCGCATACAGCCCGGTGGACAGCACCAGCACCGGCGCGACCAGCCCGAACAGGCGGCCCAACGCCGCGGACTGCCCGCCCAGCGCCGGGTCGGTCTGCACCACGCTCGACAAGCCCAGCATGTAGGAGGTGACAGCGCCCGCCATGCCCAGCGCCAGCGCCGGCAGCCGCGCCAGCCAGCCCAGCATCACGCCGACCAGCAGCTCCGCGGCAACCATGCCGGCGCCTGACATGCCGGCCTCCGGCACCCCCGGCACCAGCGGCGCCACGGCGGGCAGCAGCAGGAGGGTGATGACCAGTGCCAGCCCGGCCCGTACGACGGCGGGCGGCTCCGCCTCGCCCAAGCCGGGCATCAGCATCACGACAGCCCCGGTGCGGCTCAGCACCAGCACGGAGGCGAAGGCCCACCCCGGCAGCGCCGCAATGAACGCCGCGTCGGCAGCAGTCATCCGCCGCCGGCCAGCACCAGCCGGTCCATCAGCATACGGGTGAAATCCGACATCGTCGCCATCATGAATGGCCCCAGCAGCGCCAGCATGCCGCACAGCACCAGCACCTTGGGCAGGAACACCAGCGTCGCCTCGTTGATCTGGGTGACGGCCTGAACCAGCGACACGACCAGGCCCACAGCCAGCAGCGCCAG
>DASWOJ010000386.1:0-5015 GCA_036398775.1 Acetobacteraceae bacterium
GTGAAGAACGTCAACTCCATCCGCTTCGTCATGCAGGCCATCGAGGCGGAGGCGGCGCGGCAGGTCGAGGTCTGGGAAGGCGGCGGCGAGGTCGTGCAGGAGACCCGGCTGTTCGACCCGGCGCGCGGCGAAACCCGCAGCATACGCAGCAAGGAGGACGCGCACGACTACCGCTACTTCCCCGACCCGGACCTGCTGCCGCTGGTGCTGGACGAGGACTGGGTGGCCGGCCTGAAGGCGCACCTGCCGGAGCTGCCGGATGCCAAGCGCGCCCGCTTCGTCGCCGAGCATGGCCTGCCGGCCTATGACGCCGCGGTGCTGGTGGCGGACCAGGAGACGGCGGCGTTCTTCGAGACGGTCGCGGCCGGGCGCGACGCCAAGCAGGCGGCGAACTGGATGATGGGCGACTTCTTCGCGGCGCTGAATCGCACGGGCCGCTCCATTTCGGACAGCCCAGTGTCGGCGGCGTCGCTCGGCGGCTTGCTGGACTTGCTGGCCGACAAGACCATCAACGGGCGCATCGCCAAGGAGGTGTTCGAGGCGATGGTGGACACCGGCGAGCACCCGGCCGCCATCGTCGAGTCGCGCGGCCTGCGCCAGGTCGTGGATACCGGTGCGATTGACGCCGCGGTGGACCAGGTGCTGGCCGCGAACCCGGACAAGCTTGCGGAGTATCGCGGCGGCAAGGACAAGCTGTTCGGCTTCTTCGTCGGCCAGGTGATGAAGGCGATGGCTGGCAAGGGCAACCCGGCACTGGTCAACGAGGCCTTGAAGGCAAGGTTGGGATAGCCCCTGCCTGGCCATTGGTGCCTTCTCCCTCTCCCTCCGGAAGAGGGAGAAGGGGTGGGCAAGGGCGGTCGTTGGGTCTGTGAAGGGCAGTGGTCCGGCAGCGCCCGCGGTGCCCCGCGCCGCAGCCAAGACCCCCTCACCCCGGCCCTCTCCCGGAGGGAGAGGGAATAGGTTAGCTCCTCGCTGAGCCAAGTTCCCCTGGCGCTCACGTCAGGCGTTCGTGCCCAGCATACCGCGCAGCCTCGCTGCTGCGGCGCCGCCCTTCACTGCATCCCGCCACATCGCCTCGGCCACGAGCTGGTGCGCGGCGATGGCCTCGTCCGCCCCGGTGATCATCGCCACCCCCGTTTGCGCTGTCGGCACGCTGTCGCTACGGAACGGATTGGCTGCCAGCATCGCCCGCTCACGCGAGCGGAGTATCTTGAAGCTTTCCGACGGGTCCGGCCCAGCCAGCAGGCCGAACTGCAGGCCCATCGGCTCGGTTTCCATCAGGCTTGCGATGTGTTCGACTTCCCGTGCCGCGACCGCCCGGCATTGCTGCCGCAGCGGCTCAGACAAGTTCAGCCCACCCAGCAGGCCCTGGTCCAGGAACGCGCGTATCGAGGACGCCGACAGCAGCGCGATGATGCCGGGCTTGCGCTGCTGATACATGCGCTTGCGGGACGCCAGTATGCCGAGCACCTGGTCCGCGGACGTCCGGAACGCCCCGCGGTCCGCCCCGGCGGCATCCGCAGCCTCGCCCAGGCCATCGGCCATCGCCTGGTCGAACCCATCAGAGGTGGTGAGATAGCTGATCGGCCCGAACACCTGCAGTACCTGGTCGGCGCTCTCCTCGATCTGGCGGATGCGCTCGAAGTAGCCGACCGGGCGGCTGTAGTATTCGACGCCGATCCCAAGCAGCGACAACGGCGACACCTTGAGCAACTCCGCCAGCCGCTTCACCGTGTCCAGCTTGATGACCTCGCCCTTCTCATAACGGTACAGCGCCGCCCTGGACACGCCCAGCCGCGCCGCAATCTCCTCCGCGCGCAACCCGGACTCGATCCGGTACGCTCTCAGCTGTTGGCCGATCTCTGCAAAGCGCATCTCACATCCCCCACCCGCGGCCCGCGCTGTTAAGCACAGACAACCGACTCCATCAGGTGAGTCTACAGGAAAAGACGAGTCGCCACGCTGGATTTCTGCGTCAGCCGCGGACATTCATCCCTTACGGCGTCGAGTGTCCAAGAAATCAGATTAGTATCGGCCGCGCCACATTAGCCCAGCCACGGTTTCCCCGGCCGGCCGGTATTCGCATCCGACCCAGCCGACATATCCCAGGGCGTCCAAACGGGGCAGGACGTTGGCCCAATTGATCTCGCCGGTGCCAGGCTCGTTGCGGCCAGGCACGTCGGCGATCTGCACGTGGCCGATGATCGGCATCAGCGCCTCCATGTGCCGGATCAGGTCGCCCTGGGTGATCTGGCAGTGATACAGGTCGAACTGTAGGGCGACGCGGTCCCGGCCCAACGCCTCGACGATGCCCGCCGCCTGTCCCGTGGTGTTCAGGATGTAGCCGGGCATGTCACGATGATTGATCGGTTCCAGCACCAGGCGCAGCCCGGCGGCGGCAGTGCGTTCCGCGGCCCAGGCCACGTTGGCGACATAGGCGGCGAAGTGTGCACCCGGCACCGCGCCTGCTGGGGCGATGCCGGCCATGCAATGCAGCAGGGGGCACCCGAGCGCCCCGGCATAGTCTATCGCCCGCTGCACGCCGTCCCTGAACTCCGCCTGCCGGCCCGGCAGACCGGCGGTGCCGCGCTCGCCTGCTGCCCAGTCGCCCGGCGGCATGTTGAACAGCGCCAGCGCCAGCCCGGCATCATCCAGCCGGGTGCGGATGTCGGCGGCGGGGTGGTCGTAGGGGAACAGGAACTCGACGCCCTTGAAGCCTGCTTCGGCCGCGGCGGCGAAGCGGTCCAGGAAAGGCACCTCGTTGAACATCATGGACAGGTTGGCGGCGTAGCGGGGCATCGGCGTTCCCTTCGGTTGCTTGCGGGGACGCTAGCTTTGCCGGCCCGGCATGGCCAGGGTAGGATAGGAAGACCTCACTGGCAGACGCCTCATGAACTCCAACGCCAACATTGCCGAACGCCTGCTGATGGGCCTGCTGCTGGTCGGCATCGCGGTCGGCTGCATCCTGGTGCTGCATCCCTTCCTGTCGGCGATCCTGTGGGCGGCGATCCTGGCCTACAGCACCTGGCCGGTGTTCACCTGGGTGCGGGTGCATGGGCGGATGCGCCGGGGCTGGGCCGCCGGGGTCATGGTGATGCTGACGACGGTGCTGATCGTGCTGCCCCTGGCGCTCGCGGCGCCTGCGGGCGCACAGGACGTGGCGCAGCTCCGTGCCTCCATCGAGGCGGCATTGAATGCTGGCCTGCCGGGCGCCCCGGCGTGGCTCCAGGCGCTTCCTGTGGTCGGACGCAATTTTTCCGAATACTGGAACGAGTGGGCAGCGGACCTCAGCGCGATGGTCAGCTTCTTCCAGCCCTACTTCGGCATGATGGCGGAGCAGGGGCTGAACGTCCTGCTGGGCATCGCCGGCGGGCTGCTGCAGTTCCTGATCGCCTTGATGATCGCATTCTTCTTCTGGACCTCGGGCGACCAGCTTGCCGGGCACCTGCTGCGGATCATGCACCGGATCGCCGGGGTCCATGCGGCGCGGCTGGTGTCGGTCACCGGGGCGACGGTGCGTGGGACGGTTTACGGCATCCTGGGCACGGCGCTGGTGCAGTGGCTGCTGACCAGCTTCGGGCTGTGGCTGTCGGGGGTGCCGAGGTCCCTGCTGCTGGGCGCCCTGGCCGGGCTGCTGTCGGTGCTGCCGGTCGGCGCGCCGGTGGTCTGGATACCCGCGGCGCTGTGGCTGATGAGTACGGGGCACATGGGCTGGGGCATTTTCCTGGCCTGCTACGGCGTGTTCTTCATCACTGGGGCCTACAGCCTGATC
Source organism: Acetobacteraceae bacterium (assembly GCA_036398775.1). GTDB lineage: Bacteria > Pseudomonadota > Alphaproteobacteria > Acetobacterales > Acetobacteraceae > DASWOJ01. Next base: position 3,773 of record DASWOJ010000386.1, read on the forward strand.
CAGCCCTATTTCATCGCCCTCGGCGCCAAGCTGCCCTTCCTGCTGACCATCCTGGGCGTGCTGGGAGGCGCCCTGGCGTTCGGGCTGCTCGGCATCTTCCTGGGGCCGGTGCTGCTCGGCGTGGGTTTCACCCTGGTGGCGGAGTTCGCCGGCGTAGGGGAGGTGGCATCGGACTTGCTTGACCCCTCTGCGAAGCCGGTGAAAGACAAGGCGCACGCGACGGCTGACCACTAGGGAGCGTACGATCCGCCGATGTTCGCCTTCATCATCAGCCGCCTCTTGCAGGCCGTGCCGGTCCTGCTCGTGGTCGGGTTGATCGCCTACGCCATGTTCGCCTTCGTCGGCGACCCAGTGACCAACATGCTGGGCCAGGACTACACCGAGGCGCAGCGGGTGGCGCTGGTGCAGCAGCTTGGCCTCGACCAGCCGTTCTTCGTGCAGTACGGCAAGTTCATGTGGAACGCGCTGCACGGCAACTTCGGCGTCAGCTACCGCCTGGCCCGCCCGGTGATGGACCTGATCGGCGAGCGCCTGCCGGCGACGCTGGAACTGGCGGCGACCGCGGCGGTGTTCGCCATCGCGGTCGGGGTGCCGATGGGCGTTTACACCGGCATCCGGCGCACTGCCCTTAGCTCCCGTCTGTTTATGATTTTCAGCCTGATCGGCGTGTCGCTGCCCACCTTCCTGATCGGCATCCTGCTGATCCTGGTATTCAGCGTTTATCTGGGCTGGCTGCCCTCGTTCGGCCGGGGCGAGGTGGTGGACCTGGGACATTGGACGACCGGCTTCCTGACCGCAAAGGGGCTGAAGGCGCTGGTGCTGCCGGCCATCACCTTGGGCCTGTTCCAGATGACGCTCATCATGCGCCTGGTCCGGGCGGAGATGCTGGAAGTGCTGCGGTCCGACTACGTGAAGTTCGCCCGCGCCCGCGGCCTGGGCACCCGGGCGATCAACTTCGGCCATGCGCTGAAGAACACGCTGGTGCCGGTCATCACCATCGCCGGGCTGCAGATCGGCGGCATCATCGCCTTTTCCATCGTGACCGAGACCGTGTTCCAGTGGCCCGGCATGGGCCTGCTGTTCATCCAGGCCGTGCAGAATGCCGACATCCCGATCATGGGCGCCTACCTGATGCTGATCTCCGTGCTGTTCGTGCTCATCAACCTGATCGTGGACCTGCTGTATTACGCCGTTGACCCCCGGCTGCGGATCGGCCGGGTGGCGGCGGGGGCGGCGCGATGAT
>DASWOJ010000387.1:0-4963 GCA_036398775.1 Acetobacteraceae bacterium
ACGATCCGGCGACGGACGACCCCATCAACGACAAGCAGATGCCGCTGCTCGATCACCTGATCGAGCTGCGGACGCGCCTGGTGTGGAGCATGGGCGCGTTTATGCTCTGCTTCTTCGTCTGCTACGATTTCAGCAAGGAGATCTACTCCTTCCTGGCGCAGCCGTTGGCGAACATTCTGATCAACCGTGGCGGCAACCGGCGGCTGATCTACACGGCGCTGTATGAGGCGTTCTTCACGTACCTGAAGGTGTCGTTCTTCGGGGCGGCGTTCCTGTCGTTTCCGGTGATCGCATCGCAGATCTGGATCTTCGTGGCGCCGGGGCTGTATCGCAGCGAGAAGCGGGCGTTCCTGCCGTTCCTGCTGGCGACGCCGGTGCTGTTCGTGGGCGGCGCGGCGCTGGCCTACTACTTCGTGTTCCCCGCGGCCTGGACGTTCTTCCTGTCGTTCGAGACGTCGGACGGCGCCGGGGGACTGCCGGTGCAGTTGGAGGCGAAGGTCAGCGAGTATCTGGGCCTGGTGATGCGGCTGATCTTCGCGTTCGGGCTGGCGTTCCAGTTGCCGGTGCTGCTGACCCTGCTGGCCAAGGTGGGGATCATCACGGTGGCCGGGCTGCGGAAGTATCGGCGTTACGCTTATGTCGGCATGTTCATTGTGGCGGCCATCATCACGCCGCCGGACGTCATCACCCAGACTGGGCTCGCGATCCCGCTGATCCTGCTTTACGAGGTTTCGATCTTTTCCGCCGGGCTGGTGGCGCCGAAGCCGGCGGTGGTGGACTGATGCACGACATACGGGCGATCCGGGCTGATCCCGGCGCCTTCGATGCTGCGATGGCGCGGCGCGGGCTGCAGCGGGTCAGCGAGGCTCTGCTGGCGGTGGATGCCGACCGCCGTGCGGCGCTGGCCGCCATGCAGGACCGGCAGGCCCGGCGCAATGCGCTTGCCAAGCAGATCGGCGCGGGCCGCCGCACCGGTGCCGATACTGCGGCGCTTGAGGCGGAGGCGACGGGGCTGCGCGACGAGATGGCGGCGCTGGAGGCGCGTGCGGCCGAGCTGGATGCCGCGATCCCGGCGCAGTTGGCTGTGCTGCCCAACGTGCTGGACCCTGATGTCCCGGACGGTGCGGACGAGGCCGCCAATGTCGTGCTGCACCAGCATGGCGAACCCCGCGACTTCCCGTTTCCGCCGCAGGAGCACTTCCAGCTTGGCGAGGCGCTGGGCGGCATGGATTTCGAGCGTGCGGCGCGCATGTCCGGCAGCCGCTTCACCCTGCTGCGCGGGCCGGTGGCGCGGATGGAGCGGGCGCTTGGGCAGTTCATGCTGGACCTGCATACGCGGGAGCACGGCTATACCGAGATGGCGGTGCCGCTGCTGGTCAACGACGCGGCGGCCTATGGCACGGACAAGCTGCCGAAGTTCGCCGAGGACCTGTTCCGCACTACGGATGGCCGCTGGCTGATTCCTACCGCCGAGGTGCCGCTGACGTCCCTGGTGATGGACGAGATCGTGCCGGAGGACCGGCTGCCGATCCGGGTCACGGCGCTGTCCGAGTGCTTTCGTAGCGAGGCCGGGTCTGCCGGGCGGGATACAAGGGGGATGCTGCGGCAGCACCAGTTCCGTAAGGTGGAGCTAGTCAGCATCACGCACCCGGACCGCAGCACCGAGGAGCATGAGCGGATGACGGGGTGCGCGGAGGCTGTGCTGCGGGGGTTGGACCTGGCGTTCCGGCGGGTGCTGCTGTGCTCGGGGGATACCGGGTTTGGGGCGGCGAAGACCTATGACCTGGAGGTTTGGCTACCGGGGCAGGGGGCTTGGCGGGAGATCAGCTCGTGCAGCAACACCCGCGCTTTTCAGGCCCGGCGGATGAATGCCCGGCTGCGGGGCGGGGATGGCAAGGTTGCCGGGCCGGTGCATACGCTGAATGGATCGGGCGTGGCGCTGGGGCGGGCTTTGATCGCGGTGATGGAGACGTATCAGCAGGCAGATGGGTCTGTGGCGGTGCCGGCGGCGCTGGGGCCGTATATGGGTGGGGTGGAGCGGATCTCTGCTGCTCCCTCCCCCTCCGGGAGAGGGTTGGGGTGAGGGAAAGGCCGCAGAACCAGGGCATATTACGGCAAAGCCCCTCGGCACTTAGATTGTGGCGGTTCCTGCATGTGGCTTCCCTCACCCCGGCCCTCTCCCGGAGGGAGAGGGGGAATGGTTACTTTGCTGGCGCCCTGCCGCCGCCGGAGTTCAGGATCACGTCGCGCACGCCGGTTGCCGCCTCCGTCGCCACGACGACTGCCACGTCGCCCCAGTAGCTGTCGAGGCTGCCCGGCGGGACTTCGTTCAGTTGGACCACCCGTCCGCGTTCCGCTGCTGCCTCGTCGCCGTTCACCACCACCCATTGCAGCTCGATCCGCATGGCGCCCTTGGCGCCGACTGCGGTCTTGATCTCGCCGCGCAGGGCGAAGTCGGCGCCGCGCGGGGTGTCCTGCACCACCAGGCCCAGGCCGGTGAGCTTCGTCTGCATCTGGGTGGCCAGGCTGGTGTTGCCGTCGCCCGGCGCGCCGGTGACGCCGGCGAAGTAAACGCGGGACGGCCGGTTCATCAGGCTGTTGGGATCGCTGAGCTGCCGGGCGGCCTCGATCTTCTGCAGCAGGGACGCGACGCCGGGCGCGGCTTGCACGGCGGCGGCCTTCAGCACCGCCGGGCTGCCGCTGGCCCATTCGGCGGCAGGCACCGGCGCGCCCTCGGAGAAGCCCTGCGCCACCCCGGCCGGGTTTTGCACGGTGTAGGTCGGCACGACGTCGCGCCCACGCATTTCGGCGGACAGGATCAGCGCCCAATCGCCGCGGCGACGGCTGGGGTTGGCCGCGGCGGGTATCTCCTCGGTGACCAGCGCCTCTGCGATGGCTCCTGCCCAGGCGGTGGCGGCGGCGTCGGGCAGCAGGGATTCGGTGGGTGTCGGGATGGACAGCCGGGACGGCGGCGGCTGCGACAGGCGGGACGCCAAGCCGCCGGGCCGTCCCAGGAAGGGTTGCGGCAGGTCGCCGCACCCCGGCAGCGCCAGCAGGGCAGCCACGACGAGCGAGGGCAGGATGCTGCGGCGCGTCCGCCGGGCTATCCGGTGCAACGACGGCTGCGGCCTAGAACGAGCCAATGCAGCTCACCAGGCCGACCAGCGCGAACATGACCAAAAACAGAAAGACGTACGGGCCCATGCCGCCTCCTTACACTAGGGGTCGTCTGTTCCGGCCCTTGCGCCATTGCGAGGGCCGAGGCGGCGTCCGGGGTATATATGCCTGGGCTGGCGGGCCTGGATCGCCGTGCCGCAAGCGGCTCGCGATGGCGGTGCAGAATGGTCAGAGCAAATGACCGTTGATCCTATAGGGTGACGGCGGACATCTGGTGCCCGATCGGGCCGCCGCCTGCCAGGGTGCGGCGGCGATGGCTGAAGAATTGATCGGGATCGGCGGCGGTGTCGGCCGGCACCAGGTCAACCCGGCCCAGCCCGGCCAGGCGCAGGGCGCAGTAGCCCGCCAGGTCGAACTGCCAATGGCCTGGCCTGGTTCCGTCTGCGAAGAACCGGGCGGCGTCTTGGCGCTCCGCCAGCATGGCGTCGCGCAGGTCGGCGCCGACCTCGTAGGAGGGCTGGCGGATGCAGGGGCCGATTGCCGCGGCGATGCGTGTGGGGTTGGCTCCGAGGGTGGTCATGGCGGCGACGGCTGCCTCCAGCACGCCGGCGACGGCGCCGCGCCAGCCGGCGTGGACTGCGCCGATCACGCCAGCCGCCGGGTCCGCCAGCAGCACGGGGGCGCAGTCCGCGGTGATGATGCCCAGCGCGATGCCGGGCTGCCGGGTGACCATCGCGTCGGCTCGCGGACCGGCGCCGGCCGCCCAGGGCCGGTCCACAGTGACGACGACGGGGCCGTGGACTTGCTGTAGGCCCACCATCGTTGAGGCGCCGAGGCTGTGCATCACCAGGTCCCGGTTGGCCTGTACGGCGGCCCGGTCGTCGCCGCCGCCCAGGCTGCCGTTCAGGCTGGCGTAGGGGCCGGTGCTGACGCCGCCGCGCCGGGTGAAGAAGCCGTGCCGGACGGGGAGGGCGGCGCTGGTCAGGGGTTCCGGGCCGGTCATGGCTCGAACCCGGCGGGCGTGGGCAGGTCCGGGTTGGCGATGCACAGTGCCTTGAACAGGCGGCCCATGCGGTCTGGCTCGGCGAGGCGCTGGGCTGCCTGCATCAGCGATGCCGCCTTGGCTGGTGGTTGGGTGCGGGCCAGGCGGCCGCTGCGCTGGAACAGGCCGAGGCGGGCGAGGAACAGGCCCTGCGGCGCCGGTCCGTGCACCCTCGCGCCCGATGCGGCCCGGGCGAGTGCGGCGAAGTCCACGTGGGCCGTCAGGTCAGCTTCTCCTGGTGCTGCCAGCGGGTCGGCTGGCTTGCCGTTTTGCAGGGCTTGCAGGCTGTCGCCGGCTGCGCTGTGCTCCGGGCCGTAGTCTAGGAACAGGGCCGCTCCTCCGTCCCGCGCCACCCGCGCTGCGACCTCCACTGCGACGGCACGCGCCGGTTCGCACAGTTCGATCACTGCTCCCTCTCCCTCCGGGAGAGGGTCGGGGTGAGGGGGTGGGTCAGTGCAGGCGTGGATGACGAGGGACGGTGCGCTGGGGGCGCTGGTTGCTCTCCGCTCCGCAGCCAAGCCCCCCTCACCCCAACCCTCTCCCGGAGGGAGAGGGAGCAGGAAAGTGTCGTCCTCAACCGGCGATTCCACGAATGACCCGTCTTCGACGAAGCGCTCCATCCACTGGGACTCCCGCCGCACGAATTGGCGGATCGGCAGGGCATCCAGGAACTCGTTGGCTAGCAGCAGCATCGGGCCGGCTGGCACGGATGCGAGGCCGTCGTGCCACGCCACGCCTTCCGGCAGAGCCGCCGCCTGGGCGGCCCGGAGGCGCGGCGATGTTTCCACCAGGTGCATCCGCAGC
>DASWOJ010000388.1:0-2543 GCA_036398775.1 Acetobacteraceae bacterium
CCTCGATGAACCCGCGCACCCGCTCCCGGATGCCCGCCTCGATCGGGTCAAACCAGGCATCCCCTGCAAACAGCCCCGTGTCAGCCGCTTCACTCGTCGTGCTACCCTGTTCCATGGCGTGGTCTCCGCCGGCGCTCAAACGCCGGCATGGCTCGTTGCTACGAACCGGAGACTACGCCACCACCCGATTCCACCACCTACGCGACACCACCATGAACGGCGTCAACCCGCACGCCTACCTGGCCGACGTCCTCGGACGCATCGCGGAGCACCCCAGTCGGCAACTCGACGCCCTGCTACCCTGGAACTGGACACCGTAGCCCAACTCAGGCTAGCGCCGATCCGCCAATACCGCGGCCTAGACCGGACGCTTACGTTCCACACCTTCGGGGAACAAATCAGTTGAGGCAGCAGCTGCCATCCAGCAGCGATCCAATTGAGGCCATGAGCGTTATCGCGAAGGCGAGCCCAAGCTTCACCGCACGCCGGTGTGGCAAAGTGCTGCTAGGTATACTCATCGCCGGCCGGGTTGCGTAACGGATCTGCACTATCCCGGGTAGCCAACAGGAGCCAACCTCAAAGCATCATCACCGCGCGCCAACTGTATCCTGATGAAATGTGCCTGTCCGGTCCAATGCCCGCTCCGCAATGCGCTGCCGCACGCCATCTTGCCGCGTCAACTCTCTGTCTATTGGCATCAGCGGAAGCTGCCAACGCCAGAGCAGACGCTCTCCAAACGATGGTTTGCGGATGTGATGCCATCGCCCAACACCAGGCCACCTGCTCGTCCCGCCCCACTTGTTGACCCAGTAAACGCCTTCGGTGTCCAGGTAACTCTGCACGTTCTCCTGCGGAATGAAAACCACGCCCTGCTCGGGTAGGCGCCGGCGCACGACACGCATCCACCCTGAGCACTCCAGGCACTCCGCCTCTGGCTCCACAGCAACGCCACGCAGGTTTCCGTAGGCACCCACGACCCAACCCTCGGTATCGTGATTGCCCCAGAAACCGGAGATGACGGCCGAGTAGCCGCCGCCATCACGACACGGCAGGAAGTCGATGAAAGCGCTTTGCATCCCTACACTCTCTATGGCCTCGAACTACGTCGTTGACGCGGGACAACTCGTCGAAACCGACCAGGCACGTCAACTTGTCTCTGCCGTCGACCGGCGTGCCCGCGCCATTTGCGGCAAACGCTCCCCCCATTGCACTGGCTATGGTAAAACCAGCCACGGGTTTTACCAGCCACGGTCGGACCTGCCGGACACGCCACGACTAGCCGGCAGATTGGCACATCCATTCTCGATATTCCCCCGTGATGCCGGATACCTTCTGCACGGGACGCCGGTCCAGCTTGCAACCGCGGGCAAGGGCTGACCTGCAGCTACTTACGCCCGACCTGTAGAACAGTACCTGGAATGGCCGCCGCGTTTGCGGCAGGTTGACCCCCTACCAGCGAAAGTTCCGCCCCATGAGCACGGCTGCCGCCGTTTCCACTCCTGCCGCTGCCAACCATCCTACCCGCAACATCCTGATGCTCGGGGCACTCGGCGTCGTGTTCGGGGACATCGGCACCAGCCCGATCTATGCGTTTCGCGAGTCCCTGAAGGCCGCTGGGAGCGCCTCGGCACAGGCCACCGTATTTGGTGTGCTTTCGCTCGTGTTCTGGGCCGTGGTTCTGGTAGTCGCGCTCAAGTACGTCGTGTTTGTCATGCGGGCCGACAACCAAGGCGAAGGTGGCACTATGGCGCTGCTATCGCTTGCGCTGCCCGTGGCCGGGCGGCTGCGGGGCACGCTGCTTGTCGTCGGACTGGCTGGCGCGTCGTTGTTCTTCGGGGATGCCATGATCACCCCAGCGATCTCGGTCCTCAGCGCCGTAGAGGGAATGGAGGTCGCAGCACCTCGCGTCGCGCCGTATGTCGTGCCGATCGCGGCGGCGGTGCTGATGGTGCTGTTCGCCATTCAACGCCACGGTAGCGGCAGCATCGGCAAGCTGTTCGGCCCTGTCATGGTGATGTGGTTTGCCACGCTCGCCCTTGCCGGGCTCGGGCACGTGGTCCAGCACCCTGGCATCATCGCGGCGTTGGATCCGCGCTATGCCATTTCCTACGCTGCTCGTGCCGACGGCTGGACCGCGTTCACCGTGCTCGGCTCGGTGTTCCTGGCCCTAACTGGCGGGGAGGCATTGTATGCCGACATGGGGCACTTCGGCCGGGGGGCCATTCGGATCGACTGGTTTGCCTTTGTTATGCCGGCGCTGGTGCTGAACTACCTCGGCCAAGGCGCACTTGTGCTTGCCAACCCGGCAGCGGCCGAAAACCCGTTCTTCAACCTGTTTCCCAACATACTCCTGATACCAGTCGTGCTGCTGACGACGGCGGCGACGGTCATCGCGAGCCAGGCCGTCATCTCCGGAGCGTTTGCCCTTGTGCAACAAGCGATCCAGCTCGGCGCCCTGCCGCGTCTTGACGTGCACCAGACCTCGGAGGAGTCAGCCGGGCAGGTATACGTCCCTCAGATCAACTGGCTGCTGGCCGCCGCCG
>DASWOJ010000389.1:0-10563 GCA_036398775.1 Acetobacteraceae bacterium
TCGGCGAGCCTGATGGCGGGGACGGTAGGCTTCGCGCTGCTGCGGCCCGAGCACGGCGCGGCCTGGGTGGCGCTGGCCGGGGCGCTGACCGGGGTCGGGCTGGGCTTGCACGCCCTGGTGTTCAACGTCGCGATCCAGACCGGCACGGCGCGGGAGGACCGGGGGCGGGCGACATCCTTGTTCTTCTTTTGCCGCCTGCTGGGCCAGGCCCTGGGGGCGGCGGCGTTCGGCGGCGTGCTGAACGCCGGGCTGACCCGGGCGGGACCTGCAGCCCACGACGCGGTGCGCGACCTGATCGAGCCGGCGCACCGCATGGCGCTGGCGCCGCCCGAGCTGGAGCGGTTGACGGCGGCGCTGGGCGGCGCGCTGCATGGCGTGTTCCTGCTGGGCGCGGCGGTGGCGGTGGCGACGTTGCTGGCGGGGATGCTGGTGCCGCGGGGCACGCGGCTGGCGGCCGCCGGGTAGAGCGGGCCGCAAAGCCAGCGCCTGTGAACTGCGCCGCATAGCCCCGCCGACATGGCGTGGGTTGCCACCCCCACCCGACCCGGCGTTAATCCGCCCTGCACGCGCCCGTCCCGAGGCGCGACCCCGACAGGAGGCCGTCATCCGCATACACCTCGGCGCATCGCTGCTCGCTTTCACGCTCGCTGCCCCGGCGCTGGCCGAAACCGCATCGCCCAACTTCCCCGCGCTGGAGGCCAGCCAGGCCGCCGCCAACAGCCAGCCCGGCCCGCGCAGCCTGCCGGCCCATACGGTCCCAGTGCCGCAGGCCGACGTCAGCCCCGCCGGCCAGGCCCTCGCCGCCGCGCCCTACCGCGTGCCGGCCTGGAACGCCAACCCGCCGGACGACGCGGGCTGGCGCATGCTGGTCGCCAAGCTGGCCGACGCCACGCTGCCCGTCCTCGCCAAGGCGCGCGAGCAGCTCGGCGTCACGATGGAGGCCACCACGGTCGGCGGCGTGAAGGCGTTCGTGTTCACCCCGCGCTCGATGCCGGAGGCGCACCGCAACCAGGTCATCTTCAACATCCACGGCGGCGGCTACGTTTACGGCCCCGGCGAGTCCGGCACGGCGGAGGCCATGCTGATGTCCGGGCTCGGCGGCTACCGGGTGATTGCGGTGGACTACCGGATGCCGCCCGACGCACCGTACCCCGCGGCGATGGACGACACGGTGGCGGCCTGGCGCGCAGTCGTCGCCACGACGGACCCCCGGCGGATCGGCGTCGTCGGCACCAGCACCGGCGGCGGCATGGCGCTGGCGCTGATGCTGCGCGCCAAGGCCGAGGGCCTGCCGCTGCCTGCCGCCATGGCGCCGGGCACGCCGTGGGCGGACCTGACTGAAACCGGGGACACCTACCGGACCCACGAGTGGCTGGACAACGTGCTGGTCAGCTACAGCGGCTACCTGACCCATGCCGCGAAGCTGTATGCCGCCGGGCACGACATGCGGGACCCGCAGCTGTCGCCGATCTACGGCGATTTCTCCGGGCTGCCGCCGGCGATCCTGACCAGCGGCACGCGGGACCTGTTCCTGTCCAACACGGTGCGGACCCACCGCAAGCTGCGCCGGGCCGGGGTGGAGGCGGATTTGAACGTGTATGAGGGGCTGTCGCACGCGCAATATCTGTTCGACCCGGCGGCGCCGGAGACCAAGGAGGTGTTCGGGGACATCACGGCGTTCTTCGACAGGCACCTGGCGAGGTAGGAGACAGCTCCGGCGCTAGACTCCCCGACGCCAAAATGTTACATTTCACGCATGGTGTAGACCAGCAGCAGTGCCGGGCGGGTGCGGCGCAGGCGGGACGAACTGCGGGCCGCCGGGTTGCGGCCAGTGCAGATTTGGGTTCCAGACACCCGCGCCCGCGGCTTCGCGCCGGAGTGCGCCAGGCAATCGCGCCTGATACGTGACGCCGAAGCGTCCGGAAAAGACGCCTGGTTCGACGCTTCGGATAAGACCGGCTGGACTGAGTGAAACGAGGCGACTGGTCACGGTCGCCCTACAAGGCGAACAGGGCAGGCCGCGCCCAGCCTTGATCATCCAGGCTGATGCCTTTGCTGATCTGCCCGCAGTTACGGTCCTGCCAATCACGGGCACACTGGTGGATGCGCCGTTGGTGCGGGTGCTGGTCGAGCCGACGCCTGGGAATGGATTGACCAAGCCGTCGCAGGTCATGGTGGACAAGCCGCAAACCCCGTTGCGGGCAAGGATCGGCCCAGCGTTCGGCCGCCTCGACGATGCGGCCATGGTGACCGTCAACCGTGCCCTGGCAGTGTTCCTGGGCCTAGCCTGACAAGGCCAGCACTCCCCGCTAAGCCCGCCACAGCAGGAACAGCGCCTGCTCCCCGGGCAGGTTCGCCAGCCCTGGAAACCGCCGCCACGGCGCGCGGCGGCGGCCAGCCACATCTCTCAGGCTGAGCCAAATGTGAGGCATGGGACGAAGTTGACGCCCTAAACCTGCTGCAACAGCAGCGTCGGTCCGTCCGGCCGGGATGCTGGACAGGTGGACGGGTGATAGCCAGGTAGGGATGTAGAGCGGACAGGGTTGCCGGGAAGCAGGAGGGACCGCATGGGTTCAGCATACGAAGTGGACGTGCTGGAATGGTCCGAACATCAGGCCCGGCTGCTGCGCCAGCACGCGGCGGGCCAGCCCGGCAACGAACCACCCGATTGGGCCAATATCATCGAGGAGGTGGAAAGCGTGGGCCGCAGCCAATTGAGCGCCGTGCGGTCGCTGCTGATACGCGTACTGGAACACGACCTCAAGTGCACGGCATGGCTCCAGACACAATACGTTCCCAATTGGCGCGCCGAGGCCCGCCGGTTCCGGCTGGACGCGGCCGAGGCCTACGCGCCGTCTATGCACCAGCGCATTGATCCGGCCGACCTTTACCGCAAAGCACGGAGTATCCTGCCAGATACCATTGACGGCCAGCCGCCCTTGCCGGTACCGGATGAATGTCCCGTGACGCTTGGTGAATTGTTGGCGGAGCCGCGGCCGTGAGACGCCGGTTTCAAGGCCGGCGCTTGCCATAAACCGAAAGCAGTCCCTTGATTTTAACAGCCTCCTCATGCTCGGCAAGCGTCTTCTGCCGGGTGCTATTGAGCCTGAGGGCAGTTGCTTGAAGGGCGGCCAACTCTTTTGCAGTAATCACATCGGACGTATCGGGGGCATGGCAAAGATATGTCAGCCCCACTGCGCCATCCAAAGTTTTATACTGGGCGATCGGTGCGGGCCTTTCGCAGTCCGCCGGATTTTTCCCAACGCACGGACTCAGAATTTTTACATACCAGAACTCATGGTCTTTCTGTGCGTAAGATGCCTTCAGGATGGCCAACTCGTCACAGGCCATGCCGGATCGGGCATCTATGCCCAGCGATGCACAAAGAGGGTAGGCCATCGGCAACATGGTGCTGCCGCTTGGCCTGGCTTGGCCAGGAGTAAATTCAACTGTGACGGGTTTTCCTGGTACCACCCGATACGATCCCTTGATCGTGCTTCCAGTTTCTCCGGCAATGGCCTGATCCGGCGGAGCCTGCGGGATATTCTGGCAACCAGATAGAAGAGCCACACCGGCCACGATGGCTACGCTTCGCCAGCAGTTCCGCATGCGCGGCATCTGAAAGGCGCTCAAAAAAATCACTGCATCCATTAAGCCCGCCGCAGCAGGAACAGCGCCTGCTCCCCGAACAGGTTCGCCAGCCCCGGGAACCGCCGCCACGGCGCCCGGCGGCCGCCATCGTCCACCGCCAGCCACCGCTCCACCGCATACCCTTCCTGCGCGCACAGCGCGAAGAAGTCGCGGATGGTGCAGGGATGGATGTTCGGCGTCTCATACCAGGGCCGGTCCCACGTCGGCGTCATCGGCATCCGGCCGGAACCCAAAAGCTGCCACCGGACCTGCCAATGGCCGAAGTTCGGGAAGCTGACCAGCGCCCGCGTGCCGATCCGCAGCATCTGCCGCAGCACCTCCTGCGGCCGCTCCACCGCCTGCAAGGTGCGGGACAGCACGACGTAATCGAACAGAGCGTCGGGGTAGTGCTGCAGGTCCGTGTCGGCGTCGCCATGCATCACCGGCAGCCCGTGCGCCACGGCGCGCGTCACCTCCGCCATGTCTATCTCGATACCCCGCGCGTCGCAGCCGCGGGTGCGGAACAGGTGCTCGATCAGCGTGCCGTCGCCGCTGCCGATGTCCAGCACGCGCGACCCCGGCGCGATCATCTCGGACATGAGCTGCAGGTCCAGCCGCATGTTCTTGGCCACCTGCTGCACCGGCTGCTGCTTCACAGGCCCGCATGCTCCGCGCAGCCGGACAGGAAGCCGGACAGGGTGCGGTGGAAGTCCGGCTCGTGCAGCAGGAAGGCGTCGTGCCCCTTGTCCGACGCGATCTCGACGAAGCTGACGTTCGCCCCGGCGCGGTTCAGGGCGCGGGCGATGCTGCGGGACTGCGCCGTCGGGAACAGCCAGTCGCTGTCGAACGACACCGCGCAGAACCGCGTGCGCGTGCCGCGGAACGCCGCCGCCAGGTCGCCGTCATGCTCCGCCGCCAGGTCGAAGCGGTCCATCGCCCGGGTGATCGTCAGGTACGAGTTGGCGTCGAAGCGGTTGACGAAGGTGCTGCCTTGGTGGCGCAGGTAGCTTTCCACCTCGAACATGTCGCCGAACAGCACCGACCCGTCGCGGGCCACGTCCTGCGCCTGCAGGCGGCGGCCGAACTTGCGGGTCAGCGCCTGCTCGCTAAGGTAGGTGATGTGCGCCGCCATGCGGGCCACGGCCAGGCCGCGCGCCGGGGCCTTGCCGGTACGCCAGTATTCGCCGGCGTCCCAATCGGGGTCGGCGAAGATCGCCTGCCGCCCGACCTCGTGGAAGGCGATGTTCTGCGCCGAATGGAACGGTGCCGTCGCGATGGGCACGCAGGCGAACACCTGGTCCGGGTAGGTCGCCGCCCATTCCAGTGCCTGCATCCCGCCCATGCTGCCGCCAACGACGGCGAACAGCCGGCTGATGCCCAGCCGCTCCGTCAGCAGGTGCTGCGCCCGCACCATGTCGCGTATGGTGATCGCCGGGAAGGCGGTGCCCCACTGCTCCCCGGTATCTGGACACAGGCTGCGCGGCCCCGTGCTGCCCATGCAGCCGCCGAGCACGTTGGTGGACACGACGAAGAATCGGCCGGTGTCAACCGGCAGCCCCGGTCCGATCACCTGGCTCCACCAGCCCGGCTTGCCGGTGGTGGGATGCGGCTCGGCCGCATACTGGTCGCCGGTCAGCGCATGGCAGACCAGCACGGCGTTGCTGCGGTCGGCGTTCAGGGCGCCATAGGTGCGGTAAGCGACGGTTACGGACGGCAGCGCCGTGCCGCAATCCAACATGAACGGGCCGCCGAAGGTCGCGGTCTGCTGCGCCAGGACGTGCTGTGGTTCGGGAAGGTCCATGATTGCCGATGAATAGGGCTGGCGGAGCGTAGGGGCAACGTTGGAGGGCCTGGCCCTGTTCCAACCAAAGCCGGCCCCAACGCCGCGCTTGCCCAACCTTCTGCGCCCGGTCCGGGTTTGCACCCGCCCCCGCATCCGCTATGCACCCCTCTCCCTCACCCGGAACACCCCGGCCATGTCCAGCCACGCCCCCTTGCACGCCGCCCCGCCGGAGCCAGCCCCGCTGGACCGGCTGGCCGCGCTGCGTGGGGAGCTGGACGGGCTGGACGACCTGCTGCACGACACCCTGATGCGCCGGGCCGGCGTCGTCGCCCAGATCGGCGCCCTGGGCGTCAAGGGCCGCACGCCGCTGCGGCCTGGCCGCGAGGCGGCCATCATCCGCCGCCTGCTGGCCCGGCACGCCGGCCCCTTCCCCCATGCCGGCATCGTCCGCGCGTGGCGGGCGCTGATCAACGGCTTCACCGCGCAGCAGCACCCGATGCTGATCACGGTTTGCGATCAGGGCGGCAGCCAGGACGTCCTTGCCGCCGCACGGGAGCAGTTCGGCGCCATCACGCCATTCCGCCAGCACCGCACCCCGGCCCAGGCCATGCGTGACGTCAGCGCCGGCGTCGCCACCGCCGCCGTGCTGCCCCTGCCGCTGGACAATGAGACGCCTGCAGCCGCCTGGTGGACCGCGCTGCTGCAAACCGGCGACCCGCGCATCCACGTCGTCGCCCGCCTGCCCTTCTGGACCGCCCGGCCGGAGGGCGCGCCAACGGCCCAGGCCCTGGTGGTCGCCGCAGCCGCGCCTGATCCCAGCGGCGCCGACCGCTCCTTGCTGGGGCTGGAACTGCCGCTGGATGTCAGCCGTGCCCGGCTGGGCGCCGCGCTGGCCGCCGCTGGGTTCTCGGCTGCAGAGGTCATTTTGCGCCGCGACCCCGGCGCATCCGCCGCCCATGCGCTGGCGGACGTGGACGGGTTCGTGGCCGACGCCGACCCGCGCCTCCCTGCCCTGCATGTCCTGCTGCGCCCGCCCGTCGTGGTCGGCGCCTACGCCATCCCCGTTCCGGAGACGCCTGCATGACCGGCCCGCAACCTCGCCCGGAAATCCTCGGCATCTCCCCTTACGTCGGCGGCGAAAGCAAGGCGCCCGGCCGGAACCGCGTGGTGAAGCTGTCCAGCAACGAGGGCGCCTTCGGCCCGCCTCCCTCGGCCCAGGCCGCCTACGGCGCACAATCCGCCGGGCTGCACCGCTACCCCGACGGCTCCGCTGGTGAGCTGCGCCGGGCCATCGGCCGCCGGTTTGGCCTCGATCCCGAGCGAATCGTCTGCGGCGCCGGGTCGGACGAGCTGATCTACCTGCTCTGCTCCTGCTACGGACGGCCCGGCGGCGAGATCATCATGAGCCGCCACGGCTTCTCCCTGTATGAGATCGCCGGCCAGGCCGCCGGCATGACGACGGTAAAGGCGCCGGAGCGGAACCTCACTGCGGACGTGGACGCCATGCTCGCCGCCGTGTCGCCGCGGACGCGCATCGTGTTCCTGGCCAACCCGAACAACCCCACCGGCTCCCTGCTGCCGCAGGACGAGGTGCGCCGCCTGCGCGCGGGCCTGCCGCCCGACGTGCTGCTGGTGCTGGACGCCGCCTATGCCGAATACGTGGAGCGCCGGGACTACGACCCCGGCGTGGAGCTGGTGGACGACGGCGACAACACGGTCATGACCCGCACCTTCAGCAAGATGTTCGGTCTGGGCGGGATGCGGCTGGGCTGGTGCTACGCGCCGCCGGCCATCACCGACGTGCTGAACCGCGTCCGCAGCCCGTTCAACATCAGCCTCGCGGCGCAGGCGGCCGGCATCGCCGCCCTGGCCGAACCGGGCTGGGTCGAGGCGGGTCAGCGGCACAACGCGGAACAGCGGGCCGCCCTGACCCATGCGCTGCAGGACGCAGGCATCAAGGTCTGGCCGAGCGAGGGCAACTTCATCCTCGCCGACTTCGGCACGCCGGATGCCGCGGCGGGGGCGGATGTCGCCCTGCGCGCGCGCGGAGTGATCGTGCGCGCGATGGGCGGCTACGGACTGCCGCACTGCCTGCGCATCTCGGTCGGCACGGCCGAGGAGTGCGGCATGGTCGTTGACATCCTGGCCGAGCATCAGGCCGGACACCGGGCCGGGCAGCGGGTCCATGCCTGACACGAACCCTGCGACCGGGGCCAGGCTGGCCGCCGCACCGGCGCCGGTATTCCGCCGCCTGGTGATCGTCGGCGCCGGGCTGATCGGCAGCAGCGTCGCCCGCATCGCCCATGAGCGCGGACGGCCCGGCGGCGACCTGGCGGCGGAGGTCATCGTCACCGACAGCAGCCCGGACGTGCTGGCCCGCGTCGCCGTCCTGGGCTTCGCCGACGGGATCGAGGCCGATGCGGGCCGCGCGGTGCAGGGGGCGGACTGCGTGATGCTGTGCGCGCCGGTCGGCGCCTATGCCGGCATCGCCGCCGCCATCTCGCCGCACCTGGCGCCGGGCACGGTGGTCACCGACGTGGGCAGCACCAAGGTGTCGGTCATCCGCGACGTGGCGCCGCTGCTGCCGGCCGGCGTGCGCTTCATCCCGGCGCACCCCCTCGCCGGCACCGAGTATTCCGGCCCCGACGCCGGCTTCCTGACGCTGTTCCAGGGCCGCTGGTGCCTGCTGTCCCCACCCGCGGGCGCCGACCCGGCGGCCGTGGCCCAGGTGGCCGAGCTGTGGCGCCGCATGGGCAGCATGGTCGAGACCATGGAGCCGACCCACCACGACCGCGTCATGGCCATCGTGAGCCACCTGCCGCACCTGATCGCCTTCACCATCTGCGGCACCGCCGACGACCTGGAGGGCGGCAACGGCGACGACGCCAGCCGCGCCGAGGTGCTGAAGTTCGCCGCATCCGGCTTCCGCGACTTCACCCGCATCGCCGCCAGCGACCCGGTGATGTGGCGCGACGTGTTCCTGAACAACCGCGACGCCCTGCTGGAGATGCTGGCCCGTTTCACCGAGGACGCCCAGGCGATGGCCCGCGCCGTGCGCTGGGGCGACGGCGCCTACATCGAGGACCGCATCAAGCGCGGCCGGGCGATCCGGCAGGGCCTGATCGAGCTGAAGCAGGCGTGATCCGGCCCGCCCCGGCAATGCTGAAGCCGGTGCCGGCGGCCACCCGGATGCATTTCTGTATGATGCCGTCAGTGCGAGGCACCCCGTGCCGCAGCCATCCAGAGGCCGCAGGGATCAGGGGGCATCGCATACGGTGCCGGGAACGCCGCGCCACGGTCGGCTTGCGATGACCGGGGCCTACGGCACACTTTGGGACTGGCGCCGGCAGGTGGCGGACCTGTATGCCGCCGTACGCGCCAACCCGGACCCGGAGGCGGCGTGGCGACACTGGCGCGGTGTCCGCGACGGCCTGTTCCGCAGCCACCCGCAGACGCCCATCGAGCCCGGCACGCCGTTCACCGCCCTGCCCTTCTTCCCCTATGACCCGGCACTGCGCCTCCTCGTCGCCCTGGAACCACTGGACGGCCCAGAGGAAGCCTTTCCCGCCGGGGCCGACGGCGACCTGCGCATGCGCCCGTTCGCCCGCACCTCCGGCCTGCGCGGCGCATTGGGCGGGGAGCTGACGGCCTACTGGCTGCTGGGCTACGGCGGCGGCGTGTTCCTGCCCTTCGCCGACGCCACCAGCGGGCGGGACACCTATGGCGCCGGGCGGTATCTGCTGGACACGATCAAGTCCGCCGACCTTGGCGCCGCGCCGGATGGGCGGACGGTGCTGGACTTCAACTTCGCCTACAACCCGTCCTGCGCCTACTCGCCTCGATACGTATGCCCGCTGGCGCCACGGGCCAACCGGCTGCCGGAGCCGGTACGCGCCGGGGAACAAGCGCCGGGGTGACACGGATCAGCCCGGCCGCCGCTCGCCGATTGCCGGGTCCCACGTAGGGCGGAAAAGCGCAGCGCCTTCCGCCGTCAGCCCAGCCCAAGGTTCGGCAGGTCGCGCTACGCGTTGCATCCCGACCCCGTCTGCATTTCCACCTGCCAAATTGGCGGGTCGCAGGCCCAATCACCATGTACCTGAATACCCATCCGGCCATCCTCCGCCGCCCCAAGGGTTGCACCTGGACCACCAGTGGCGCACCGTTGCGGAAAGCGACGTCCGGGAGGAATTACCATGCTGTCACGACGGCTTTTCGCCGCCTGCGCCCTGTGTGCCGGCGGTGGCGTGCTCACCGCCACGGTCGGCGCCCGCGCCCAGGCCCCGGGCTTCACCCGCACGGTGCTGAACCGCACCGACGGTCCCGGCAACAACACCGCGATCATCCAGATTCTGGTCGAGATCGAGCCGGGCACCCTCGTCGCCCGCCACACCCATCCCGGCGTCGAAACCGGCTATTTCATCGAGGGCGGCGGCACGTTGGGCATGGCAGGCCAGCCCGACCGGGCCGTGAAGTCCGGCGATGCCTTCCAGGTTCCGCGGGAGGTGCCGCACTTCGTCAAGAACGGGCCGGCGCGGACGCGGGTGCTGTCCACCTACGTCGTGGACAAGGACAAGCCGCTCGCAAGTCCGGCACCCGAGTAGCGCGCACCCCGGCGCATGTGATCCACATCGGACGCCAAGCCTGACTGCGCCGGAGCGGGTGCAGCGACCCGAGTGTCCGCCAGCGAGCATGTGCGCGGGGCAACGGCGCCAGGATCAGCCGCCGGGCAGTGCCGTCTCAAGCCTTTGCCGGTGGATCAGGAGCAATCATCGGGGCAGGGGAACATCCCCGTCCATCAACCCGCCCGCGCCCTGAGCTGCATGCGAAGTCCGACCGGCGTCATCGTGAAGTCCAGGCGTTCGCCCGGCGGCGCACCGTTCTCGGTCCCGACCTCGGCCAGCTCGTAGTTGCGTGCGATCGTGGCCAGCACCATTTTCATTTCCAGCAGCGCAAGATACCTGCCAGGACAGACCCGCGGACCCGCGCCGAACGGCATCGAGGCCGTCGTCAGTTGACGGCTGCCAGCCGCCGCCTCATCGGCGGCGCCCGCCCCGACGCGCCAACGCGCCGGGCGGAACTCGGCGGCATCCGCCGCGATGCTTGCGTCCACCGCCCCGCTGCGCATCGTGCAAAGCACCAGGGTTCCCGCC
>DASWOJ010000390.1:0-5366 GCA_036398775.1 Acetobacteraceae bacterium
CATTATGAAAACCAAATCAAATTAATTTACAACAAATCATATACCATCTGGGCATAGCTTTTCCGACTCATTGTATGCAAGAGTTGTTGCTTCTTTCTCATTACGCTAAATTTGTCACTCTTTACCTGTAAGACAAATACATTCACCCCGACCCTCTCCCGGAGGGAGAGGGAGCAGGAGGTGACTGTCCCTCTTGGCATCATCGCGGGCGGCGGGCCGTTTCCGGGCCGGGTTGCCGCCGCGGCCCAGGCTGCCGGTCGTCCGGTGTTCATCATCGCCCTGCGCGGCTATGCCGAGCCGGCCGTCATCGCCCGGTTTCCCCATGCCGCCGTGCGGCTGGGCGCGGCTGCGGAGATCCTGGAGAACCTGCGCGCCCACGGCTGCACCGACCTTGTCCTGGTCGGCCCGGTCCGCCGCCCCTCGTTCATGGACCTACGCCCGGACGCGGAGGGTGCGCGGATCATGGCCCGCATCGGCCGGGCCGCCTTTGCCGGGGATGACGGCCTGCTGGCTGCCGTGGTGCGTGTCCTGGGCGAGGAAGGATTCCGCGTGCTAGGCGCCCACGAAGTGCTGACGGAAGCCGTCGGACCCAGCGGTGTCATCGGCCGGGTCGAGCCTGATGCGGCGGCGATGGCCGACGTGGGACGCGGCGCCCAGGTCGTGCGCGCCCTGGGCCAGGTGGACGTGGGCCAGGGCTGCGTCGTGCAGCAGGGCATCGTGCTGGCGGTCGAGGCCATCGAGGGCACCGACGCCATGCTGTCCCGCGCCGCCGCCTTGGCCCGGCCCGGTCCCGGTGGCGTGCTGGTCAAGCTGGTCAAGCCCGGCCAGGACCGCCGCACCGACCTGCCGACCATCGGCCCACGCACGGTTACGGCCGCCGCTGCCGCCGGGCTGCGCGGCATCGCCTACGAGGCCGGGGGAACCCTGGTCACCGACCGCGCCGGCTGCATCGCCGCCGCTGATGCGGCAGGGCTGTTCCTGCTCGGCGTCGCCGCCGACCACGCCGGGGATGCAATGCCGTGACAGCCTGGCAAGGCCGCATGCGCGTCCGCGCCGCCGTTGCCTGGCCGGAGACGGGACGCTGAGCAACGACGGCACCCTGGCCTGGCTGACAAGGCGGACGGTCAGGATCGGCGTGACCGGGCTGGCGCGGGCGGGAAAGACGGCGTTCCTGACCTCCGTCGCCGCCAACCTGCTGGCCCTGGGCGCCGGGCGTCCGGTGCTGCCGGCCTTGGCACGGCACCTGGCTGGCCGCAACTTGCAGGTTTCGCTCGCACCGTCCGGCGCCGCCGGGCTGCCGCGGTTCGACCATGCCCAGCATCTGGCGTCGCTGACCGCCGATCCGCCGGCCTGGCCCGAGCGGACCAACTCGGCCTCCCTGTTGGCGCTCGACCTCGTGCTGGACCGGCAAAGCCTGGGAATCAGCCTGCCTGCCGTACGCATCCGGCTGGAGCTGCTGGACTACCCCGGCGAGTGGCTGCTCGACCTGCCGCTGGTCCGCACCTCCTATGCCGACTGGTCGGATGCCGTGCTGCGCCGCCTGGAAGGGCAGCCGATGGCGCAGGAGTTCCTGGCTTTCTGCACCGCCCTGCCACCCGGCGCCCCGGCGGATGAGGGCCTCGCCGCCACCGGGCACCGCCTGTATCGCGCCATGCTGCGCCGGATGCGCGACGAGGCCGGGCTGTCCCTGCTGCAGCCCGGCCGCTTCCTGATGCCGGCGCCGGGGCCGGAGCCGGTGTGGATCGCCTTCTTCCCGATGCGCGGGCGGCCCGGCGGCGGCGGGCTGCATTCCCTGTTGGCGCTGCGCTATGCCGCCTATGTGCAGTCAGTGGAGGCGGAGCTGTCGGAGCCGATGTTCGGCAACCTGGACCGCATCGTCGTGCTGGTGGACCTGCTGTCCGCCCTGTCGTCCGGGGAGGCGGCGTTCGCCGACGCCCGCGGCGCCCTGGAAGCCGCCTCGGGGGCGCTGCGCTGGCGGTGGTCGCTGCTGGACGCAGCCCTGGCGCTCGGGCGGCTGCAATGGCCGCCGCGCACCGTGTCCCGCGTGGCCTACGTCGTCACCAAGTCGGACCACGTTGCGGCACGGCAGCGCGGCAACCTGGCAGCGTTGCTGCGGAACCTGGCGCAACCGCCCGACGCCGGATCGGACGTCCGGACTGCCTACCTGCCGGTGGCAGCCGTGCGCTGCACCGAGGATTTCGTCTGGACCTTGGAGGGCCGCCCGGTGTCCGCCGTGCGCGGCCGGCGCATCGGCGACGAGCGGATGCTGCGCTCCTACCCCGGCGAGGTGCCGGACCGGCCGCCCGATGCCGGGTTCTGGGCGCACCCGTTCCTGCAGCTTCCGGTGTTCGAGCCGCTTCGGCCCCCTGACGGCGGGCGCGGCGGCGTGCCGGAGCTGGGTCTAGACGAGCTGCTGCTATTCCTGCTGGACGGATCGCTATGACCCTGCCGCCACGCCCGCGGATCGAGCTGGATGACGACACGGGCAGCCCGGCTGAACCGGCGGGCGGCGTCACGCCCATCCAGGCCACGGCTGAGCCGCCGGCCCGGGTCACGCTGCCAGCGCCGCGCATCGAGCTGGAAACCGTGCCCGCCATCCGTTTGCAGGCGGAACCGCCAGCCGAGGCCCTGGCCGACCCGGCGCCGCCCCGCCGTGCCCCGCTGGTGCTGGCCGGTGCGGTGACGCTTGCGGCTGGGGTGGGCGGGCTGTCGCTGCTCAACTTCGTGGCGGACCAATTCGCGCGTGCGGCCTGGCTGGGCTGGACCACGCTGGCCGTGTCCGGAGTGGGCGCCGGGCTGGTGGGCGCCGGGGTGTGGCGGGAGATCCGCTCCCTGCGGGCGCTGCGTCATGTGGACGGGCTACGGGCGGACCTGGCCTCCCACGAGCCGCAGCGGATCATGTCGGCGGCAATGGACTGGGCCGCTTCCGTGCCCGGCGGCCCGGCGCTGTTGCCGGCGCTACGGGCCGTCAACGACCCCGACGCCGCCCTGGCCCTGCTGCGCGCCGGCCCCGGCCAGGCGCTGCGGGCGGAGGCGGACCGGCTGGGCCGGAGCGCCGCGGTGCAGATGGTGGCGGGGATCGCCGCGATGCCGTCGCCGGCGCTGGATGTGGCGATGGTGGCCTGGCGCGGCGTACGGCTGGTGCGGCAGGTGGCGCAGCTTTATGGGGTGCGTCCGGGCACGCTGGGCACCTTGGCCCTGCTGCGCCGGACGGCGGGGGCTGCGACGATGGTTGGCGCAGCGGAGTTTGCCGGCAACGCTGCCGCCCACGCCGTGCTGTCCCATCCCCTGCTGGCGCATCTGGCCGGCGAGATGGCTGGCGCCGGCGTCGCTGCCCGGCGCATGGTGGTGCTGGCTCGGGCGGCGGCGGCGGCTTGCGACCCTCTCGTGGCCCCGGTTCCTCCGCGCGGG
The DNA here is from genome assembly GCA_036398775.1 of Acetobacteraceae bacterium. Classification (GTDB taxonomy): domain Bacteria; phylum Pseudomonadota; class Alphaproteobacteria; order Acetobacterales; family Acetobacteraceae; genus DASWOJ01. The sequence continues at coordinate 3,412 of DASWOJ010000390.1, forward strand.
CCGGGCTGATAGCCGCAACTTCAGAGCAGGTTGCAGTCACCTCCGGACCCGCGGCAACCGGACCCAACTGCAAGTTTCCGGGAGACAGGGGCGGCGATCGCTGTCTCGTACGGCAAGCCCGCCCTACCGCGGCCTCTCGGTCCCTACGGGAGCGTGGTAGAGGACCAGGACAATCCGGTTCTCAACTGCGATCACGTAAGCATCCTGCAGCGGATGAAGCCAAGTGGTTCAAACCTGCTTTCATCTACAGGCGACAGCGGCTCGGACGATTATGCCATCAGCGCAACGCCGGAGCGAACCGCCGAACTCAAACGGCGCCTGAGCTCCCAAAGGCCGGTTAATGCCGCAACGCTAATAATCAAGGAGGAGGGTTCGGGAACGGCTGAAACGCTCGTAACCCACTGGCCCGCGGCGCCTTCAACGCTTCCAGAACCATTATCATAGCTGGCGTAGTCGAACTCGGCGCCGTCGTAAAGTGTATGTTGAGTCTGTGTGAAGGGGACGACGGGCGAACTTGCACCTATATACCAGCCGTCTATGTTGCCAGATTCATCTGTTTCAACAAAGATTCCGGCCGATCCGTTGTTGTTGGTGACAGCATCGCCCGCCACGCCGCTCGTCAATGTGAAAGAGACCGGATAGACCCGCTGATATTGGTAATTCGGTCCTAGTGCCACGCTGAAATCCAGCACGGCCGACAGGTAGTTGGATGTGGTATAAGGTGAGGTGACTCCTGTAAAGTCATTGCCAGTATATGTGTAGATCATATCGGCGCGAGCCGGGCCAGTGAAAGCCCCGGCCACAATGGCAGATAAGACGCACAACTGTGTCATGGATCGCATTTTTTTGGCTCCGAATGGATAGAATTGGAAGATTCCATACAGGGAGCCTTCTGTTTCCGTCTAACGGTTAAGTTCGTTTAATGCAACAAGCTGTTGTCGCCATGGGCAACTGAATTGTCGGGGATCGTCACGAAACAATAGGGCATTCCCTGAATTCATGTAGCCTCATGGTGCAGGGCAATTCGCCAGGGAACGGGTCGAGATGGATGCTGAGGGCAATCAGGCCCTCGTCGAAAATGCCGGTGCCCTGGGGGTTAGGACCTGGTATCCAGTTCGCACCGGACAGCCAGGCCGGTTTGCGTCTGGTCTGGACGTTAACCGGTCTGCCAACATCAACTGCCATTCGCCCCGACCGGTCCACAAGCCTGCCGTCATCGCGGGCCGGTTGCCGCGGAGCGATCCAAGGGTCAGGAGGACGGGGCGTGCAGCACCTAATTTGCCGCGCCGATGCGCTTTGCGCAACGACGGGACGGATGGGAAGGCGACTGGCAGTGTTGCGCGAAATCCCACCAAGACGGCTCAGGATTCGACCCGCTCCGCCCCGGTGAACACCGTCATCGCGTCCCCGCGCGCCACGCCCACGAGCGTGATGCCATGGTGCCGCGCCCGCTCCACCCCGAGCGAGGTCGGCGCGGAGATCGCCACCAGCGCGCCTGCTCCCAGTGCCGCGGCCTTCTCCACCATCTCGTAGGAACACCGGCTGGTGACCAGCAGGAACCCGGCGGCAGGGTCCACCGCCTGGGTCAGCGCGGCGCCGACCAGCTTATCCAGGGCGTTGTGCCGGCCAACGTCCTCCCGCAGGCAGGTGATCCCGCCGGACAGATCCACCCAGGCCGCGGCATGGACGGCGCCGGTTTCCTGGTTCAGGGCCTGCAGGCCCGGCAGCGCGTCCAGCGCCCGCCGCACCGCCGCCGTGCTGATCCGGGCCAGGCCGGCCGTCCGTTGCGGGGTGCGCGGCACCGCAGCCAGGTCCTCGATCCCGCAGACGCCGCAGCTCGTGCGGCCGGTCATGGAGCGGCGCCGGGCCAGCAGGGCGTGGAAGCGCTCCGGCGCCAGGTTCACCACTAGGCGGAGGCCGTCCGGGTCGTCCTCCACCCGGGTGCCGCGCAGCTC
>DASWOJ010000391.1:0-10470 GCA_036398775.1 Acetobacteraceae bacterium
CGACGGGGCCACCGCATCCAGCACGGACGGCGGCAAGCCGATGTCGGCCAGCAGCACCTCCCCGCACAGCGTGCGGCCCGGCAGCAGCAGGTGGCCGGGCTTGAGGCGGAAGAAGGTGACTGTCAGCTCCGCCGGGCTTACGCGCCCGCGGGGCTGGCCGGTGGCGCCGTCCAGGCCGCTCGGCACGTCCACCGCCAGCACCCGGCGGGCGGCGGCGAGCACGTCCGATACCTCCGCCGTTATGTCGTCACGCAGGCCGGCACCGAAGACTGCATCAATCACCAGGCCAGCGCGCGCCGCCTCCTCGGGTGAAAGGGGGGCCATCGGACCCCGCCAGAGCGCGGCGGCGGCGGCGGCGTCCGATCCCGGCCTCGGCGGCGCCAGGGCGGCGACCCGGACCGGCCATCCCCAGCCCGCCAGCAGCCGCGCGGCGACGTAGCCATCCCCGCCGTTGTTGCCGGGGCCGCACAGCACCAGGGTCCGGCAGGGGCCGAGCCGCCGCGCGGCGCAGGCGACGGCACGGCCCGCAGCCTCCATCAGCCCCGGGCCGGGCGCCCCGGCAGCGGCCGCCAGCGCGTCGGCCCGGCCCATCTCGGCCGGGGTCAGCAGGGCATGGGGGCTACGGGCGGAGGGATCGGACATGGCAGGCATCCTTGGACAGGTCCGGGCCGCCGTGCAATGTGCGGACGGCTTGGAGTGCAACGATCATGGCATTGGTGATCACGGTCGCGCAGCAGAAGGGCGGCGCTGGCAAGACCACGCTGGCGGCCAACCTGGCGGCGGCTCTGGCGCCGGTGCGCCGGGTGGCCGTGCTGGACATAGACCCGCAGGGCAGCCTGGCCCGCTGGTATGCAATCCGCCGGGACCGTCACTCGGAGGCGCCTGCGCTGGCGTTCTCCGACCTGTCGGGCTGGCGCTTGGCTGGCGAGCTGGACCGGCTGCGCCGTGGTTTCGACGTGGTGATCGTGGACAGCCCGCCGGTGATCGACAGCGATGCGCGCCGGTCTATACGCGGGGCCGACCTGGTGGTGGTGCCGGTGCAGCCCAGCGCGCCCGACATTTGGGCGGCGGACGGGACGCTCAAGCTGGCAGCGTCGGAGCGCAGGCCGGCCTGCCTGGTGCTGAACCGCGTCGGCTCCGGCAGCAGGATGAAGGATGGGGCGCTGCGGGAGTTGCAGGCCCGCGGGATGGCGGTGCTGCCGGCAGTGCTGGGCAACCGGACGGCATTCAGCCAGGCGTTCGCGGAGGGGATGGGCGTGACGGAGGCGGCGCCGCGCAGCCTGGCGGCGACGGAGCTGCGGGCGGTACTGGAAGGGCTGCTCGGGCTGATCGAGCCTGCTGGTGCTGCTCCCTCTTCCTCCGGGAGGGGGCTGGGATAAAGGGATCTTGGCTGTGGAGCGGGGCACGCATGGCGATGGTAAGACGCACTTTTCTTCGGAATGGACTGCGCTTTCCGACCCCCTCACCCCGACCCTCTCCCGGAGTGAGAGGGAGAAGGGAAGACGCCGTCCTGGGCCGTAACGGGGCCAGGGCTTGTGGGTCCTTCCGTGTTTTCCACCGCGGAGCCCGCGCTAGGCGACCGCCAGCGCCGGCTCCTGCAGGGCCATCGCGGCCTCCATCACGTCCGGCTCGTCCGGCAGGCGGCGCAGGGTGAAGCCCATGCGGCGCATGAAGGCCAGCATCGGCCGGTTCTCGGACAGCACCTGGCCGGTGATGTCCGTCATGCCCTGGGAGCGCGCCCAGTCCATGATGCTCTCCATCATGCGCCGGGCCAGGCCGCGGCCCTTCATGACTGGCTCGACCAGCACGGCGAACTCGCCGGTGGTGGTATAGGGTTCGCGCACCAGGCGGCATACGCCCACGGTTTCGCCGGTGGACTCGCGCACCGCGACCAGTGCCATCTCCCGGTCGTAGTCCACCTGGGTCATGCGGGCGACCTGCTCCGGGGACAGGGTGCGGAGCATGGAAAAGAAGCGGTATCGTATATCCTCGGGCGTCAGGCGGCTGAAGAGGGCGGCGTGGGCCGCAGCATCCTCGGGACGGATCGGGCGGATCAGCAGCGGTTCGCCCTTGGCCGACCAGTGCTCCATCAGCTCGGCGGGGTATGGGGCGATCGCCAGCACGCCGGCCTCCCCGGCCGGGCGCAGCGCGATCCAGGCATCGCCGACCGACACCCCGTCGGGGTCGGCGAACACCGGATTCAGGTCCATGGCGGCGATCTCGGGGAAGTCCACCACGAGCTGGCTGATGCGGACCAGCACGTCGGCCACGGCGCCCCGGTCGGCGGCGGCCTGCTCGTTCAGCTCGCCCAGGGTGCGGGCGGCGCGGGTTTGGGCGATCAATCCCTCCGCCAGCGCCAGGTTCAGCGGCGGCAGGTCCACCGCCACGTCGCCCAGCAGGTCCGCGGCGCTGCCGCCGCTGCCGAACAGGATGGCCGGGCCGAACAGCGGGTCCTCGGCGACGCCGATCCGCAATTCGCGCGCCCGGCCCATCTGGCGCTGCACCAGGAAACCCTCGGCAAGTCCACCCCCGCCCAACCGGGCGCGGCGGCGGTCCAGCACCTGCGCTGCCAGGCGGACTGCGTGGGTGTCCGGCAGGTCCAGCACGACGCCGCCGGGACCGCCGGGGCGCGGGGCGCCGGTGCGCCGCAGCTTCAGCACTGCGGGAAAGCCCAGCATGGCGGCGGCAGTGCAGGCGTCATCGGCGGACAGGGCGGGACGGCTGGGGACGACGGGGACTCCATACACCGTCAGGATCTGCAGCGCCTCGTCCTGCAGCAGCCCGGTGCGCCCCTCGGCACGGACGGCGGCGAACAGGCGGCGCACGGCGGCGCGGTCTGGCGCAAGGGTCAGCACCGTGCTGGCCGGCAGTTCGCGCGCCGCCGCGCGGGCACGGCGCTGCGCGACCAGTTGCCCGAACCCGCGCATGGTCTGCTCGGGCGTCGCGAACACCGGCACGCCGGCCTCCGCCAAGGTGCGGCGATGCACGGCGCCGGTGGTCTCCCCCAAGATGCAGGCGAGCAAGGGAACGCGCATCATCGGCTGGCAGGCGGCCAGGGCCTGGATGGCGGCGGCGTCCCCGGCGCCGTTCGGCGACATGATGACGGCCACGCCGCCGACCTCTGGCGCCCCGGACAGCATCGCCGCGGTTTCGGCCAGGCGTATCGCGTTGGTGGCGCCGGTCCAGACCATGCCGGCGTCGGGCGGACCGGGCGGCAGGTTGAGGCGCAGCACCTCCTGCGTCGCAGGCGTCAGTTGCGCCAGCGGCAGGCCAAGGGCTAGGGCGGCGTCGGCGGCCAACTGCGCCGGGCCGATGGCGTTGTGGACGATGGCGACGGATTCGTGGCGGGCGGGCTTGGCGCGGGTCAGGGTCTCGGCGGCTGCCAGCAGGTCTGCCAGCCGTTCCACCCGGATCACCCCGGCCCGGCGCAGCGCCGCGTTGAACACCGCATCCGCCCGGCCCGTCGGATCGGACAGGCGCCCACCGGCGTGGATCGCCACCACCGGGCGCAGCCGGGCCGCGGCGCGGGCGGCGGACAGGAAGCGGCGCCGGTCGGTGATGCCGCGTATGTCGAGCAGGATGGCGCCGGTGTCGGGATCACGCGACAGCCAGTCCAGCACGGCGCCGAAGCCGATGTCGGCGTTGCCGCCGGTTCCGACGATGGTGGAGAAGCCGACGCCGTTCGGCTCCGCCCAATCGAGCACGGACCGGCACAGCGCCGCGGACTGCGACACCAGCGCCACCTTGCCGACCCGAGGCTGCAGATGACCGGTGGAGGCATTCAGGGCCATGCCCGGCACGATCAGGCCGAAGGCGCTGGGGCCCGTCACCCGGACCCCCGCCGCCCGGGCCGCTGCTAGCAGGCCCGGCACCGGCGTCAGGCACATCGCGGCGAAGGTGCCCCGCGCCGCCAGCGCGAGCAGCACAGCAGGAACGCTGCCGGCCTCGGATGCGATCACCGCGAGGTCCGGTGCGACTGGCAGCGACGGCACGTCGGGATAGGCCAGGACCCCGCCACTGGCAGTGACTCCGTCCTGCACCGGTAGGATTGCCCCCTTGTAGCCGCCAGCCAGCAAGTTTTGCATGACAGTCGCGCCCATGCCGGCGCCAGCGCCGATCACGGCAACGGAGTCAGGCCGGAACAGGCTGGCCGGGCGGAAACGTCCCACGGTGCCGGCGCGGAGGAGAGGCATGGGATCCAGATCTGTTGTGCAGTGCAGCATAACCCGGACTATAGCCTCGGGTTGCTAAATCTTTCGCTACTGCTCCGTGCCGGAAGCCTACCCTGCCGGCTTCTCGGCCGGGCGTTGCGGCACGGCTACAGCGTGACGCGTAGCCTGGCGGCGATCTCCCCCACGATGCCCCGACGGAACGCCAGCACGCAGATTACGAAGATGAAGCCCTGGGCGACTGTCACCAGCGAGCCGAAGCCGGACAGCGCGCTTTCGGTCCAGACGATGATGCCGGCGCCGACAACCGGGCCGAAGATGGTGCCCATGCCGCCCAGCAGGTTCATCAGCACGACCTCGCCGGACATGGCGTAGTTCACGTCCGTCAGCGTGGCGATGCCGAACACCAGCGCCTTGGTGCCGCCGGCGATGCCGGCGATGAAGGTGCTAAGCACGAAGGCGATCAGCTTGTAGTCGTCGGTGCGGTAGCCGAGCGACGTCGCCCGCGGCTCGTTCTCGCGGATCGCCTTCAGCACCTGGCCGAACGGCGAGTGGACGATGCGGTGGATCAGCAGGAAGCACAGCATGAACACGACCGCGGTGAAGGTATACATCGCCATGTCGCCGCGCAGCGAGAACAGGCCGAACACCGCCCCGCGCGGCACCTGCTGGATGCCGTCCTCGCCGCCGGTGAACGGCGCCTGCAGGCAGAAGAAGTAGTTCATCTGCGCCAGCGCCAGCGTTATCATGGCGAAGTAGATGCCCTGGCGGCGGATCGCCAGCCAGCCGAACGCCAGGCCCAGCGCGGCGCCGGTCAGGCCGCCGAGCAGCACCGCGACCTCCGGCGTCAGGCCCCAGTTCTTTGCGGTCCAGGCGGACACGTAGCTGCCGAGGCCGAAGTAGGCGGCATGGCCGAAGCTCATCAGCCCGACGAAGCCGATCAGCAGGTTGAAGGCGCAGGCGAACAGGGCGAAGCACAGCAGCTTCATCAGGAATACGGGGTAGATCAGCCAGGGACAGGCGATGATGAGCCCCACCAGCAGCAGCAGCGCCCAGGCCTGCGCGCTGCTGAACCCCAGCAGGTTGAAGGGGTGCGCTGGCGCCGTGGCCGGGTGGATGGTGGTGACGCCCATGCTACGCCGCCTTTCCGAACAGCCCGGCGGGCCGGGCCAGCAACACGATGACCATGACGACGAAGATGACGGTCTCCGACCCCTGCGGGTAGTAAACCTTGGTCAGCCCCTCGACGACGCCGAGCATGAAGCCGGTGACGATGCTGCCCAGGATGCTGCCCATGCCGCCGATCACCACGACGGCGAACACCTTGATGATGAACACCGACCCCATGTTGGGGTTGACCGAGTAGATCGGCGCCGCCAGCACGCCGGCGAACGCCGCCAGCGCGATGCCGCCGGCATAGGTCAGGCTGATCATGCGCGGCACGTTGACGCCGAAGGCCTGCACCAGGCCGGGGTTCTCCGTCGCGGCGCGCAGCCGTGCGCCGAGTTGGGTCTTCTCGATCAGCAGCCAGGTGAACAGGCACATGCCGGCGGCGGCGACCACGACCCAGAGGCGATACTTCGGCATGAACATGAAGCCGAGGTCCACCGGGCCGGACAGCGCCTGCGGGATGCGGTAGGGCAGCCCGGAACTGCCGAACTGGTTGCGCACCAGCCCTTCGAAGATAAGCGCCAGGCCGAAGGTCAGCAGCAGGCCATACAGGTGGTCGAGCTTATACAGCCGGCTGATGATGGTCTTTTCCAGCGCCAGGCCGAACAGGCCGACGATCAACGGCGCGACGATCAGGGCGGGCCAGTAGCCCATCTGCAGCCAGTCCGGCGCAGTTAGCCCGATCATTGGGAACCAGATCGCCGGCGACGCCAGCGCCCAGGCGGTGAAGGCACCCAGCATGAACACCGCGCCATGGGCGAAGTTGATGATGTTCAGCATGCCGAAGATCACGGCCAAGCCCAGGGACAGCAGCGCGTAGAACGCCCCGTTGATGAGGCCCAGCGACAACTGCCCCAGGATCGCCGGCAGCGGCCGATACAGCCGGACCGTGCCGGTGGCATTCAGCACATACAGCAGCACGGCGATGCCGACAATCACGCCGACCGTGCGGAGCGGCAGCCGCTCGGCCAGCGGCCGGACCGACGGGACGGTGGTGGCGGACACGGGAACTAGGTCCGCACCAGCGGGCAGCCGCCATCGGCGAGCGGCTTCCACGCCTTATCCGCCGGGGTGGCGACAACCTGCTTGAAGTAGTCCCAGGGATACTTGCTTTCGGCCGGCGTCTTCACCTGGAACAGGTAGGACGGGAACATCGCCATCCCGTCCTGCCGGATGATGCCGGGGCCGTAGGCGTCGTCGTCGGTCGGGGTCGCCTTCATCTGCGCGACCACCGCGGAGCCGTCCAGCGCCTTGGCCGCACCCCCCAGCGCCTGCACCGCCTTGAGGAAGTGCAGCGTGCCGGAGTAGCAGGCGGCGTTGGTCATGTTCGGGCAGATGCCCGGCATCCGCGTCTGGAACCGCTTGGTAAAGGCGCGGGTGCGGTCGTTCATATCCCAGTAGAAGCTCTCGGTCAGGAACAGCCCCTGCGCCGTCTCCAGGCCGAGGCCGTGCACGTCGGCGATATACATCAGCAGCGCCGCGATCTTCATGTCGCGGGTCAGGCCGAACTCGTGCGCCTGCTTGATGCTGTTGACCGTGTCCGCCCCGGCGTTGGCCAGGCCGAGCACGTTGGCGCCGCTCCCCTGCGCCGACAGCAGGAAGGAGGAGAAGTCCGTCGTGCCCGGGAACGGATACGGCGACGCGCCGGCGACCTTGCCGCCGCCCTCGGTCACGAACTTGGTCGTGTCCCGCTGCAACTGCTGGCCGAACACGTAGTCCGCGGTCAGGAAGTACCAGCTGTTGCCGCCCGCCGCGACCATCGCGCCGCCGGTGCTGCGCGCCAGCATGTAGGTATCGTAGGACCAGTGGATCGTGCTGGGCGTGCACTGCACCCCCGTCAGGTCGGAGGTCGCTGCCCCCGTGTTGATGTAGGCGCGGTTCTTTTCCTTGGCGACGCTGTTGACTGCCAGGGCCACGGAGCTGGTCGGCACGTCGAGGATCAGCGACACGCCTTCCTGGTCATACCATTGCCGGGCGATGCCGACGCCGATGTCGGGCTTGTTCTGGTGGTCGGCGGACAGCACCTCGACCTGCAGGCCGGCGGTGGATTCGGCGACGGCCTGCCGCACGGCGTTGACCGACAACTGGCCGCCGATGTCGCGGTAGGGGCCGGTCTGGTCATTCAGCACGCCGATGCGGACCGGGCGCGCCTGGGCACGGGCGCGGCGCCCCATCAGCGGGGCCGCGGCGGCGGCGGCGAGCAGGGTGCGGCGGCCCAGGGCGTTGGTGTCGAGTGTCATGGCGGTAGCTCCTATGCGCCGGGCAGTATGCAGGCGCCCTTGCCGAGCGGGCGGAACGCCTGGTCGGCAGGGGTGCTGGCGATGGGTTTGTAGTAGTCGTACGGACCCTTGCTTTCCGCGGGGGTCTTTACCTCCCACAGATAGGAGGGGTGTATCTTGCGGCCGTCCGCCCGGATGCTGCCTTCGCCGAAGCAGTCGTCCGAGGTCGGCATGGCCTTGAGCTGCGCGACCACCGCCGCGCCGTCCGCCTTCATGAACGGCACGCCCTTGTCGGCCGCGGCCTTGAGGTAGTGCAGCACGGAGGAATAGACGCCCGCCTGCACCATCGTCGGGCGCTGCGCCGGCGCCTTCGGCTTCAGGCGCGCGGCAAAGGCGCGGGTGCGGTCGTTCATGTCCCAATAGAAGCTGTTGGTCAGCACGATGCCCTGCGCCGTTTCCAGCCCCATCGAGTGGACGTCGGACAGGAACACCAGCAGCCCCGCCAGCTTCATCGTCTTCTGGACGCCGAACTCGTGCGCCTGCTTGATGGTGTTGATGGTGTCCGCCCCGGCATTGGCGATGCCCAGCACCTTGGCGCCCGACGCCTGCGCCTGCAGCAGCAGGGAGGAGAAGTCGGTGGTGCCGGGGAACGGATACTTGATGCCGCCGACCACCTTGCCGCCGGCCTCGGTGACGAAGCCGGTCACGTCCCGCTGCAACGCCGCGCCGAAGGCATAATCGGCGGTAATGAAGAACCAGCTATCCCCGCCCGCCTTCACCATCGCGCCGCCGGTGGACTTGGCGAGCATGTAGGTGTCGTAGGCCCAGTGGATCGTGTTGGCGTTGCAGTTGGCCGCCGTCAGGTCGGAGGTCGCCGCGCCGGAGTTGATGTAGACCTTGTTCTTGTCCTTGGCGACGCCGGCCACGGCCAGGGCCACGCCGCTGTTGGCGACCTCGACGATGATGTCCACGCCGTCCCGGTCATACCACTGCCGGGCGATGCCGGCGCCGATGTCCGCCTTGTTCTGGTGGTCGGCCTGGATGATCTCGACGGTCCAGCCCTTGCCGGCCATGCCGAAGTCCTCGGTTGCCAGCCGCGCCGCGCTGACGGCGAGCGGCCCGGCCAGGTCCTGGTAGGGACCGGACAGGTCCGTCAGCACGCCGATCTTGAGGCTGTTCGACCCCTGGGCACGGGCCATACGCGCCCCGCCGATCAGCGGCGCGGCGGCAGCGGCGGCAAGCAGGGTGCGGCGGTCGAGGGTCATTGGGGTTCCGATGGGTTGAAGGTCAGGCGTGGACGAGGGAGCATCCGCCCTTGTCGAGCGGACGGTAGGCTTGGTCTGGCGGGGTCGTGGCGACCAGCTTGTAGTAGTCCCAGGGACCCTTGCTTTCGCCGGGCTTCTTCACTTCCCACAGGTAGGCGGGAGTCAGCTTGCGGCCGTCGGCGCGTATGGTGCCCTGGCCGAAGCAGTCGTCGTCGGTCGGCATCGCCTTCATCGCGGCGACGGCGGCGGCGCCATCCGCCTTCATGAACGGCACGCCCTTGTCGGCGGCCGTCTTCAGGTAGTGCAGCACGCTGGCATAGACCCCGGCATGGACCATCGTCGGGCGTACGGTGGGCGCCTTGGGCTTGAAGCGCTCGGAGAACTTGCGGGTGCGGTCGTTGGCGTCCCAGTAGAAGCTGTTGGTCAGCAGCAGGCCCTGGGCGATCTCCAGCCCGATGGCGTGGACATCGCTGATGAACACCAGCAGACCCGCAATCTTCATGCCCTGGTTGATGCCGAACTCCTGCGCCTGCTTGATGCTGTTGACGGTGTCAGCCCCGGCGTTGGCGAGGCCGAGGACCTTGGCGCCCGAGGACTGCGCCTGCAGCAGCAGGGAGGAGAAGTCGGTCGTGCCGGGAAACGGATACTTGACGCTGCCGACCACCTTGCCGCCTGCCTGGGTCACGAAGTCGGTCGTGTCCCGCTGCAGGGCGGTGCCGAAGGCATAGTCGGCGGTGATGAAGAACCAGCTATCGCCGCCGGCCTTCACCGTCGCCGACCCGGTGGATTTCGCCAGCTCGTAGGTGTCGTAGGCCCAGTGGATGGTGTTGGCGTTGCACAGCGCGCCGGTAAGGTCCGAGCTGGCGGCACCGCTGTTCATGTAGGCCTTGTTCTTGTCCTTCGCGACGCCGGCGATGGCGAGGCCGACACCGCTGTTCGGCACGTCCAGGATCAGGTCCACGCCGTCCCGGTCATACCACTGCCGGGCGATGCCAGCGCCGATGTCGGTCTTGTTCTGGTGGTCGGCCTGGATGACCTCGACGGTGAAGCCCTTGCTGGCAAACTCCTCGACCGCCTGGCGCGCCGCGGCGGTGGACACCGGGCCGCCCACGTCGCGATAGGTGCCGGAAAGGTCGGTCAGCACCCCAAGCTTCAGCGTGTTGGCGGCCTGGGCACGGGCGCGGTGGCCGCCCAGGACCGGAAGGGCGGCGGCGGACCCGATGAGGGTGCGGCGGGATAGCGTCATTCAGGCGGCTCCAGTCAATTTCAAGCAGATACGGTCAATTTGGCCGGCTAGACGCCGAGGTAGTCGTGCAGCTTGTCCATGTTGGCGGACAGCTCGCTGTTGGGGATCATGTCTATGATCCGCCCATGCTCCATCACGTAATGGCGGTCGGCGACGGTAGCGGCGAAGCGGAAGTTCTGCTCAACGAGAAGCACGGTGTAGCCGCGCGCCTTGATCTCGCGGATGGTCTTGCCGATCTGCTGCACGATGACCGGCGCCAGGCCCTCGGTCGGCTCATCCAGCAGCAGCAGCCGGGCGCCGGTGCGCAGGATACGGCCGATGGCAAGCATTTGCTGCTCGCCGCCCGACAGCTTGGTGCCCTGGCTGCCCGCGCGCTCCTTGAGGTTCGGGAACAGCGTGTA
>DASWOJ010000392.1:0-3423 GCA_036398775.1 Acetobacteraceae bacterium
CCACTACGTTTCCTAGAACGCTGGCTATGCTGGCCGCCACTTCTCAGTCAGGCACGACCCTCCCTGAGATGCCTGAGCAGATGCCCGGAATGCTGGCCCCAAGCACCGGAATTGGCCCAGAGGCCGTTCCGGAACCGGCCAGCCTTGACCTGTTAGGCATTTGCGTTCTTGGCATCGTATTAGCCCGGGAATGGGGTCCGGCCAGCCAGCGCAGGCCCGGCACACGCTGGCTGGGCTTGACCGGGGCTAGCATCTCCTGCCGGGGCACCTGGCCGCCGGCGACCTGGCCGAGCTGCAGACTATGATGCCGCCAAGCTTGACGCTCGACCCCTTGCTCGTGGTGGGGTCGCCGCCAGGGTGCCTTGGATGGTGGTGGAGCTGACTGTTGACGTTCGGTTAGGAGGTCAGGAGTTCAACCGTCTCGGCTTCAACATACTTTTGATGACTTAGCCCAGCCTTAGGGCGCGCTGCGGACCTAAACGGTCTGGCTGCGGACCCTATGCGGGACGGGCAGAAGTACTCTGCGCATAACGCCTCATGCACTCGTTACTCGCAACGCGTGTAAACTTTCACACCATTTGTACTCATGCGTGCATCCAGGCAGACATTCGCCCGGTAGTTGTGCTGGGCTTAACGGGTTTGGAGGCGATGATGGCTCTCTACGAGTTCCGGCTACTGGATGCAGGCGGCAAGCTCATTGGCACCAGAGAACGCAACTGCGAGACGGTGCAGGAAGCAGTCAGCGTCAGCATGACGTTCCCGATCTCATACCGCTTCGTGGAAATCTGGTCTGATGGCAAGGTGATTGGTCGAATGTCAAAGGGCTGACATCAACGTCTGCCTGCACCACAGCCTGGTAAGGTTGGGCACCCTGGAAAGAACGCTGACCTACCAGTCTCGGGCCATGCAAAACTTCGAAGCCACGCAACGGGCTGAGCCAACAACAGGCAGTTGCGAGAGCTGCCTCATCGGTCGCGGCGCCACAAATCCTATGCCCGATCACTGCGTCCAGTTGGTCGCAGATCAGAATGCTGTAGTGGCTGATGGTGTCCTCGCCGGTCACGTTGCAACGCTGCAATGGTCTTCGAGACGCTACCTTAGCCTAACAATGCTGGACACGGATACGTGAAAAATCTTTTAATCTGGATACATCGGGTATTAAAACGAAACATCACCTGTTGTGATGAGTCTGCCGGGACGAGCAAGACTTTTTTGGGCGCAAGCTTCTCTACCTGGCCGGGGCGACCAGGCGTTGAAGCTGGTGCCGGCGCTCGGGTAGCGCCCCGCCCCAATAGTGCTGGTTGGGGCGGGGGTAATCCTGGCGCCACCTCCCAGAGGTCAGACGCCACGGCCAAGCCGATTTGCGGAAGGACGAGTCCCGCAGGCCGACACGGACCTTCGCACCGGCTTCCGGAGCAGGCACGGCAGGAAGTGTCTGGATTGGGCACAGAGTGTTGCCGGCCTCAGCAGTAGTTCCAGGCGTCATCCACCCGGGTAGGTGTACTCCGCAACCCGGCCCAGCCACTGCATGTCGCCCGCCGCGTGATCCACCACGGCGCTCAGCTTCATCGCCTTGAACACGACGTTGTAGAACAGCTTGTGAATCTTGTATTCGTTGACGAACAGCGCCGGCCCCAGGAACGGTCGCGCCGGGATGCGGGCAGTACCCAGCTCCTGAAACTCGGCCACTGGGTCGTTGCTGCCGACATATCCCGTGTCGCCCTTGATGGTGATCTCGATGGACCGGGCCAGGGTGCCATCCCGCAGGAGGGGATCGTTCGGCGCGTAGCGTAGCCGCGCCCGCTCGGCCTGCGTCTCGGCCGCGAGCTGCTGCCACTTCGGGAACGGCCCCACCGCGGCCTGATACTCGCCAAGCCGCAGGATCGCGTTCGACTGCACCATCACGCAGGCGCGGATCATCGCATAGCGGAATACGCCTTCTGCCTCGGCCTGCCCGCGCAACTCCTTCTCGGCCGCCACCAGGATCGCGGCCATGCCCTTCAAGGTCATCTCGACGGGCATGACTATGCCCTCCCGCCGGGTGCGGTCAGCAAGGCGACCTGAGCCTTCATCCAGTCCACCTGTCCTTTGCTGTGGCTCAGCACTAAAACCCGCTCTCCGCGGCGGACGTGGCCCAGCAGCGCTTCCCGGACATGACCCGGCAGCGGATCAGGCGCCGTGCCCACGAACATCAGCATGCCGGCCATAGGCCCGGTAGCCGCGCCGAACGTGCAGACGTGAGCGAACACCGGGCCGGGCACATACAGCGTCGTCTCTGGCGCCGGGTCCATAGCTAGAAAGTGCCCGCCGGATCGTCCGCAATAGCTGCAACATCAGCACCGCAGCAGCAGGGCAAGGCGGAGAACGCCGGATCGTCCAGGGCGGTAAGGATGTTCATGGCCGGTGCTACTGCACCGTAATCTGGCTGATCACCGCGCCGCCTTGGAAGCCGCTGCCGATCTCGATGTAGCCCTGCGCCACGGCCGGCGGCGTCCAGGTGGGCAGACCACCCGCCGGGTTGATGTCGGCGCCGTTGACCTGCGGGTGCCAGTTGCCGTTTGCGTCCATACGGATGCCGAAGCTCGCCCAAGTGTAGAACGAGACCCCAGTGTCGAACACGCCCGCACCGTTGAGCGATATATCGGTCGCAACGCCGTTGACCACGTTGGTCATGGAGAAATATCCACCCCCACTCCAGGTCATGTAGCCGCCGTTCTGGCCCGTGGCATCCAACCGACCCAGGCGCATGGCGGAAGCAGCCTTGGGGGTGACAGTAATGGTCCCGACAGCCGGGGTGACCCCAGCAGCCACCAGCAGATCACCAGACCAGGCCGGGGCATTGACGACCATGCCGCCGCTGCCGTCCAAGCTGTAGGAGCTGGCATTGGCGCCCGTAAGGGCCAGCAAGCCGGTCGGCGCGCCCACCGGACCTGCGAAGGTGAGCGGCGAGGCGAAGGCGGTCGAGGTAGGCGTCGCGCTGGCCGTGACCGTAATGGGCGCGCTCTCTTGCAGCAGGACGCCGCCAGTTTGTGCGGAATAGATGCGAAGGGTGCAGCCGCTGGATGCGATTGAAGAAAGGTTGAACGGTGGCAGTGCTGATCCCAGCAGCGCAGCGCGCGTGCCGACATCCGCACCGTTGTTGTAGCGCACTGACCATGCAGTTGAGTCGGAGGGGGTCAGGGTGGTGGTGATCGGGTAAGGGGCGCCGTTGTAGGTCCCGCCGATGGTGGTCCCCACGGGGACGCTGGACGGCACCCCAACCAGCGCGGATGCCGCAGTTGCCGCAACCGCACCGGTGGGCGTGGTGCTGGCGGACCCGGCCGACCCGTTGATGCTCGCGATCTCCGCCGCGATCTGCTGCAGGGTGAAGCTGTGGCCCGTGATGTCCACCAACGCCGTCGCCGCGACCGGACCCGTGCTTGA
>DASWOJ010000393.1:0-4014 GCA_036398775.1 Acetobacteraceae bacterium
GAGCGCTGGCTGCGCCCGATGGCGAGCGGGGAGGTGGTGGCCAGCTTTGCGCTGACAGAGGCCGGCGCCGGGTCGGACGCCGCGGGGATACGCACCCGGGCGGAGCGGACCAACAGCGGCTACACGATCAACGGGTCGAAGCAGTTCATCTCCAACGCCAGCGTCGGCAAGACCACCATCCTGTTCGCGATCACCGACCCGGCGGCGGGCAAGAAGGGCATCAGCGCCTTCGTGGTGGCCAACGACACACCGGGCTTCTCGGTGGCGCGGGTGGAGCACAAGCTGGGGCAGAAAGCGTCCGATAGTTGTGCCCTGTCGTTCGACGACATGCACATTCCGGACGATCAGCGGATCGGCGCCGAGGGCGAAGGCTTGAAGATCGCACTGAGCACTCTGGAGTCCGGGCGCATCGGCATTGCGGCGCAAAGCGTCGGGATGGCGCGGGCGGCGCTGGAATATGCGATCGGCTATGCCAAGGAGCGCAAGCAGTTCGGCAGGCCGATCATCGAGCACCAGGCCGTGGGGTTTCGGCTGGTGGAGGCCAAGACCAAGCTGGCGGCGGCACGGGAGCTGACGCTGCGGGCGGCACGGTTGAAGGACGCGGGCATCCCGGCGCTGGAGGCGGCAGCGATGGCGAAGCTGTTCGCGTCCGAGGCAGCGGAGCAGATTTGCACCGCGGCGATCCAGACGCTGGGGGGATACGGCTATTTGGCGGACTATCCGGTGGAGCGGATTTATCGGGACGTGCGGGTGTGCCAGATTTATGAGGGGACCTCGGACGTGCAGAAGATCATCCTACAGCGGATGCTTTGATCTTCTCCCTCTCCCTTTGGGAGAGGGTCGAGGTGAGGGGGTCTTGGCTGGGGCGCGGGGCGCAGCAGGTGGAGCGGGAACACGGCCCTTCGTGGGCAGGTGCAGTGCCGAAGACCCCCTCGCCCCGCCCTCTCCCGGAGGGAGAGGAGGCAGGACAGCGCTTTTTCTAGTTTTGCTGGGCATTGCCCCAGCCGGCGCCGCGTGCCAACCCGAAGTTCGGGCCGTGGCGCCGGTGCGCCTGCAGGACGGCTTTCCCCTGGTCACGGCGGAGATCGGCGGGCAGCCGGTTACCATGCTGCTCGACACGGGCGCGCAAGGGATGCTGTTGCTGCCGGACGCCGTATCCCGGCTGGGTTTGCCTTCCGTACCCGGACGGATGACCCGGCTGCTGGGCACCGGGGGCGCCCGGGATGCGCCCGTCGTACTGCTGAGCGGCCTGACGCTGGCGGGGGCGGCGGTGCCTGGCGGCGACGTGCCCGTTACGGCCCTGCCAGGTGTACCCGTGACCGATCCGCCCCTGGCCGGGCTGCTCGGTGCGCCCTTGCTGCGGGCTTATGACGTGGAGCTGGACCTGCGCGCCGGCCGGATGATGCTGCTGGCGCCATCCGGGTGTGCGCCGCCGGGCGTTGCCATTCCCTTGCAGGAGGCTGGCGGCGACCAGATGCTGCCGGTCCGAGCCAACGGCAGCCCCCTGCTGGCCATTCCCGACACCGGAACCCGCATCACCCTGTTGTCGGACACTGCGGCAGCGCGCCTGGGCCTGAACGCGCCGGTGGCGGCCAGCACCGCCCGCGGCATAGACGGTCAGCGCGTGACGCTCCGCTACCTGAAGCTGCGGACGTTGCAGGCTGGCCCGGACCTGGCCGCCAACATGCCCGTCAGCATCACCGATTTGCAGATTGCCCCGGCGGACATGCTGTTGGGCCTGGACTGGTTCAGCCAGCGCCGGGTCTGGCTATCCTATGCGGCGGGGCTGATGGTGATCATCCGGGAACCTTGAGGCATAAGCGCATGATCACACGGACCCAGCTCGAAGCGATGGACCGGGACGACCCGCTCGCGCCGTTCCGCGACGAGTTCATCCTGCCGGAGGGCGTGATCTACCTCGACGGCAACTCGCTTGGCGCGCTGCCACGGGCCACGCCGGGCCGGGTTGCAGACGTGGTAGGGCGGGAATGGGGTGCGGGCCTTATCCGCTCCTGGAACGACGCCGGGTGGATCGAGATGCCGGCCAGGGTCGGCAACAAGATCGGCCGCCTGCTCGGCGCGCCGGAGGGCACGGTGATCGCGGCGGACTCGACTTCGATCAACGTGTTCAAGCTGCTGGCGGCCGCACTCCGGCTGCGGCCCGGCCGCCGCGTCATCCTGTCCGAGGCCGGCAATTTCCCGACCGACCTCTACATCGCCGAGGGGCTGGCCGCACTGCTCGGTCAAAGCCACGAACTGAAGCTGGCCGCGGCGGACGCGATCCCCGCGGCACTCGGGCCGGACGTTGCCGTCGTGATGCTGACGCACGTGGACTACCGCGCCGGGGCGATGCACGACATGGCGGCGGTCACGGCGGCGGCGCACGCGGCGGGGGCGCTGGTGCTGTGGGACCTGGCGCATTCCGCCGGGGCGGTGCCGGTGGACCTTGCGGCGGCGGACGCGGATTTCGCGGTCGGGTGCGGCTACAAGTTCCTCAACGGCGGACCAGGCGCCCCGGCGTTCCTGTATGTCGCCGGGCGGCTGCAGGCGGAGGCGCGCTACCCGATTACCGGATGGCTCGGCCATGCCGACCCCTTCGCTTTCGACGGGAGTTACCGTCCGGCGCCGGGCATCATGGGCGCCGTCGTCGGCACGCCTTCGATCCTTGCAATGGCGGCGCTGGAAGTTGGGATGGATATCGCGCTGCGGGCGCCGATGGCGAACGTGCGGGCGAAGTCGCTGCGCCAGGGCGCGCTGCTGATGGAGCTTGCCGCGCAGCACTGCCCCGGCGCCGGGCTGCAGGTTGCAACGCCTACGGCGGAGGCCACACGCGGCAGCCAGGTCTCCTTTCGCCACCCGGAGGCTTATGCGGTGATGCAGGCGCTGATCGCCCGCGGCGTGATCGGCGACTTCCGCACGCCTGACATCCTGCGGTTCGGCATCACGCCACTCACCCTGCGCTATGCCGACCTGTGGGACGCAGCAGCGGCACTTGGGGACGTGCTCGCCAGCGCCGCGTGGCAGGACCCGCGCTTCCGCACCCGCAACCGCGTGACCTGACGGCCCCGTTTCGGGGAAGCGGCTCGGCTTGCTACGCCGTTTCCTTGAACAGCTCCCGCCCGATCAGCATCCGCCGGATCTCGCTGGTGCCGGCGCCGATCTCGTACAGCTTGGCATCCCGCAGCAGCCGTCCGGTCGGGTAGTCGTTGACGTAGCCGTTGCCGCCCAGCACCTGGATCGCCTCCAGCGCCATCCAGGTCGCCTTCTCCGCGGCATACAAGATGGCGCCAGCGGCGTCCTTGCGGGTGGTCTCGCCGCGGTCGCAGGACTTGGCGACCGCATACACGTAGGCCTTGGCGGCGTTCATCGTCGTATACATGTCGGCGATCTTGCCCTGCATGAGCTGGAATTCGCCGATGGCCTGGCCGAACTGCTTGCGCTCATGGATGTATGGCACGCACACGTCCATGCAGGCCTGCATGATGCCCAGGGGACCGGCGGCCAGCACCGCGCGCTCGTAGTCCAGGCCCGACATCAACACGTTCACGCCGCGGCCGAGGCCGCCGATCACGTTGTCCTCGGGGACCTCGCAGTCCTGGAACACCAGCTCCCCAGTGTTGCTGCCGCGCATGCCGAGCTTGTCCAGCTTCTGTGCGCAGGTGAAGCCGGGCATGCCGCGTTCGATCAGGAAAGCGGTGATGCCGCGGGGTCCTGCCGCCGGGTCGGTCTTGGCGTAGACCACCAGGACGTCGGCGTCGGGGCCGTTGGTGATCCACATCTTGGTGCCGTTCAGCACGTAGCGGTCGCCGTGCTTGTCGGCGCGCAGCCGCATCCCAACCACGTCCGACCCGGCGCCGCTCTCGCTCATCGCCAAGGCGCCCACGTGCTCGCCGCTAATGAGCTTGGGCAGGTAGCGGCGTTTCTGCGCCTCGGTGCCGTTCTTGCGTATCTGGTTCACGCATAGGTTGCTGTGCGCGCCGTAGCTCAGGCCCACCGAAGCGGAGGCGCGGCTGA
>DASWOJ010000394.1:0-19795 GCA_036398775.1 Acetobacteraceae bacterium
CGGCCAGCGCGCCGTGGGCGACGCCCGCCTGATGCGCCTGGCGCTGTCTTATGCGCGCGGCTACGGCGCGTTGGTCATCCAGCACCCGGAGGACCAGGCCCTGGCCCGCGGCGGCGCCGCGACAGAGGGCGCGCTGGCCACCCGCATGGGCCTGCCCGGCATCCCCGCTGCCGCTGAGGCCATCCTGGTCGCCCGCGACATCCGCCTGTCCCAACTGACCGGCGGCGCGCTGCACTTCGCCCACGTCTCAACGGCGGAGGCGCTGGAGCTGATCCGCCGCGCCAAGCACGCCGGCCTGCGTATCACCTGCGACACCGCCCCGCCCTACTTCGACCTGAACGAGACGGCCATCGGCGATTACCGCACCTACGCCAAGCTGTCGCCTCCGCTGCGCCCGGACTCCGACCGGTTGGCGGTGTGCGCGGCGCTGGCCGATGGCACGGTGGACGCCATCGCCTCCGACCACCAGCCGCGGGACGCCGATGACAAGCGGCTGCCCTTTGCCCTGGCAACGCCGGGCGGGGCGGGGCTGGCGACGCTGCTGGGAGTCACGCTCGCCCAGGTGCATGGGAACGGGTTGCCGCTGATGCAGGCACTGGACTTGCTGACAGCCCGCCCGGCGCGGCTGCTGGGCGCAAGCGCCGGACGGCTGGAGAAGGGCGCGGCGGCGGACCTGTGCCTATTTGACCTGGAGCGGGTTTGGAAGGTCGAGGCCGGGCTGTTGCCGGGCAAGGCGCCGAACACGCCCTTCGACGGCCGGGCGCTGGAGGGGCGCGTGGTCGGCACATGGAAGGCTGGGAAGCGGGTGTTCGGATGACGCGGCGTCGACTCGGAGCTACGGCTCGGCTTTTTCCAGGGAGAACGTACCTGCTCCCTTTCCCTCCGGGAGAGAGCCGGGGTGAGGGAGTCTTCAGGCGTGGGCCTCTCCCAATGCAGGGCGGTTGCCGTGCGGCAAGGGCCGTTTCCCGCTCCGCAGCCAAGACCCCCTCACCCCGGCCCTCTCCCGGCGGGAGAGGGAGCAGAAAGCCTCTTGCCGCACTGCATAGCTTCGTGGAGCGGCAGCAGTGACCACGGCTTTGGCCTGGCAGGCCGCCCTTCTCTCCATAGTTGGCGGCTACCTGCTCGGCTCCATTCCGTTCGGCTACCTGCTCAGCCGGGCTGCGGGGCTGGGCGACATACGCGCGATCGGCTCCGGCAACATCGGCGCCACCAACGTGCTGCGGACCGGGCGCAAGGACGTGGCAGCGGCGACGCTGCTGCTGGACGGCGGCAAGGGCGCGCTGGCGGTGCTGGCCGGAACCTATTTTGCCGGGCCGCTGGCAGGGCTGGTTGCAGGCGTGGCGTCGGTCGCCGGGCACTGCACCTCCGTCTGGATGCGCGGCAACGGCGGCAAGGGCGTGGCGACCGGGCTGGGCATGATCCTGGGCACGGCATGGCCGGTCGGGCTTGGCGCCTGCGCCATTTGGCTGGCGGCGGCCCGCCTGTCGCGGCGGTCCTCCGCCGGGTCGCTGACCGCCTTCGCGGCGGCGCCGGTGCTGATGCTGCTCTGGGCCGGCGGCAACCCGGCCCTGGCTGTCGGCATCGTGTCGCTGATCATCTACGTCCGGCACGAGGGCAACATACGCCGCCTGCTGGCCGGCACCGAGCCGCGCATCGGCCAGGGCAAATGACCCCAGCGGAAAGCCTGGACCGCCTGCGCCTGGCGCGCACCGATGGGGTCGGTCCCGTCACCTACCGCCGCCTGCTGCGCCGTTATGCCACCGCTGCCGAGGCACTGGATGCCCTGCCCGGCCTAGCCCAGGCCGGCGGCAAAAAAGATGCGCCCGCCGTGCCCACCGCGTCAGCCGCCAGGAAGGAAATGGACCATCTTGCCAAGCTCGGCGGCCGGATGGTGTTCCTGGACGGCCCCGGCTACTCCCCGGCGCTCGCGGCCTTTGACCCGGCGCCGCCGCTGCTGTCAGTCATCGGCAACGCCGCATTGCTGACGGAACGCGCCGTGGCGCTGGTTGGCGCCCGCAACGCGTCGGTCAACGGCCAGCGGATGGCGGAGCTGCTGGCGTCCGACTTGGCGATGGCCGGGCTGGTCGTGGTGTCCGGCATGGCTCGCGGGGTGGACGCGGCGGCGCATGAGGGCGCCCTACGCACGGGGCGCACGATTGCGGCAGTCGCTGGGGGGGTGGACGTGCCTTATCCGCCGGAAAACGCCGGCCTGCAGCGCCGGGTCGCAGAATGGGGCGCAGTTGTTGCAGAAGCGCCACTAGGAACGGCTCCGCAGGCGCGGCATTTCCCCAGGCGCAACCGAGTGATTGCCGGGTTGTCCCTTGGCGTCGTGGTAATCGAGGCGGCGCCGCGCTCCGGCAGCCTTATCACCGCACAGATCGCCTTGGATGAGGGCCGGGCGGTGTTTGCCGTGCCCGGGTCGCCGCTGGACCCGCGCTGCCGCGGTTCCAACAACCTGCTGCGTGAGGGCGCGGTCCTGACGGAAAGCGCTGCCGACGTGATGGGCCACCTGCCGATGGAGGTCGCCTCGCCCATGCCGCCCGGTTTTGCCGAGGACCCTGCGCCTTTCGACGCACCGATAGATATCGCGGCCGTTGTCGCCCAGGTTGCACCGCTGCTAAGTGCCTCGCCCACGCCCGTTGACGACCTGGTGCGGCGCTGCCAGTTGTCGGTCCATGCGGTGCAGGCGGCGCTGATGGCCTTGGAACTGAACCACCGCGTCCAAATGTTGCCAGGCAATCAAGTATCCCTGATCGGTTAAGGGGGCAGCCCGCCAGCGTGCCCCGGTAAGGACCCTATGACTGACGTCGTCGTCGTCGAATCGCCCGCCAAGGCCAAGACCATCAACAAATATCTCGGCGACGGCTACACCGTGCTCGCCAGCTTCGGCCATGTCCGCGACCTGCCGCCCAAGGATGGCAGCGTGCGGCCGGAGGAGGGATTTGCCATGGACTGGGCCGCCGACGACCGCGGCGACCGGCAGGTCTCGGCCATCGCCAAGGCGCTGAAGGGCGCCGACACGCTGTATCTCGCCACCGACCCGGACCGTGAGGGCGAGGCGATAAGCTGGCATGTACGCGCCATGCTGGAGGAGCGCCGGGCGCTGCGCGGCGTCCACGTCCACCGCATCACCTTCAACGAGATCACCAAGTCCGCCGTCCAGTATGCCATCGCCCACCCGCGCGAGCTGGACCAGCCGCTCATTGAGGCCTACCTGGCCCGGCGCGCCCTGGACTACCTGGTCGGGTTCACCCTGTCCCCCGTGCTGTGGCGCAAGCTGCCCGGCAGCAAGAGCGCCGGCCGCGTGCAGTCGGTGGCGCTGCGCATCATCTGCGAGCGGGAAGCCGAGATCGAGGTCTTCAAGCCGCGCGAATACTGGACGGTGGAGGCGCATTTCCGCACCCCGGCCGGCGCCCCGTTCACCGCGCGGCTGACCTACCTGGACGGCAAGCGGCTGGACCAGTTCGACCTGAACACCGCCGACCTGGCGCACCGTGCCCGGGCTGCGGTGGAGGCCGACGCCTTCACCGTCGCCACAGTCGAGCGCAGGCGCGTCAAGCGGCACCCGCCGCCGCCCTTCACCACCAGCACCCTGCAGCAAGAGGCCAGCCGGAAGCTCGGCATGGGCGCGCAGGCCACCATGCGCTGCGCCCAGCAGCTTTATGAGGGCATCGAGCTGGACGGCGAGACGACGGGCCTCATCACCTACATGCGGACCGACGGCGTGCAGATGGCGCAGGAGGCCATGATGGCCATACGCGGCCACGTGGGTGACACCTTCGGCGCCAACTACGTCCCTGCAGCCGCGCGCGAATACAGCAGCAAGGCCAAGAACGCCCAGGAAGCGCACGAGGCGGTCCGCCCGACCGACGTGTCCCGCACCCCGGACAGCGTGACCGGGCGCCTCAGCCCCGAGCAGGCCCGGCTGTACGAGCTGATCTGGAAGCGCGCCGTCGCGTCGCAGATGCAGTCGGCGGAGCTGGACCAGGTTGCCGTGGACATCGCCGGCGCCCGGACCCGGCTGCGCGCCAATGGCTCCATCGTCGCCTTCGACGGCTTCCTGAAGCTGTATCGCGAGGATGTTGACGACGCGCCGGAGGCGAGCGCCCCCGACGACAGCCGGATGCTGCCGCCGATGAAGGAGCAGGACCCGCTGGGCCTGGGCCAGGTCCAGGCCGACCAGCACTTCACCCAGCCGCCGCCGCGCTACTCCGAGGCGAGCCTGGTCAAGCGCATGGAGGAGCTGGGGATCGGCCGCCCGTCCACCTACGCCAGCATCCTCACCGTGCTGCGTGACCGCAGCTACGTGCGCATGGAGAACAAGCGGTTCGTGCCGGAGGACCGGGGACGGCTGGTGACGGCGTTCCTGACCAGCTTCTTCGAGCGCTACGTGGACACCGGCTTCACCGCGTCGCTGGAGGAGCAGCTCGACGACATCAGCGGCGGCCGGGTGGACTGGCGCGCCGTCATGCAGGCGTTCTGGGACCAGTTCTCCCGCGCCGTGGAGCAGACTCGGGATCTCAAGATCTCCGACGTCATTGATGCGCTGGATCAGGACCTGGGCGAGCATTTCTTCCCTGCCCGCGCCGATGGCGGCGATCCGCGGCTATGCCCGTCCTGCCACCAGGGGCGGCTTGGCCTGCGCCTGGGCCGGCATGGCAGCTTCATCGGCTGCGCCAACTACCCGGAGTGCAAGTACACCCGTCCCCTGGCGATAGACGCCGGGGACGACAGCAGCGAAACGCTCAAGGAGGGGAAGCGCGACCTGGGCCTCCACCCAACGACGGCCGAGCCCATCACCGTCCGCCGCGGCCCTTATGGCCTGTATGTGCAACTGGGCGAGGCCGATCCAGAGGACAAGAAGCGCAAGCCCCGCCGCACCTCACTGCCCAAGGGCGTCGAAGGCGACACGCTGACCCTGGAGCAGGCGCTCGGCCTGTTGTCCCTGCCGCGCATCGTCGGCATGCATCCCGAGCGCAAGGAGGAGATCGAGGCGGGGCTGGGCCGCTTCGGGCCGTTCGTCCGCATGGGCAGCATCTATGCCTCGCTGGACCCGGACGATGACGTGCTCGTGGTCGGGCTGAACCGGGCGGTGGATGTGCTGGCCAAGAAGCTGGACAGCGTGCGCTCGATGGGACCGCATCCCAAGGACCGGGAGCCGGTGACGGTGCACAAAGGCCGGTTCGGCCCTTATGCCAAGCATGGGCAGCGCGTCGCCAACCTGCCGCGTGAGGCGGCAATGGCGGATGTGACGCTGGAGCAGATGGTCGTCTTGCTGGACGAGAAGGGCAAGGTCCCGGCCAAGGCCGGTGCGAAGGCGAAGAAGGCTCCGGCAAAGAAGGCTGCGAACGGCGCCGCGTTGGAGGTTGCAGACAAGAAGCCAGCGGTCCGCAAGGCGGTAGCCAAGAAGCCTGCCACGAAGAGGGCGGCGCCGAAGAAGAAAGCCTCCAAACCAGCCACGAAGCGTGCCGCGGCCAAGCCAGCCAAGGCGCCGGCGGGCTAGGGTGGCCCGCAAGTTCCCTACAGGCCTGCCCAGCCGCGACGCGATCCGGCGCTTCATCCACTCCGCCCCGGGCCGGGTCGGAAAGCGCGAGATATCAAGGGAATTCGGCATCGGCCCCGAACTGAGGGGCGAGTTGCGCGCTTTGTTGTCTGATCTATCTAAGGAGGGCGCCATCGCACCGGCCGGACACCGCCGCTTCACCCCGCCCGGCCGCGACACCGACGCTATCGTGGTGCGCATCACCGGCACCGATCCGGACGGCGACGCCATCGCCCGTCCGGTGGAGTGGACCGGCGACGGCCCGCCGCCGCTGGTGCTGATGGCGCCGGAGCGCCGCGGCCAGCCGGCCCTGGCGCCCGGCGAGAAGGTGCTTGCCCGCATCAACCCGATCGGCAACGGCAAGTGGGAGGGCCGCACGCTCAAGCGCCTGTCGGAGGAGCCGGGCCGCATCCTGGGCGTATTCCGCGCGCCGGGCCGGCTGGTGCCGACGGACCGCCGGGCCAAGGCGGAGTGGCGCATCCCGCCGGGCGAGGATGGCGGCGCCGAAACGGACGAGATCGTGGTGGCCGAGCCCCTGCCCGGCGGCACGCACGGCCTCAAGCCAGCCCGCATCGTCGAGCGGCTGGGCCGCATCGGCGACGCCAGCGCCGTAAGCCTGATCTGCATCCACGCCCACGGCATACCGCAGGAGTTCCCGGAGGAGGCGCTGGCCGCCGCCGCGCGTGCCCGCGGCGTGCCGCTCGGCAAGCGGGAGGACCTGCGCGGCATCCCGCTGATCACCATTGACGGCGAGGACGCACGCGACTTCGACGACGCCGTGTTCGCGGAGCAGGATGGCGCCGGCTTCCGGCTGATCGTCGCAATCGCAGACGTGGCGCATTACGTACGGCCCGGCGCGCCGCTTGATACCGCGGCCTGGACGCGCGGCAACAGCGTCTATTTTCCCGACCGCGTCGTGCCGATGCTGCCGGAGAAGCTGTCCAACGGCTGGTGCAGCCTGCGGCCCCAGGAGGACCGCGGCTGCCTGTTCGTCGAGATGCGGGTGGACGCCAGCGGACGCAAGACCGGGCACCGGTTCGGCCGTGGCCTGATGCGCAGCGCCGCACGCCTGACCTATACCCAGGTTCAGGACGCGCATGATGCCGGAGACGGGCTGGGCCTGCCCGGCGTCATCGCGCCGCTGTATGCCGCCTTCCGCGCCCTACTCTCCGCCCGCCAGGCCCGCGGCACCCTCGACCTCGACTTGCCGGAGCGCAAGGTGGTGCTGGAGGCGGGCAAGGTGGTGTCCGTTGCTCCGCGTCCGCGCCTGGACAGCCACCGGCTGATCGAGGAGTTCATGGTGCTGGCCAACGTGGCGGCCGCCGAGGAGCTGGAGCGGCTGCACCAGTCCTGCATGTATCGCGTCCATGCCCCACCGTCCCAAGAGAAGCTGGAAACGCTGCGTACCTTCCTGCACGGCCTGGGCATCTCCCTCGTGCCCGGCAACGACCTGCATCCGCGCGACCTGGACCGGGTGCTGCAGAAGGTCGCAGGAACCGAGCAGGCGCCGCTGGTGAACGAGGTCATCCTCCGCAGCCAGTCGCAGGCCGCGTATAGCCCGGACAACATCGGCCATTTCGGCCTGGCCCTGCCGCGCTACGCCCACTTCACCAGTCCGATCCGCCGTTACTCCGACCTGCTGGTCCACCGTGCGCTCATCACGGGGCTGAAGCTCGGCCTGGGCGGGCTGTCGCCGGAAGAGGCCGGGCGGCTGCCGGACACCGCCGAGCACATCAGCAGCACCGAGCGACGGGCGGCTCTGGCGGAGCGGGAGGCGATTGACCGCTACCTTTCGGCCTACATGGCGGACAAGGTCGGCACGGTCTTTGCCGCGCGCATCAGCGGCGTGCAGCGTTTCGTGCTGTTCGTGACCCTGGCCGACACCGGCGCCAGCGGGCTGGTGCCGATGTCGGCGCTCGGCGACGACTACTGGCTGTATGAGGAAGCCTCGCAATCCCTGCACGGGCGCCGCACCCGCATGTCCTACCACCTGGCCCAGGAGGTCGAGGTCCGCTTGCAGGAGGCGACGCCCCTTACGGGTGGCCTGCTGTTCAGCATGGCGTCCCCGGCGCGTTCCGCAGCGGATGCCGTCCCAGGCCGTCAACGCGGCGAGCAACGCAGCGCCGGGAGCCAACGCATACGCCGGCGATGAGGCTGCTGCTGGTTTTGGTGCTGCTGGCTGCACCGGCCCTGGCGCAGCCGGGGGCTGCCGACCCAGCGTTCAACCTGATGCTCGCGTCGTCGGTGTTCTCGTCGGGCCTGTCATTCACCGCTCCCCGGACCATCGAGGCCGTCACGGTCCCGCAGCTCACGGTTTGGGGCTTGCAGGGCGTGACTGCGCTGGACACCGCCCTGACCGTGCAGCTCCGCGACGGCGCGATCGCCCTGGACGTCGGAGGCAAGGCGCAGTTTCAGCGCGGCGCACCGCCGCTGCCGGCCGCTGAGGGCTGGGGCGCCGCCGCCGCCGATGTTTTTGCCGCGGCCTGGGAGGTTTCCCCCGCCCTGCGCCAGGCCGGGACCCAGGCGCTGATCGGCGCCTTCTTCGATGAGGTGTTCAACCACCTCGACCCTTATTCGCGCTACGTCCCGCCGGGCGCTGCCGATGCGGACCGCGCGCACCGGTCGGGGGAGGCCGGCGCTGGGCTGTCCCTCGTCCGGCAACGCGGCGTGCTGATCGTGGACAATGTGAATGCTGACGGACCCGCCGGTGAGGCGGGCATCGTGGTCGGGGACCGGATCGGCGCAGTGGACGGCCGCTCGACCCAGGGCGCCTCGGCTGCGACGGTAACGGGCTGGCTGGCTGGACCGGAGGGCACGCCAGTAACCATAGCCGTGCGCGGCCGCGACGGGCGCATCCGGGTGGTGGATGTCGAGCGTGCCGTCACTCCGCCTGAAACGGTTTATGCCGTCCGCAGCGGGGACGTGCTGGCGTTGCGGATCACCAGCTTCAGCGCCGATACCGGGGCACGGCTGGCCCGGGAACTGGACACTGCGTTTGGCCCTTCCGTCGCCCCGGCGCGGCGGCCGCGCGGGCTGGTGCTGGACCTGCGCGGCAACCGCGGCGGCCTGCTGCGCCAGGCGGTGGCGGCGGCGGGCCTGCTGCTGGACTCCGGGCTGATCACGGTCACGGAGGGGCGCAATCCCAACGCCTCCCATCGTTGGGAGGCGGTGTCGGGCGACGCGACTGGCGGCGTGCCGGTGGTCGTTGCCGTGGATGGCCGCACCGCCAGCGCAGCCGAAATCCTGGCGGCGGCGCTGGCCGATGACGGCCGGGCCGTGGTTGTCGGCAGTTCCACCTTGGGAAAGGGCTTGGTTCAGACCATCGGCACCCTGCCGGACGGCGGCGAGCTATTCGTGACCTGGAGCCGTGTGCTGGCGCCGCGCGGCTGGCCGATCCAAGGGTTGGGCGTGCTGCCGCAGGTGTGCACCAGCCTGGGCCAGGACGACTTGGCCCTGCAGCTTTCCAGCCTGGATCGCGGGGTGCAGCGGCTGCAGGCCGCACTGGACCGGCACCGCGCCGCCCGCATCCCGGTCGCTCCCGCTATGATCCTGGAGCAGCGCAACGCCTGCCCCGCCGGAGAACCGCGAGACGGCGACATGCTCGCCGCGCATTACCTCCTTGAGCATCCGGCAGCCTACGCGGCGGCACGCCTGCCGCCTGACATCCCGCCCATCCTGCGATAGATGCGCCAGGATGCACGCCGGGCTTGACCGCAGGCCCTGCCGTGAGCATGTTCCCGCCCTTCGCCGCATCCGTAGGTGCGGAGCATCGGGAATCCTGTCATGGCCAAAAGCAACACCGTCCAGATCCGCCTGGTTTCCACTGCGGACACCGGATACTTCTACGTAACCAAGAAGAATGCCCGCTCGACGACCGGCAAGCTTGAGCTGAAGAAGTATGACCCCGTCGCACGCAAGCACGTGCCGTTCAAGGAAGCCAAGATCAAGTAGCAGCTCTGCGGCGCCTCGCCGCGCCGCAAACTGCGTTTTGCCGGACATCACCTCTCGCTCGGCCTTGGTGCCCTTTTACTGCTGCCTGGGCTGATGTTCACGGTGATTATGCGATAGGGCAGCTTAAGCTTCTCCATCGGGATATGGACCTGGTTGGCATCGGGGGATGGCGAGGCCCAAACGTCCGTCGTGGCGAGTGTCTCGGGCGCGGGCCAGCCATCCGTGGCCTTACAACCCTTTTCCATCCACCGTCACGCCGGATTACGTGCGCAAGCTCGGCCTGAACGTACCTTGCGGCCCGGCACGCACTGGGCCAGCGTCCTGCCCTATGACCAGCATCGCTGCCGCACCACGTCCCGACCCCAAACCTGCCGAGATCGAGGCGCTGATCCTCACGCTCACCGCTGACCGCGGCCCAGGCAAGTCCATTTGTCCCAGCGAAGTCGCCCGCGCGCTACGGCCGGATTGGCAGGCGCTCATGACGGCGGTGCGGCGGGTCGCATGCCGCCTGGCAGCGGCGGGGCAGATTGAAATCCTGCGCAAGGGCCGGCCTGTAAGCCCGGTGGATGTGAAGGGCGTCATACGCCTGCGCCAAGCCATGCCGGCGGGAGCCGCTTGATGGGCGGCCTGCGCACTGTGCTGGCCGACGCCTGGCGCCTTGCCTCGCCGTTCTTCCGGTCGGAGGAGCGGTGGGCGGCCCGGCTCCTGCTCGGTTCCATCATCGCTATGAACCTGTTCCTGGTCGGGCTGAACGTGGTGCTGAACTACTGGAACCGCGCTTTCTTCGACAGCCTGCAGAGCAAGGACTGGCAGACCTTCATCAACTTGCTGCTGACCTACCGCGATGGTGAGGCCGGGTTCATGCCGGGCTTCGTGCCGATCGTCCTGGTTTACATCCCCATAGCGATCTACCGCACCTACTTGCGGCAACTTCTGCAGATCCGCTGGCGCCGCTGGATGGTGGACCGGATGGTCGGGGACTACCTGGCGGGACTCGCGTTCTACACGCTCAGCGTGACTGCCCAGGGCAACAGCGACAACCCGGACCAGCGCATCGCCGATGACTCCAAGGCATTCGTTGACGACACGCTGACCCTTGGCCTGGACCTGCTGTCGAACGTGGTCAGCGTGTTTAACTTTGCGGTGATCCTGTATGGGTTGTCCGGCATCGTCACGCTCGCCGGCATTCCGATCCCTGGCTACATGCTGTGGGTCGCAATCCTGTATGCGGCAATCGGAAGCTGGCTCACGCACCTTATCGGCCGTCCGCTGGCCGGGCTGGAGTTCGGGCAGCAGCGGGCGGAAGCGGATTTCCGCTTTGCCCTGGTGCGCCTGCGCGAGAACACCGAGGGCATTGCGCTCATGGGCGGCGAGGCGGCGGAACGGGCCGGGCTGACGGCGCGCTTCACGGCCATCGTCGGCAACTGGATGCTGCTCATCAAGCGGCGGAAGCTGGTGAACAGCCTGATCTATGGCTACTCCCAGGTCGCGGGCATTTTCCCCTTCGTGGCCGCGTCGCCGCGCTATTTCGCCGGTGAGGTCACGTTCGGCGTGTTGACGCAGGTGAGCGGCGCGTTCAGCCAAGTGCAGGACTCGCTGTCCTGGTTCATCAACCAGTATCAGAGCCTTGCGGGATGGCGGGCGACGGTGGCGCGCTTGGCCGGGTTCCAGGATGCGGTTGCAGCCGCACATGCTGCTTCGGTGGCCGGGCCACGCGTCGAGCACGGCGGCGCGGTCGCCGCGCTGGATGGCGTGACCGTGCGCCTGCCTGATGGGTCCAAGCTGCTGGACGGTACGGGCATCGCCTTCCCTGTCGGACGGTCCACGGTCATCACGGGACGTTCGGGCGGCGGCAAGTCCACCCTGTTCCGCGCACTGGCTGGGATCTGGCCATTCGGCATTGGGACAGTGCGGCAGCCCGACGGGTCCAGCCTGTTCCTGCCGCAGCGGCCCTATATCCCGCTTGGGTCCCTTCGCCTGGCGGTCTGCTTTCCCAGGCCCGCGGACAGCATCCCTGAAGCCGAGATCCGGCAGGCGTTGTCCGACGTAGGCCTGGGCGGCCTCGCCACGCAGTTGGACCAGGACGAACCCTGGGCGCAGCGCCTGTCCGGCGGGGAGCAGCAGCGCCTGGCCATCGCCCGTGCCCTGCTGCTGCGCCCGGACTGGCTCTTCATGGATGAGGCGACAGCCAGCTTGGACCCTGACGCAGAGGGCGAACTGTATGGAATGCTGCGCCGGCGCCTGCCGGGTACGACCATCGTCTCCATCGCGCACCGCCCCGCCGTGGCGACGTTCCATGACGAGGTACGGGTATTCCGGCGGCAGCCGGGGGAGACCGGGACGTTGGAGCCGGTGAGGCGTGAGACGGAGGTTGCCTCTCCCTCTCCGTCCGGGAGAGGGTTGGGGTAAGGGGTCTTTTCCCCATCCTGGCCCCTCAGACGCAATGCTGCGGCAGCGCCGACACTGCCTCACGCCGCAGGCAAGACCCCCTCACCCCGGCCCTCTCCCGTAGGGAGAGGGAGAAGGTCACCGCTGTTTGCCCACGATCGCCAGCACCACGGCGCCATAGCGCGACAGCTTGGACCCGCCGACGCCCTTGATGTCGCCGAGTTCGTCCATGCCGCCGGGCCGGGCGGTCGCAATCTCCCGCAGCACGCTATCGTGGAAGATGACGTAGGGCGGCACGGACTGCGCCTTTGCCTCGCCTGAGCGCCACGCCCGCAGGACGTCGAACAATGGATCGTCCCCTGCAACCGCCGGCGGCACGGCGGCGGCGCGGTCCCGCTTGGCCCTGCTCCGCGCCGGGCTGGCCGGCGCGTCTGCCTCTTCCCGCAGCATGACGGTTGTCTCCTTGCGCAGGATCGGCCGGGCATGTTCCTCGACCAGGGACAGCGTCGCATATTCGCCGCTGTCGGTCCGCAGCGCGCCGCGCGCAATCAACTGGCGGATCACCCCGCGCCAGAAGCCCGGCGAACGGTCGGCACCGATGCCCCAGGTCGGCAGGGCGTTGTGGCCATGCTTCACCACCATCGGGTTCTCTTGGCCGCGCAGCACCGAGATGATGTGCATCGCCCCGAACCGCTGCCCCGTGCGGTAGATCGCCGACAGCACCTTCTGCGCCGCCACGGTCCCATCGAACAGCGCAACCGGCGACAGACAGGTGTCGCAATGGCCGCATGGCCGCCCCAGGTCCTCGCCGAAGCACGCGAGCAGCGTGCCGGTCCGGCAGGCCGTGGTTTCCGTTAGCGAGATCATGCTTTCAAGCCGTTGACGCATCACCCGCTGCTGCGCCTCGGGCGCAGCGGACTGCGACAGCCAATGCCGGGCGCGCGCAATGTCCTCGCCGCCATACAGCAGCAAGGTGTCGGCGCGGTCGCCGTCGCGCCCGGCGCGGCCAATCTGCTGGTAGTAGGCTTCCGGGCTGTCCGGCATGTCCAGGTGGACGACGAAGCGCACATCTGGCCGGTCTATTCCCATGCCGAAGGCGATGGTCGCCACCATCACCACCGCCTCCCCGCTGCGGAACCTGGCCAGCGCCACCCGTTTCTCCATCGCCGACAGCCCGGCGTGGAACGGCATTGCCAGCAAGCCTTCTGCCTTCAGCCGCGCCGCCATCCGTTCCGTCTTGGCCCGGCTGCCGCAATACACGATCCCGGCCTCGTCCTTATGCCGGGCCAGGAAGGCGAGCAGCTCCTGAACCTCTGCGGCTTTAGCCTGGGCGGCAATGTGCAGGTTCGCCCGGTGGAAGCTGGCGCTGAACACTTCCGCGTCATCCATGCCGAGCGCATGAAGGATGTCGCCACGGGTCCGGGGGTCGGCGGTGGCGGTCAGGGCGATGCGCGGCACGCCGGGGAACGTATGGCCCAGGCGCGCCAGCCCGCGATACTCCGGACGGAACTCGTGCCCCCAGGCCGACACGCAATGCGCCTCGTCTATGGCGATCAAGGAAATGTCGCGTCGGGTCAGCCGCTCCAGGGTGCCCGCCATCAGCAGCCGCTCGGGCGAGACATACAACAGGTCCAGCCGGCCCGCGTCCAGGTCGCGGCTGATCTGCCGGGCCTCGTCCGGGTCCACCTCCGAATGCAGGGCGCCAGCCGCGATGCCAAGCTGACGCAGCGCGGCAACCTGGTCGTCCATCAGCGCGATCAACGGCGACACGATGATTGCGGTGCCGGGCCGGCACAGGGCGGGCACCTGGAAGCACAGGCTCTTGCCGCCGCCGGTCGGCATCAGCACCAGGGCATCGCCGCCGCCCATCACCCGCGCGATAGCGGCCTCTTGCAAGCCGCGGAACGCAGGGAAGCCAAATACCTGGCGAAGCACCGCAGCGGGCGTGCCGAGCGATCCACCACCCTCGTGCGGCCTCGGCGGGTGGCGACGCCCGTCGTCAGGCATCGCAGCCGGGCACGAACGGGTCAGCGAAGCTCAATCTCGACCCGCCGGCTTTCGACACCGGGATCGCCGCCCTGGGCGCCCTTCGGCTGCAGGATGATGCGGTCGGCCGGGACGCCGTCCGCCACCAGCGTGTCCCGCACGACCTGTGCCCGCAGGCGGGTCAGGGTACGGTTGGCCTCCGTCGAGCCGGCCTGGTCGGCATAGCCGAGCACGAACACCGCACGGGCCGGGTCCGCCTTGGCGGCCTTGGCGGCCTCGCCGACGATGCGCAACGCCTCAGTGTCGATGTTTGCCGAGAACGGCGTGTAGAACACCAGGAAGCTAGGCCCCGGGGGGCCGTTCCGCGTCGGCATGCAGGCTGCACCTGCGAGCGCTATCCCGAGGGCTGCGGCGGCGCCCAACCGGTGGCGGCATCTTCGCATCAGTGCTGGCGGCATTGCGGCGTCCTCCGAGGAGATTGTTCTGCGTCTTAGTTGCCCCTGCCGCCCCTACCGCGTCAACGTGCAACCTTTCTGGAACAGCCCAGGGTCAGGACAAAGCCAAGTTTTCCTAGGAATTGTTTCCGAACTCAGCACCTTGCAGGTTCGTGTTCAGCCGCTCCGCACACGAACCCCGCCGCTGTTTGCATCAGGCAGCCGCTGCGACGGCGCGGCCGGCGGAAAGCCGGTATATGCGGTCCAGCCGCTCCACTCCTAGCAAGCGGTGGACGATCAGAATGACGGTTCGGCCCGGCGCAACGTCGTTCAGCGTCGCAAGGAAAGCACGCTCGGTGTCCGCGTCGAGCCCCGTTGCCGGTTCGTCCAGGATCAGCACCGGCGCGTTGGACAGCAATGTCCGCGCCAGTGCCAGCCGCCGGGCCTGACCGCCGGACACCGCCGCGCCACCTTGGCCGATCCAAGCGTCTAGTCCGCCCGGCAACAGGCGGACGACCTCCGCAACCTGCGCCTGCTCCAGCGCCGCCCACAAGTCCGCGTCGGAAGCGTCGGGGCGGCCAAGCAGCAGGTTCGCGCGCACGGTGTCGCTGAACAGGTGCGTGGCTTGGCTCAGCCATGCCATGCGGGACCGGACTAGGCTTGCCGGCAGGTCTGCCAGTTCCACGCCGCCCAGGAGAATGTGCCCGGATGCCGGCGCCACGACCTTCAGCAGCAGCGCGGCCAGGGTGGACTTGCCCGATCCGGACGGCCCGAGAACCGCCACGCGGCTGCCGGCTGGAACATCGAGCGTCAATCCATCCAGCACCCGCGGACGGTCCGAGGTCCAACCAAAGACAACTCCCTCGAACCGTATCGCGGTTCCGGGCGGCATTGCAGCTGGCACTGCCGGGTCCAGCACCAGCGGCGGCGAGTCTGCCGCCGCGAGCACCCGGCTTGCGGCAGCAGCGGCATGCCCGGCCAGGGCTCCGGCCCGCGGCATTCCGGCCACGAGTTCGAATGCTGCGAGCGTCATGAACGCTGCCACCGCCGCAGCCGCTCCTGCCGGTGCGAGCACCAGCACTGCGAGCAGTGCCGCCGCGCCGCAGACGGCGGCTCCGGCCTGCGCCAGCGATGCCATGCGCGCAATCGAACGCTGCGCCTGGAACAGCGTGGCCTCGCGGGCTTGCACGGTGGCCAGCATCCGACCTTCGGCGCCGTATGCGCGAACCTCGCGGAGCCCGTCCAGCATATCCATCGCGGCAGTCCGCAGCCCGGCCCTGGCCGCTGCCAGCCTTTCGCCAGCGCGCAAAGATGCCGTTGCAGCAACCAGGGGCAGCACCAGCCCTGCGATGAGGAACAATGCCAAGACGACAACAGGCGGCAGCCAACCATCCGGCAGCAGCACCCAGACCAGCACCGGAACCGCCAGCGCAGCAACGACGCCGGGCACGAGGATGCGCAGATACAGCCCGTCCAGCGCCTCCACGTCGCCGACAATGCGGGACAGGGCGTCGCCGGACCGCAGCAGGCCGAGGCCGCCCGCCGAACGCACGGCCAGGCCGCGGAACAGCCAAACCCGCAGAGCCGCCAGGGCGTTGAATGTCGCAGCATGGGTGATCAGCCGCTCGGCATACCGCGCCACGACGCGCGACGCCCCGAGCCAACGCAAGGCTGCGGAGGCCGCCAGCAGCGTGCCGGCTGCAGCAGGCACCCCGAATACCAGCGCAGCCGACGCCACCGGCAAGGCCAGGCCGAGCCCAGCGGACACTACGGCAGCCGCCAGGCCAAGCAGCAACAGGCCCTGCTGCCTGCGCCATAGCGCCAGGATGCGGAACAGCGCGGTCATGCCGCCCCGCGGACCGCACGCGCCTGCCCCTCCGACAGCAGCAGCCGGCGTCCGCCGAAGGCATGGGCAGCGGCGGAATGGCTGGCCAGGATGACCGTCCGCCCCAATGCCAGCCGGCTTAGGCTGTCCAGCACGTCCGACTCCGTCGCCGGATCAAGGTGCGCGGTCGGCTCGTCGAGCAGCAGGAGCGGCGCGTTGCGGACAAAGGCGCGGGCGATGGCGATCCGCTGCGCCTGGCCGCCGGACAGGCCATAGCCGCCCTCTCCGACCGGCGTGTCGAGGCCGAGGGGCAGCGCGTCGGCGAACTGGGAGATGCGCGCGGCCCGGGCAGCGGCCTGCACGTCCGCGTCGCTGGCGTCCTCGCGCCCGAAGCGGATGTTGTCCCGGATCGTGCCCGCGAAGATGACCGGATGCTGCCCGATCCATGCAGTCATGCGCGCCAGCGCCGCGGGCACGATGCTGGCGACGTCGGCGCCGTTGATGGTGATGCGTCCGGCGTCCGGCCGCGCGAAGCCAAGCAGCAATTCCAATATCGTGGACTTGCCGGCGCCTGACGGCCCGACCAGCACCACTGTCTCGCCGGCTGGGATGCGGAACGATAAGCCGTCCAACACCGGGCCGCGCGCCGCATCCCAGGTGAACGACACATTCTCGAACGCAACAGTCACGCCGGTGGCCTCGACGGTGCGCGTCGCCACGGGCGGGCCGTCTGCCGCCGGGGCCGCTGGCAAGGCCGCCAGGTCTGCCGCGGCGGTGCCTGCCTGCAAGCGGTCCTGGTAAACCGCGGCAAACACGCGCAGAGGCGCAAAGAACTCCGCCACCAGGACCAACTGGAATATCGCGGGCACAGTCTGCAGTGCCCCGCCCTGCAGGGCGGTTGCATAATGCACCGCCAGCAGCACCAGCGCCGCCGCGGCCGCGAGGTCCAGCACAGCCGATGACAGGAAGGCCACCCGCAGCACCCGAAGCGTCCGGCGCGACAGGTCCGCCGCATCGGCCTGCAAGCGCACGGCTTCGTCTTCCGCACGGCCAGCGAGCACGATGGTGGCAATGCCCCGCATCCGGTCCAAGAAGCGGGACTGCAAGCGGTCCATCGCCACGAACTGGCGCTGCGACGCTGCGGCGGCGCCAAGCCCGGCCAATGCCATGCCGACCGGGACCAGCAACCCCGCACCCAGCAGTATCAGCGCCGCCCAAGGATCGGCCAGCAAAGCTGCGAGCAGCACCAGCGCCGGCCCAGCGACTGCGAGGCTTGCTGCCGGGAGCCAGCGTGCGAATAGCCCGTCCAGCGCCTCGATCCGGTCCACGGCCGCCCCCGCCAGCTCGCCAGCCTGCCGGTTCCGCAGCACGGCAGGCCCGGCCGCGAGCAGTCCTGCCATCACGCCAGACCGCAGCCGTCGCCGCGCCGACACGCCGGCGGAGACGCCCGCAGCATCGGCTGCAACGCCGAGCCATGCGCGCGCCAGCGATAGGCACGCGAACCCTGCCGCCCATAGGGCAGGCGCATCCACCGGATCACCCAGCAGCCGCGCCATCAGCATGGCGACGCACCAAGCCTGACCAATCCCGGCCGCGACTCCGGCGAGGCCCAGCATGACGATTGGCCGAGCCGCGCGGCGACCTGCCGCAGTCTGCACGGCCAGCCAGGCCCGGCCAGATGCGGCCACCCGCGGCCGCTTCGCCCTTCCCGCCATCAGCCTTCCGCGAGCGCCTGGCGTGCCGTCGCCGCCAGCCATCCCGCGGCGACTGGCAGGATGCTGTCGTTGAAGTCGTAGGCGGGATTATGCAGCTCGCGTCCTCCGTCGGCCGGACCGTTGCCGATCCAGGCAAACGCGCCGGGCCGTTCCTGCAGGAACCAGCCGAAATCCTCGCTCGCCATGGTCGGCGGCAGGTCACGGCGCACGACGGCGCCCATGGACGCTGCTGCGGCGGCAGCAAGATCCGCCTCTGCGGGCGTATTGATGGTGGCGCTGACGCCGGTGTGGATATCCACGTCCACCTCGACCCCAAACGTTGCAGCCACCCCGGCGGCAACCCGGCGGATCGAGGACGCAAGAAGGTTGCCGACTTCGGCACTATGGTTGCGGTAGGTTCCCGTCAGGATAGCGGTCCCGGGTATCTGGTTGCTGGCGGCGCCGGCCTGCATCGTGCAGACCGACACGACAGCGGCCTGCACCGGGTCCACGTTCCGGGATACGATGGATTGCAGCGCGACGATCAGATGGGCCGCGGCCAGCACGGGATCACGCGTCGCGTGAGGGATGGCGGCGTGTCCGGCATGACCATGCACTTCAAGGCGTATTCTGCTTCCCGCCGCCATGACTGCTCCGTCATGCAGGGCGACGACGCCAGCATCCAGGCCGGGCCAGTTATGGTAGCCAAAAATGCGTTCCATGGGGAACCGCTCCAGCAGCCCGTCGGCCAGCATCGCCCGGGCGCCGCCATAGCCTTCCTCAGCCGGCTGGAACACCAACTGAACCGTGCCTGACCAATCCGGGTCCGCCATGAGCAGAGCGGCAGCGCCGAGGAGGCTGGCAGTATGTCCGTCATGACCACAGGCATGCATAATGCCCGGCGAGCGGGAGGCCCATGGCAGGCCAGTGACTTCCGTCAACGGCAGCGCATCCATGTCAGCACGCAGTCCCACGCACCGGTTGCCGCCACGGGAGATGGTGGCGACGACGCCATGACCACCGACGCCGGCGACGAAAGGCACCTCAAGCTCCTGCAAGGTCCGGCACACGAACGCAGCAGTAGTCTCCTCGTTCAGCGACAACTCCGGGTGGGCGTGCAGGTGGCGGCGCCAGGACTCTAATTGGCTAGGGGCAATAGCTGACATCAGGCGCTCCCGTTGACCCCGGAGATGTGCCGTGTGCAGCGAAGTTCCGCAAGACCGCTAGCCGCGTGCGCGCGCCGAGGCTGCCCTGAAGACCGGACTGCCGATACGCTCCTTCCGCAGCGGCATGCGGACCAGATACTCCGTCCCATTTCCTTCGCGGATGTCGAGCGTGGCTCCGAGTTGCCGGGAGAAGCCCTTGATCAACTGCAAGCCGATGCCGTCCCGCGTCCCAGCCTCCGTCTCGACCCGCCCGGCCGGAATGCCGACCCCGTCATCCCTGATCTCCAGCTCCGCCATCTCACCGTCGGTGCTCAGGCGCACCCAGATGTTGCCGTGACGGGCAGCTGGAAAGGCGTACTTGACAGCGTTGCTGACCGCCTCCGTTACGATCAGCGACATCGGAACCGCCTGATCGCTGGACATCTTCAGCTCGGTCGCATCTATGTGAAGCTGCAACCGCTTACCGGGTGTTTCCCCCATTGCCTGAAACAGCTGGCCGCAAAGCTCGACCAGGAATTCCCGCATGTCTATCGTATGGACTTCACCATGGGCGTACAGGTGCCTGTGCAGGGTGGCCAACGCCCGCACCCTGTCCCGGGCGGATTGAAACTCGGCTTTTGCTTCCGGCAAACGGATGCGGCTGGCCTGAAGGTTCAACAGGCTCGCGACGATCTGCAGGTTGTTTTTCACCCGGTGATGGATTTCCTGCATGAGCAGGTCCTGCTCGGTGATCGCGGCTTGCAGCCTGGCCTGGTGCCGGTCCAACGCGAGCGTTGCACGCTTGAACGAAACTGCAAGGCGACGAAGGT
>DASWOJ010000395.1:0-6878 GCA_036398775.1 Acetobacteraceae bacterium
GCGGCGGCGCATGCGCAGCAGACGCGTGACAATGGCGACCCCTACATCACGCATCCGCTTGCGGTCGCCCATATCCTCGCGGACTACCGCCTGGATACCGCGACCATCGTAACGGCGCTGCTGCACGATGTGATCGAGGACACGGCAGTCAAGCTGCCAGACCTGGAGCGACGCTTCGGTCCCGCCATCGGCGGCTTGGTGGACGGCGTCACCAAGCTGACCCGGCTGGAATTGCAGTCAGACCGCACCAAGCAGGCCGAGAACTTCCGCAAGCTCGTGCTCGCGATGAGCAAGGACATCCGGGTCCTGCTGGTGAAGCTTGCGGACCGCCTGCACAACATGCGGACCCTGCACTACGTGCTGAAGGCCGAGCGGCGCCAGCGCATCGCCCGCGAGACGATGGAGATCTATGCGCCGCTCGCCGAGCGCATCGGCATGGACGCGCTCAAGACCGAGCTGCAAACCTTGTCCTTCGCCCAGTTGGAGCCGGAGGCGTTCGACACCATCCAGGCGCGGCTGAACTTCCTGCGCGGCCAGGGCGCCGACGTGATCGAGGACATACGCGGCGAGCTGGGCCGGGTGTGCGCGGAAAACGGGGCCGAGCCGCTGGAGGTCACGGGCCGGGAGAAGTCCCCCTACTCGATCTGGGAGAAGATGCAGCGACGCAACGTGGCGTTCGAGCAGTTGTCGGACATCATGGCGTTCCGGGTGGTGATGCCGACCCGCGACGCCTGCTACATGGCGCTGGGGGCGATCCATGCGGCATATCCGGTGATCGCCGGCCGGTTCAAGGACTACATCAGCACGCCGAAATCCAACGGCTACCGCAGCCTGCATACCGGCGTGACGTTACGTGAGCCGCGCAACCAGAAGATCGAGGTGCAGATACGCACCGCCGACATGCACGATGTCGCCGAGAATGGCGTGGCAGCCCATTGGGTTTATAAACAGCAGGATGCGTCCAGCAGCGAGTTGCAGCGGTTCCGCTGGGTGCAGGACCTGCTCGAAATCCTGGAGGACTCGCAGGCGGCCGACGACTTCATGGAGAACACCAAGCTTGAGCTGTATCAGGACCAGGTCTTCTGCTTCACACCGAAGGGGCAGTTGATCGAGCTGCCGCGCGGCGCCACCAGCATAGATTTCGCCTATGCCGTCCACAGCCAGGTCGGCGACCGCTGCGTGGGGGCTAAGGTCAATGGCCGTCTGCTGCCGCTGCGGCACGAGCTGCAGAACGGTGACCAGGTGGAGATCCTGACGGCGCGCGACGGCACGCCGTCCCCGTCATGGGAACGCTTCGTGGTGACCGGCAAGGCGCGGGCGCGCATCCGGCGCTGGGTAGCGCAGCAGCAGCGGCAGAACCATCTGGATGCCGGGCGGGCCGCGCTGGCAAAGGCATTCCGGCAGGAGGGCGTGGACGGGTCGGAAAAAACATTGGAGCCGGCGCTGAAGGCGTTCAAGGCGGCAACAACCGACGACCTGTATGTGGCCGTCGGTACCGGCAACGTCGGGCCGAAGGACGTGGTTTACGCCGCCTACCCCGAGCTGCGGCAGGTGCCGCGTGCGCCGCGCATGATGCCCAGCCTGCCGCCGCGTGCCGGCCGTTCGATGGGCCGGGACGGGTCCATGCCGATCAGCGGGCTGGTGACCGGGATGGCGGTCCACTACGCCGGCTGTTGCCACCCCGTGCCCGGCGACCGCATCGTCGGCATCGTCACGACCGGCAAGGGCGTCACCATACACGTCAAGGATTGCCAGACGTTGGAAAGCTTCGCCGCCACGCCCGAGCGGTTCATAGACGTGGGCTGGGACGCGCCGCTGGACGGGATGCGGGCCAACCACACCGGACGCATCAGCGCCATCGGCGTCAACCAGCCCTCCACCCTGGCCAACCTGACCAATGCGGTGGCCAAGCACGACGGCACCGTGACCAACCTGCAGGTGACGAACCGGCAGCAGGACTTCTTCGAGGTCGTGCTGGACGTAGAGGTGCGCGACCTGCGGCATCTGTCCAACGTGATTGCCGGGCTGCGCGGCGCTGGCGGGGTCACCCAGGTCGAGCGGGCGAAGGGATGACCCCGGCGTGATCATCGGCCTTGGGTCCGACCTGTGCGACATACGCCGGGTCGAACAGGTTATGGCGCGGCATGGCGAGCGCTTCCTGAAGCGCGTCTTCACCCCGGTCGAGCGGGCACGGGCGGCACGCCGGACAGAGTCGCTGCACGCCGGGACCTATGCCAAGCGGTTCGCGGCCAAGGAAGCCTGTGCGAAGGCGCTCGGGACCGGGTTCAGCCAGGGCGTGTTCCATTCGGACATGGGCGTCGTGAACCTGCCGACGGGGCAGCCGACGATGACGCTGACCGGCGGGGCCGCGCTGCGGCTGCAGGCGATCACCCCGCCTGGCCTGGTGGCGCGCATGGCGGTGACGATCACCGACGAATATCCCTACGCCTTCGCCCAAGTCGTGATCTCGGCGGACCCGGACACCACGCAGCCCCTGCGCTGAGCAGGCGGCTTGCTTGACAGCCCCGGCCCGTAGCGGCTTTGTGCGGCCACCTTCCATACGGATCACCTCCTCTCCATGGCGAAGAAAGCATCGGGCGGCCTGCTCGAGAACGTGAAGACGATCGTCTATGCCGGGCTGATCGCGGTCGGCATCCGGACCATCGCATTCGAGCCGTTCAACATCCCCTCCGGCTCGATGATCCCGACCTTGCTTGTGGGCGACTACCTGTTCGTGTCCAAGTACAGCTACGGTTATTCGCGCTTTTCGCTGCCGCTCTCACCCAACCTGTTCCGCGGGCGCATCTTCGGCCATACGCCCGAGCGTGGCGACGTGGCGGTGTTCCGCCTGCCCAGCGACACCTCGGTGGACTACATCAAGCGCATCGTCGGCTTGCCCGGCGACCGCATCCAGATGCGGGCGGGTCAGCTCTATATCAATGGGACGCAGGTGCCGCGGACCCGCATCGGCACGTTCACCGCCATGGACGAATACAATCACTCGGAGGTGGATGCCCTTTACACCGAACTGCTGCCGAACGGGCGCAGCCATGAGCTGCTGAAGCGCGGCGACGAGGGCAGGGCGAACAACACCGAGGAGTTCAAGGTGCCCGAGGGTTATGTGTTCGCGATGGGGGACAACCGCGACAACTCTGCCGACAGCCGGTTCTCGGCGTCGGAGCGCGGCGTCGGCTACATGCCGATCGAGAACCTGGTGGGACGGGCCGAGTTCATCTTCTTCTCCGTGAATGCGGAGGCGCCGTGGTGGCAGGTTTGGGAGTGGCCGTTCGAGATACGCTGGAGCCGGCTGCTGCACGGCATCTCGTGACCAGCCTCTCGTGACCAGTTTGGCGGGGCCTGACGCCGCGGGCATCGCCGAGGCCATCCTGGGCCATAGCTTCGCCCAGCCCGACCTGCTGCAGGAGGCGCTGACCCACCGCTCCGCCGCGCACGGCCGCGCCACCCCGCTCCGCCGCGGCGACCGGCGCGGGGTTGGGTCGAACGAGCGGCTGGAGTTCATCGGCGACCGGGTGCTGGGCCTGCTGATCGCGGAGTGGCTGATCGAGCGCTTCCCGCTGGAGCAGGAGGGCGAGCTAGGCCCGCGCCATGCCATGCTGGTGTCCCGCAATGTCTTGGGGGAGATCGCAGTCGAGGCTGGGCTGTCGGCCGCGCTGTCCATCGCGCCGAACGAGGCGCGGGCGGGAGTGGCAAGCCTGACCAACGTGCTCGCGGATGCGACGGAGGCGCTGATCGGCGCGATGTACCTGGACGGCGGCCTGGACCCGGCCCGGCGCTTCGTCCGCCGTGCCTGGCTGCCGGCCGTCGAGTCGCAGCGCAAGCCGCCCAAGGACCCCAAGACGGCATTGCAGGAGCGGCTGATGGCACGCGGCCGTCCGCTGCCCATATACCGGTTGGTGTCGCGCACCGGTCCTTCGCATGGGCCGAGCTTCATCATTGAGGTGGCCGCCGAGGGCCACACGGGCACGGGCACGGCTGGCAGCAAGCGGCTGGCGGAGCGTCTGGCCGCCGCCGACCTGCTGGAGAAGCTGCTGAAATGAACGAACCCCAAGCTGGCGACCTGGCCGGCCCACGCTGCGGCTTCGCCGCCATCGTCGGCGCCCCGAATGCCGGCAAAAGCACGCTGCTGAACCGCCTGACAGGCGCGAAGCTGTCCATCGTCAGCCCGAAGGCGCAGACGACCCGGTTCCGCGTGCTGGGCATCCTGATGCGGGGCAACTGCCAGATCCTGCTGGTGGACACGCCGGGCATCTTCCGTCCCCGCCGCAAGCTGGACCGGGCGATGGTGAAGGCGGCCTGGACCGGCGCGGACGATGCCGACCTGACGCTGCTGCTGGTGGACGCCAAGGCCGGAGCCAACGAGTCGGTGCTCGGCATCGCGCGGCAGTTGGCGGAGCGCAGGCGGCGTACCTGGCTGGTGCTGAACAAGATAGACCTGATCGCCCCGCATATGCTGCTGCCGCTGACCGCGGCGCTCAGCGCGGTTCTGACGTCAGAAGAGACGTTCATGGTCAGCGCCGCCAAT
Source organism: Acetobacteraceae bacterium (assembly GCA_036398775.1). Lineage (GTDB taxonomy): Bacteria > Pseudomonadota > Alphaproteobacteria > Acetobacterales > Acetobacteraceae > DASWOJ01. The sequence goes on from DASWOJ010000395.1 coordinate 4,544, forward strand.
GGCGACGGGCTGGACCGGCTGCTGGATGCGCTGGCGGCCGGGATGCCGGCCGGGCCGCATCTGTATCCCGATGACGACCTGACGGACCTGCCGGACCGGCTGCTTGCGGCGGAGATCGTGCGGGAGCAGGTTTTCCTGCAAATCCAGGAGGAAATCCCCTACGGCTGCACCGTGGAGACAGAGAACTGGCAGGAGAAGCCTGACGGGTCCGTGCGGGTGGAGGCGACGATCTATGTCGCGCGCGCCGGGCACAAGGCAATCCTGATCGGCGCCGCCGGGTCCCGCATCAAGGAGATCGGTGCCCGCGCCCGCAAGGAATTGACCGGGTTGCTGGACCGCCCGGTCCACCTGTTCCTCAACGTCAAGGAGCGGGCGGGCTGGGACGAGGAGGGCGCCCGGCTGCGCGCCATCGGCCTCGACGATCCCGGCTGAGCCGTGGAATGGGAAGGGCCTGCGGTGGTGCTGGCCGCCCGGCCACAGAGCGAGGGCAACGCCGTGGTGACGGTGCTGACGGAGGCGCAGGGCAGCCACCGCGGCCTGGCGAGGGGCGGCAATTCGCGGAGCCAGGCGTCGCTTTGGCTGCCCGGCAACCTGGTGCAGGCGCGATGGGTGGCGCGGCTGCAGGAGCAACTCGGCAGCCTGACGGCGGAGTTGGTCCATCCCGGCGCAGCGTTGGCGATGGATGATCCGCTGACCCTAGCCATCCTGTCCGCGGCCTGCGCCGTGGCCGAGGGCGCGCTGCCGGAGCGGGAGCCGCATCCCCGGGTGTTCGCCGGCCTGGTGCAGTTGATCGCCGGGCTGTCCCGCGGCGAGGACGCGCTGACGGAGTTCGTGCGGTGGGAGGCGTCGCTGCTGGCCGACCTCGGCTATGGCATGGACCTGTCGGCCTGTGCGGTGACGGGGGAGGTGGCTGGGTTGGCCTGGGTATCGCCGCGGACGGGACGGGCGGTCTCGGACGACGCCGCCGGGGAGTGGCGGGCGCGGCTGCTGCGCTTGCCGGGCTTCCTGGCCGGGGCGAACAGCGCGGGGCCGGAGGACTGGCGGGACGGCCTGAAGCTGACCGGGCATTTCCTGGAGCGCGACGCCTTCGGCCATCATCACCGACCCGTGCCGCCGGCCCGGCATATGCTGTATGACCGGGTGCTGGCCTTGGCGGCGCCGTAGCCGTTCGCTATATGTTCCGGAGCAAGCGGGGACTCCATGCCTGACGACCTCACCGGCACCATCCAGGACACCAACCTGCGCGAGGCGTTAAGCGAGCGGTATCTCGCCTATGCCCTCAGCACCATCATGTCGCGCAGCCTGCCGGACGTGCGGGACGGGCTGAAGCCGGTGCACCGCCGGCTGATCTACGCCATGCACCAGCTCAAGCTCGACCCGGCCAGCGGCTTCAAGAAGTGCGCCCGGGTGGTCGGCGACGTGATCGGCAAGTATCACCCGCACGGCGACGTCGCGGTGTATGAGGCGCTGGTGCGGCTGGCGCAGGACTTCGCCGCGCGCTACCCGCTGATCGAGGGCCAAGGCAACTTCGGCAACATCGACGGCGATAACGCCGCGGCCATGCGCTACACCGAGGCGCGGCTGACCGAGGTGGCGCAAACGCTGCTGGCCGGCATTGACGACGACGCCGTGGACTTCCGCGCCACCTACGACGGCGAGGAGCACGAGCCCGTCGTCCTGCCCGGCGGCTTCCCGAACCTGCTCGCCAACGGGTCGGCGGGGATCGCGGTGGGGATGGCGACCAGCATCCCGCCGCACAATGCCGGGGAGGTGTGCGCTGCCGCCATCCACCTGATCGGCAACCCCGATGCGAGCACGGCGGACCTGCTGCTGCACATGCCCGGCCCGGACTTCCCGACCGGCGGCACCCTGATCGAGGACCCGGCCGCCGTCCTGCAAGCCTATGATACCGGGCGCGGCGGCTTTCGCACCCGGGCGAAGTGGGAGGTGGAGCGCGGCAAGCACGGCGTCTGGCAGATCGTCGTCACCGAGATCCCCTACCAGGTGCAGAAGACCCGGCTGATTGAGCAGATCGCCGAGCTGCTGGAGGCCAAGAAGCTGCCGTTCCTGGCCGACGTGCGGGATGAAAGCACGCAGCTCGTCCGCCTGGTGCTGGAGCCGAAGTCCCGCGGCGTCGAGCCGGAAGTGCTGATGGAGACGCTGTTCCGGGTGACGGCGCTGGAGGCGAAGTTCTCGCTGAACATGAACGTGCTGACGGCCGACCACACGCCGGTCGTGCTGGGCTTGAAGGGCGTGCTGCGCGCCTGGCTGGACCATCGGCAGGAGGTGCTGGTCCGCCGCTCCCGCCACCGGCTGGCCGCGATCCAGCGCCGGC
>DASWOJ010000396.1:0-20279 GCA_036398775.1 Acetobacteraceae bacterium
TCTCGCCCTTTCCAGGGCGAAGCAGGCGGACGAGGAAAAGGAGGTCGCGGCAATCCTGGCGCGCAACAGCGACCGCAATTGGGTTGATGCGACACTGGCCCGGCTTGGCTGCGAAATCGAGGTCCCATGATCTAGCTGTCCGGTTGTGAGCCCTCCTCGACGGCCTCAGCGCGGCTTTGATGCACTTGGTGGCTGGAGGCCGAGATAGCCCCAAACTGTGAATCAGCGGTGGGTTTCGGCGCTGGTCAGCGCGACAAGATGTTGAGAAGTCCAATTGCACCTGGGTCCCGTGTGCGGTTCATCCGCGCTTTTGGTGCAGGACAGGCAAGGCACTTGGCTGCTATCTAATTGAAACAGCTTGCGCTTTTCTGCTTGCATCCGGCGTTGCCGTCTGTTTGTGGCGCTGGCAGCTACCTGAGTCAAAAGACGTGGTTTAGTCAGAGGGTTCCCCTCTCTTACCGGCCTCAAGCTGCACCAAAAGCGCGGATGAACCTCTATTCCATGCCTATCCACAAGCTGCCGCATCGCGTGCTTGCGGTGCAGGCCCGTCACCGCCACGAACTCGTCCAAGATGCGGCCCCGCTCCAAGCGGCTCGCCCGGCCATACCGGCCAGACACCGCCACCACCAACTCGTCACGCGTCGCCATGCTGATCCGCCTCATGCCCGTCTCCGCCAAACCCGGCCGGGAGCATTCTAGGTGAGGCAACGGCTCAGCGTTCGGGAGCGTTCCAGGTGAGGCAATGCGACCACCTATCCAGATTGTCGCGCTACAGTAGCCGGTTTTCGCGGTCGCGCTGGCCATGGCGGGAAGGGCTACACCGGCCAGCAACAGCACACGCTCGTTGTCCCTTTGAAGTCGCGGCTTCGGCAGGGTGCAGCGGGAACGTTGCTTTGGGGTTGATTGCTGAGCGGACGGCGGCAGGGATGAAACTTAAGAAAATAATCCTTGACCATCCGCCCCAGGAAATTCATACATCTTAGCCATGATGGCGCCGCTGACGCAGCGGGCTGTCCTGACCCGATCCACCCTGGCCAGCATCTGCTGTGCCGGGGTTTTGGCGTTTCACCTGAGCGGAGCACGTTCCATGGGCATCCAGAACTTCCCGGCGATCCTGCAGCCGATCCTGCAACAGGGCTTCCTGGAGCGTGAGTTCCAGCAGTCCATGCAGTCGCGGCTGGGATACCGGGCCTGCGCGGACCGGCAGGACTTTGCGGTTGGAATCGGCGAGACGCTGACGAAGACGCGGGCGGGGCTGAAGCCGAGCGTCACCACCCCGATGCCGCCGGTGATGAACACCAACCTGGACAATGGGCTGGTGCCGACGGGATGGGGGGTAGAGCAATATACCATCACGCTCAATCATTATGCGGCGACGACGGACTTGAACGTGGTGACGTCGCGGGTCGGGATTGCGTCGCAATTTCTGCAGAATGCGGCGGTGAACGGGGAGCAGGCGGCGCGATCGTTGGACGAGTTGGCGCGGAATGCATTGTTTGCGCCGTATTTCGGTGGGAACACGCGGGTGCGGATTTCGCTTGGTTCGGCCGGGCCGGTGGTGGCGGTTGATGACCTTCGGGGCTTCACGTCGGCCTTCGTGAACGGGGTGCAGGCTTCCGTGGGGGCTACGACGACGCTTACGGCAACGATTGGCGCCGGGGTGTATGTGGTCGTGGGAACCACGATGGATGGGGTGAACGTCAGCACGGCGCCGGGTGGGGTATCGGGGACGCTGACGCTTTTCACCAGCGTCAGCGTGGGCGATGGGGCGTTGGGCAGCCCGGTGCAGGCGGCAAATGCTTCGGTCGTGCTGCGGCCGAATGGGCGGGCGACGACGGCGGCGCTGCAGGCGGGGGACACGCTGGGAATGGCGTCCTTGCTGGATGCGGTCAGCAAGCTGCGGATGAACGCGGTGCCGGAGATTGACGGGGCGTACAACTGCTACCTTGATCCCGTCAGCGCGCGGCAATTGTTTGCGGACCAGGACTTCCAGCGGCTGTTTATCGGGGCGACCAGCGCCAACCAAGTGTTCCGCCGGGGTATGGTGAACGATTTCCTGGGGCTGCGGTTCGTGCCGACGACGGAGGCTTTTGTGCAGCCGCATCCGTCCATTGCGGGGGCGGTGGTTCGCCGGCCGATCGTGGTGGGGCAGGGGGCGCTCATCGAGGGCGATTTCGCGGGGATGGCGGCGCCGGATGTCGCGCCGCCGGACAGCATCGTCAGCATGGTGGACGGGATCGCGATGGTGACGCGGGAACCGATTGACCGGCTGCAGCAGATCATCGCGCAGAGCTGGTACTGGATCGGAGGGTTCTGTGCGCCGTCCGATACGCTGACCAACCCGTCCGTAGTGCCGACGGCGACTAATGCGGCTTTCAAACGGGCGGCCATCATTGAACACGTGGGGTAGGCGATGGCGACGCTGACAGAGGCGGAGCTTACGGACGCGCGGCGGTTCCTGGGATACTCCGCGCACGGGGCCATGCGTGGCGGGGCAGCCGGCACCTGGTTTTACCAGGCTTCGGCGGCGGCCGATGCGCGGCTGGCAATGCTGTCGGATTCTGAGGTCGATGTGCTGCGGGGATACCTGCGGACGCTGGCTCAGATGGAAGCGGCAATCCCGGCGGTAGCGGAGGGGCTGGATACGGCTAGCGCCGCGGGTTGGGTGCGGAACGCCGGGGAGTTGGAGCAGCGGGAGCGGCTGTTCGACGGGTGGCGCCGCCGGATGTGCGGTTTCCTGGGGTTGGTGCCTGGGCCGGAGCTTCGGCGGGGCGGTGGAGTGGCGCTGCTGGTTTAGCGGGCGGCGTTGCTCGATGGGGTTGAGGGGGCCTGGGGTGAGAGGCTTGGCGCTGCTGGGCCACCTCTTTGCCGCGGCCCTTTTCCGGAAGGAGAGGGAGGAAGAAGGCTATGGATGGATCGCTCTTGGCAGACCGGCTTAGCCGGGGGATGGGGGCGGCGGCCCGCGTTTTTGGGGAGGCTTATGAGGCTTTCCGGCCTTTGGGGGCGGTTGATCCTTTGCGGGTCGAAGGACGGTTCCTGCGGTTGCCGGCGGCGTTTGACGGCGGGGACCCGGGATTCAGGCGACCTTCGGGGTATGAGCGGGCGCTTCGAGGCACGTTTGATGCGGCTTATTTGCGGGTCGGTGACCTGTTGCAGGGGTCGCGTGGGGTATTGTTCGTCGTGCTTCTGCCGCCGTTGAACAGGCCGTTGTGCGTGCTGGCCAATGCTGTCGTTGCCGTAGTGCGGCCGGGTGGGCCTGGACTGTCGGGACTAGGCGGATATGGCGGGGCGGATGCGTCTGAGCTGGTTATGGATGGATGGCCGGCACAGTTGCTGGCGGCTGGAGCAGGGCGGGGGTTCGGGCTGCCGGAAGATGGCGGGCTGGGCGGGTTCCATGTGCTGCTGCCACTCGGAGCGCCGGCGGCGCGGACGGGCGATCGTCTGCGGGACGGGGCAGGACGCGGCTTTGTCGTCGGCGGCGTGGAACTGAGCGAACTGGGGTGGCGGCTGCACATGCGGCAAGTGGGTGCGTAATGCCGGATCAGGCGGACATCGAGCAGAGATTGGCGTCGCTCGGCGCCCAGGCGCTGCGGGACGATCCGGCGGAGGTGCGGGTTTATCGCGGCTGGCCGCGAGCGGCGTCGCTGGAGGCGGATCTGCAGGCGGGGTGGGCGCATTTGTCGATTACGCCGGGTGGGGCGGCCCGGGATGCGACGCGGTATCCGGTGGAGTGGCAGGGCCGCGTGCCGGCGCGGACGTTGACGGCCACAACTGATGGCGAGGCGGTAACGTTTGGCGGTACGGCAGGGCCGGGACAGGTGGCGGGACTGCGTGTGGATGGGGTGGCTTATGCCTACCGGCTTCGGGACGGAGATACGCCTGGCGCCGTAGCGGCGGAACTGGCCGGGATGGTGCGGGCGGACCGGCCTGCGGAACTGCATGGGACGGTAGTGACGATGGCGGGCGGACGGGATGTGCTGGCTCGGGTCGTGGCGGATGGCGCGGGGGGGACGGAGTTGCGGCGGCAGCGACAGCCGATGCGGATGACGCTTTGGTGCCCGGCACCTGATGTACGGGACCGGCTGGCCTCCTTGCTGGATGTGGCTGTGGCAGGGGCGCCGGTGCTGGATGTCGGAGGTTGGGCCTGCAGGGTGCAAGGGGCTGGCGGGACTATGACGGATGACGGGGCTGCGGGCGGGATTTGGCGGCGTGACCTGGTTTACTTGGTCGAGTATCCGACTGTGGCGTTGGAGGCTTTGCCGACAATGCTATGGGGGGCGGTTTTGATGGGGGACCGGGTGGCGGTGGGTTAATGGGGCGATACGGCGGCGCAGTTTGGTCTCTGCACCGCAAGTATGCCTCTCTCAAGCCGGCCCTCTCCCGGAGAACGGAAAATAGGAACACGCATTTTCTCTGCGGAGCGAGTAGTTGGGTTTTCTGCTCAATGTGAAATTAATATCCTGAACATTGACGATAGTACACGTTCCCCTGCTCAGCAACCATATCTTGGCGTGATACTTGGACCTCAAATTCGAACTGGTGGGCGCTGTTCTTACAGTGGGAGCGATCTTCACCGACCAATTCGAGTCCAAGGCGTTTTTATCTGTTGTGTCGTGACCTCCGCGCTTGCCGGGGTTGGCGTTGACGTAAGCTTCGTCAACCTTTCCGCCGGTCCGGTGCTTTGGCGGACTTCTAAGCGGGCTTGCGTGGCCTGTCATATAGGTGGCCTGCGGCCGTGCCAGGCCACTCAAGCCTGCTTAGATTTTCATTTGTGCGCATACCTTCAGAGGTTTGCCTAGGCTCTTATCGGCCAGGGTTGGCCCGAATAGGGATATTCCCGGCGGCTGAGCCAATAGCAGCACGAAAGCGAGGGTTCCGACAATCCGGAGCGGGGCGAGAACGGGTCCCCTTGGACATTGTCAGCCCGCTTGGCATTGCGGAAGGGCTGGTTCCGATGCGGCTTCATGCGTTTTTGGAGGAGTGGACGATGCAGACTTTGATCGTTGTGCGCCCGTTTGGGTCGTATCGGCCGGGCGACGCCATCAGTGAGCCGGATGAGGTCGCATTCATCCTGGCGTCCGAGCAAGCCGGGCATGTCGTGCGCTGCACGAGCATTGGCGGCGCCGTGCCTGGAAATGAGGGCACCCACGTTCAAACGCAGGAGAACTAGCCATGCCGATCGTGCAAGCGGGCAGCATCAACACCACTGCACTGGTGGTGCCGGACCTGTATGTGCAGGTGGTGCCGCCGCAGAACCTGGTGCTGAACGGGGTGCCGACGAACGTGGTCGGCGTCGTGGGCAGCGCGGCCTGGGGGCCGGCGAACCAGCCGGTCGTGGTGGGCAGCATGGCCGACTATGCCCGGGCGTTCGGGGCGATCCAGGCCCGGCGGTTCGACATGGGTACGCAGGTTGCGACCGCGGTGCAGCAGGGTGCGCAGAGTTTCCGATGTGTTCGGGTGACGGACGGGACCGATGTGGCTGCGAACTATGCACTGTTCTATGGGACTGGCGGGTATCCGGTGCTGCTGACGGCCCGGTATTCCGGTAGTCTGGGCAACCAGATCGGGGTGGCGGTGCAGCCGGGGTCGGCGGCAGGAACTTGGCGGCTCACGCTGGGGCTGCCGGGGCAGGTGGCGGAAACGTTTGATAACCTAGCAGCGCCGACGCCGGCGGCGCTTTGGCAGAACCTGGTCAATGCGGTGAACCTGGGTGTAGGGCCGCTGAGGGGGCCTAGTCAGTTGTGCGTGGCGAGCCTGGGATCGGCGACAACGACGCAGCCGGCGGGGCTATTGGGGCAGAATTTGCTGAATGGCAGCGATGGGGCTGCGGGGGTGAGTGCGGCTACGCTGGTCGGGCAAGATGGGCTGCCGCGGCGAGGGATGTATGCCCTGCGCGGGCAGGGATGCAGCCTGTTGGTGCTGGCGGATGCGGATGACCTGGGTTGGTGGGCGACGCAGGGTGGGTTCGCGCAGCAGGAAGGTCTTTATGCCATCCTGACCGGGCCTTCCGGGGATGCGATTTCGTCTGCGGTGGCGGCGCGACAGGCGGCGGGGTTGGACAACCCGGCGGCCAAGCTGATGTTTGGCGACTGGGTGTATTGGAATGATCCGGTTGCCGGGACCATACGGCTGGTCAGTCCGCAAGGGTTCGTGGCGGGGCGATTGGCTAACCTTTCGCCGGAGCAGAGCAGCCTCAATAAGCCGCTTTACGGGGTGGTAGGGACGCAGCGGGCCGGGGTCCCGGGGAGCGCGCAAAACAATGGATACAGTACGGCGGAGCTGGCGGTTTTGCTTGGCGGCGGATTGGACGTGATTGCCAACCCGCAGCCGGGCGGCAGTTTCTGGGGGGTGCGAGGCGGGCACAACAGCAGCAGCAATGCGGCGACAAATGGGGACAATTACACGCGAATGACCGACTTCATCGCCCGAACTTTGGCGGCGGGGATGGGGCAGTATGTTGGGCAGGTTATCAACGCCGGGCTGTTCCGGCGGATACGCTCGACGCAGCTTGGGTTCCTGCAGGCGATGCTGGGGCAGGGGATACTTGGGACGGTGGATGGGTCCTTGCCGTTCAGCGTGGTATGCGACGCGAGCAACAACCCGCCGAATCGGGTGGGGCTGGGGTATGTGCAGTCGGACGCGCAGGTGCAGTATCAGGCGATCAACGAGCGCTTCATCGTGAACCTCGAAGGCGGGCAGACCGTACAGGTGACGCGGCAGACCTTGCCCGCGGGTCAAGTGGTTTAAGGGGAGCTGAGAAATGCCAGCGAATAACTTCTCGACCGGGCGGGATTGCCAGTTGGTGGTGATCGGGCCTGCGGTGGGCGGGGCGGCGGGGCTGCGGGTGGACCTTTCGCATGTGACAGGGTTTGAGAGCCGGCAGATGACGCATCCCGTGCGTATTGACCGGCTGGACGGGGTGCATCTTGCGGCGGAACTGCCGAAGGGGTGGGAAGGGCACTTCGAGTTGGATAGGGGAAGCTCGGCGGCGGACGACTTTATCGCGGGGATCGAGCAGGCCTGGCATACGGAGGGGCTGATACAGGGGGCTACGCTTTATCAGTATATCAACGAGACCGATGGGAGCACGAGCACTTACCAGTTTGAGGCTGCAGTTTTCAAGATGGCCAATGCCGGTTCTTGGAAGGGCGATGCGCCAGTCCGTCAGCGGCTGGAGTTTTTTGCGAGCCGACGGAAGCGGATTTAGGATCTGGAATTTTTCCACTTCGGAATTTAGTAGAATAAAGGGCTGTTTGGGTGTTTCTGGCCCTTCGCAGAAGATTTTTGCTGGCGACGTTGGCTTTGGCGGCCTTTCCCTCACCCCGACCCTTTCCCGGATGGAGAGGGAAAAACGGAGCATTGGGTTCTTATGAATTCACCCTCGGAACGGATTATTGCTGAGGCTGGGCGGCCTTTGGCGGTTACGGATACGACTGGACGGCTGTTGGAAGTGCGGCGACCTGGAGCTTTGGACCGGCTGCGGCTGTTCAAGGCGTTGGGGCCGGTGCTGTCGGGCAATGACCGGTATGTTGGGTATGCCATGCTGGCCTACTGCGTGCAGGCGATTGACGGGGTGCCAGTGCCGGCGGCGGCGAACGAAGGGCAGTTGGAGGCGCTGGTGGCGCGGCTGGGGGATGCCGGGCTTGCGGCGGTGGGGGAGGCGTTGTCCGACCCAAACTAGGCGGCGCGGCCGGGGGGCCTGACCCGGCCGCGCTGCATGGGCTGGTGGGGCAAGCGGACCTGGTGGACTGCCTTTTTCTGGTGCGGAACGGGGTGCCGCTGGATGTGGCGTTCTCGTTGGACGCGGGGGAGCGGACGGCATGGGTGATCGTGATCGGCCAGATGGACGGGCTGACGTGGGACTGGGCGGCGATGGCTTGGGCACTGCCGGGGTAGGAGGGGATGGGGCAGCAACGGGCGCGGTGTTCGGGGTGGATACGCTGGTGCTGCGGATCGAGGAGGTGCCGGGGAGCTTGCAGCCGGGTCGGCGCGGGGTGCCGCGCATGGCACGGTTGCGGGAGGGACGGCGATGATCGACGCCTATGAGATCGGGATTAGCCTCGCGTTGCAGGACGGGGTCAGCGCCGGGCTAGACGTCATCACGCGAGAACTGCGGGCGCTGGATGTGGCTGTGGCTGCAAGCAGTGTGGGGCTGCAAGCGCTGATGGCGCAGGCGCGACAGGCTGCGACAGTGGCGCAGCAGGCTGCTGTGGCGGCGGCGCGGGCTGGGCAGCCGGCGCCGGCGGCTGCGGTGGGAGGGGTTGGCGAGGTTGCGGCTGCGCCGGCCGCGGCGCTTGCGGAGGTGCCCCGCGCGCTTGCACCGGCCGAGGCAGCGGCGCGCGTGGCGCCGGAGATGCGAGCGGCAAATGCTGCGCCTGCTTCGGCTGCAACAACGACGGAGCCGGTGCGTGGCGCGGTGCGGGTTGCGGCTCCATCTGTTGCCGTGCCGGCTGTTGCGGCGGTTTCCCCGTCGGCGGCGCCGATTGCTGATTTTTCGGCACAGCCGGCAGTGGCGGCGTCTATTGGACCCGTCATGACGATGCCCGCGCCAACGCCTCCTTTGCTTATGGCTTCGCAAGCAAGCGGGCCGGCAGTTAGGCCCGCAACTGAACGTGGTCCCGGCGCTGTGCCACCATTGAGGGTGGCGAACTCGGTTGCGCCAGCCATGCCGGTTGCGGCGCCCGCGGGGTCTCACCGGGTCGAGATGTCAGTGCTGGCGTTCGCATCGGCGCCAGCTTCTGTGCCTCGCGCTGCGACGCCGACAGCGCGGGGGGCGGAGACGCCCTATGCTGTGGCAACGGCGCCCGTGCCGGTGCAGGAGCCTTCAGCGCCGCTCCAGGTGCAGCAGTTGCCGCCGGTTGCGCCATCGACGCCGATGCCGGCGCCGACCATGCCGGGTGGACCGGTGTTTTCTGCGCGGCCTGCAGCGCCGCCGCCGTCTGCCAACGAAGGTGGACGCGGGGGTGGTGATGTCGTGCTGGATGGCCGGCTGGTCGGGCAATGGCTGGCGGACCGCATGGGGCAGGATGCCGCTCGGCCCGGGGCGGGACTTACAGGGTTCGATCCGCGGCAATCGCCTGCATGGACGCCGGCGGGAACGTTGTAGCGGTCGGGGCTACGCTTGGGCTGACATGGCACTCGGCGGACTTATGCGTCTCTCGTGGCGTGGCCGGCCAGCTTTGCTGGGTCAGCCCCGGGGGCAGTGGAGGTTGCGCCATGGCCGCTGGGTTGTCGCGTCGTTGCGATCCTCGCAGTGACGGGCCGGGCGGCCGAGCTATGGGCTGACATAGAGCCGCAACAACGGAGATTGCCATGCTTACCCTCGGTCCCATCCTGTTCGGGTCCTTTGAGGTCCCGCAAAGCATAACCCTGGGTGGGCGGCAGCGGCTGGCAGTGCATCAGTTGCCGGGTGGAGGACGTGTGGTGGACGCCATGGGTGCCGACGACGGAGAGCTGGCCTGGTCTGGCATCTTATCGGGGCCGGAAGCGCCAGTACGGGCGCGGACGCTGGACCGATTGCGGCGTGGAGGGCTGGCGTGGCCGCTAGCATGGGATGGATGGCGGTTCACAGTGATTTTGTCGCGGTTCGAGGCGGACAGCGCCGAGCCGTTTTGGATGCCGTATCGGTTGTCGGCCTGCGTAGTGGCCGAGGGGGACTTGGCCCTGGCTGAGCTGCTCCCAATGCTGCCCACAGCGGCGGAGGCGGCGGCGTTGGGAGCTGGACCGGGATTGGAGGATCGGTTGGTCCAGGCCGGCGCTGGGCTGGCTGGAACTGATTTGGCGGGGGTGCTGGCGGCGGCTGGGCAGACAGCGCGGCTGGCGACGGCTCGGGCGTTCCAAAGCGCTTTGGAGGCGGCATGAGGATCATCACGGTGGCTGGGGGCGACCTGTTCCGGCTGGCGCTGGAGCAGTTAGGCGACGCAACGCAGTGGAACCGGATTGCGGCGCTGAATGGGCTGGATGACCCGGTGCTGGTCGGCTTGCAGACGTTGCAGTTGCCAGAGCAGGACGCGGGCGCTGGGGGCGGGATTGCCCGTAATCCTGCTTGACGGCGGTTCGTCAGCCCCGGCTGCAGGTGCTGGCGGACGGGGCCGCGCTGCCCGGGGCAGTATCGGCGGAGGTCCACAGCAACAACCACCTGGCGGCGGACCGGTTCCGGGTGCGATTCGCAGCGCAGGGACTGAATCCAGCCGACCTGGGCGGCCGGTTGGATGTGCAGGTTGGGCTGGACGGTGGGTGGAGCAGCCTGCTGCTGGGAACGGCGGACAGCGTGCACTTCGATCCGATCCGGGGGACCTTGGATGTGGAAGGACGGGATCTGTCGGCGGCGCTGGTTGAGGCCCGGGTGGACGAGACTTTTGCCAACCGGACCAGCAGCGAGGTCGCGGAGCTGCTGGCGGCCCGGCATGGGCTGGAGGCGGACGTCACGGCGACGAGCGTGACCATCGGGCGGCTGTACGGGAGCGACCGGGAGCAGCTGACAATGGGGCAGTTCGCCCGGGCGGCTACGGAATGGGACCTTCTGGCGGCACTGGCGAGACAGGAGGGGTTCGACCTGTTCATGGATGGAGCCCGGCTGCATTTCGGGCCTGTGGACGGGGCTGATCCCGTGGTGCTGCCGGTTGGAGGTTGCGTTTCGATGGAAATGGAGCACCGGCTGGCGCTGGCGGATGTGCAGGTTCGGGTGCGGAGCTGGGGGACGCGGGCCGGGACGGTGGTGAGCGCGACGGCAGGGGCCGGGTCGCGGCGGCATGGGGTGGTGCGGCCGAACCTGCCGCAGGACGAGGCTCAGAAGCTGGCGGAGCGGACGCTGGCGGACCTGCGGCGGCACGAGTGGGCGGCACATGTGGTGATGCCCGGCGAGCTGGCGCTGACGGCTCGAAGCCGGGTGCAGGTGCAGGGTGCCGGGGCGGGTTGGGACCAGGTGTTCGCGGTGTCGGAGATCGGTCGGCAGTTGGATGTGCGGCGGGGTTTTTCGCAGCGGTTGATGCTGCAAGGCTTGCCAAGCGGGGAGGCGGCGGGTGGACAAGCTGCTTAATGCGATCAAGGGGCACACGGCGGCGCAGGGCGCGGCGGCGGGGCAGCCTCGGTTTGGGGTGGTGACGTCAGTGGACCCTCAAGCGGGGACGGCTCGGGTGCAATTGCAGCCGGAGGGGGTTTTGACGGGGTGGCTGCCTTTGCTCAGTCCCTGGGTGGGCGCGGGGTGGGGATTGAGCTGCCCGCCGTCGCCGGGGGACCAGGTGCTGGTGCTGCCGCAGGAAGGGGATGCGGAGCATGGGGTCATCGTTGGGCGGACCTGGAGCGACAGTTCGCAAGGGCCGGCGACGCCGGCAGGGGAGCTTTGGCTGACGCATCGGAGCGGGTCTTGGGTGCGGCTGCTGAACGATGGGACGGTTTCGGTGAAGGGGGACCTTCATGTGGACGGGGACGTATTTGACCGGCATGGGTCGCTGGACCGGTTGCGGCAGCATTATGACGCGCATCGGCACCGGGACTCTCGGGGCGGGGTGACCGATGTCCCGGATGTGCAGGACTAATTTTGCTAGTTCCAAAACTGGCTGTTTGAGGGCTGGACGGTGATGGGGCGGCGCTTGCCTTTTCCCCCATCCCGGCCTTTTCCCGGAGAAAAAGAATGTCTGATCTGCACCATGCCTGGGGCGGCGACCTGTCTGCTGGGCTTACGGGTGACATTGCGGTCGTATCCGGCCCGGCGCTCGGGACCGAGCGGGTGTTGCGGCGGTTGCTGACCAATCCTGGGGATTACCTGTGGCAGCCGGGGTATGGCGCTGGGCTGGCGCGGTTCGTTGGGCAACCGGCGGACCCGGCGGCGATACGTGCGCTCGTGCGACAGCAGATGCTGCAAGAGGCGGCGGTGGCGCCAGACCCTGAACCTGTTATTGAAGTGCAGTCCGATCCGGGGGGCACCTTGTCGGTCCAGGTCCGCTATGCCGACGCCGAGACGGCAGCGGCGCGGACCATTGCACTCCAGATACCGGGATAGACCCTCATGCAGCTTCCCTTGCAGGATTTCGCCGCGCTCGTGCGGACGCAGGCCGCGGCGGTGCGCGGCGGGGCGGCAGGGCTGATTGACCTGTCGGTCGGGTCGGTGCTGCGGGCGGTGCTGGAGGCCAATGCCTCTGTCGGGCTGTGGGTGCAGTGGCTGATCGTGCAGGTGCTGGCGACGACGCGGGCGGCGACCAGCTCTGGCGGGGACCTGGATACTTGGGTCGGGGATTTTGGCGTGCAGCGGCTGCCGGGCACGGCCGCACATGGACAGGTGCGGCTGGGGCGGGGAGTGCCGGGGCTGGCGGCGACGGCGCCAGTAGGGGCGCTGGTGCGGACGGCGGGCCCAGGGGCGCTGACATTCCAGGTGGCGGCCGATCCTGGGCACCCAGCCTGGACCGGGGCGGGGTATGCTCTGGCGGCGGCGGGTACGGACGTGACGGTGCCGGTGTTGGCGGCGCAGGCGGGTGCTGCCGGGAATGTGCGGCCGACAGCCATCGTGCAGTTGGCAACCGCAATACCTGGAGTGGACTGGGTGACGAACGATGCGGCGCTGCTGGGCGGCGTGGACGCGGAAAGCGACACGGCGCTGCGGACGCGGTTCGGCGGGTTCATTGATAGCCGGACGCGGGCGACGCCCGGGGCAGTGGCTTGGGCCGTGGGGTCGTTGCAGGCGGGACTGTCGGTCTCCATAGCGGAGCGGGTGGACACAGCGGGACGGGAGCGGCCGGGGCACTTCACGGTGACGGTGGATGACGGCACTGGGCTGCCAGAGCCGGCGCTGCTGGCGGCGGCAGGGGCGGCTATCGAGGCGGTGCGTCCGGTGGGAAGCACCTATTCGGTGCGAGGGCCGCTGGTGCTGCGGACGAACGTGCAGCTGATTGTGCATGGGCCTGCAGGCGGTGGACCGGTTCAGGCGGCAGTGATCGGGTTCATGGCCAGGTTGCCGACCGGGGCCGGGCTGGCGCGGTCGCGGTTGGTGCAGGTGGCGCATGATGCGGACCCGACTGTCGCGAGCGTGCTGGATGTGACGATCAATGGGCTGGCAGCGGACGTGGTTGTGCCAGTGAATGGGCTGGTGCGGCCAGGGACGGTTGCGGTGATATTGCAATGAAGGGCGATGTGGCTGACGTCGTCGGGCGACTGCGGCTGGCGCTGCCACGGCGTTGGTTCGGAGATACGGCGCCGGTGCTGGGCTCGTTGCTAGCGGGTTTGGCGTCGGGATTGGCGGGACTGCATGCGCTGTTGCAGGAGGTGCGGCTGCAGTCGCGGATGGCGACGGCGACCGAGCAGTTCTTGGACTTGGCAGCGGCGGACCTGTTCGGCGGCGGGATGCCGCGGCGGGCTGGGGAAGGGGATGGTGACTTCCGGGCACGGATCGGGCGGGCGCTGCGGCGGGAGCGGGCCACTCGGGCCGGGCTGGTTGATGCGGTGGCGGAGGCGGGCAGCGTGGCGGGGGTGTTCGAGCCGGCGCGGCCGACCGACACTGGGGTTTATGGCGGGCCGGGGCTGGCCTGGGGCGTGGCGGGCGGCTGGGGATCACTGGCGATGCCGCTGGAGTGCCTGGTGGTGCTGCAGCCGGATAGTCCGGAGGCTCGGGCGGCGTTGGTGGCGGCGCTGCCGGCGGGCGGGGTGGCCTGGGTGCGTGGCGGGTAGCTAATTTTCTGCTTTTCGGGGCGCTCAGGCTAAAAACACCTCGACCGCCTCTCCGGAGCAGACTAGCCGCTTCCTGATGCATCTCAACATACAGGGCGGCGCCCTTGCGGAGTTTCTGGAACAACCTCTGGGGTTCCTGAAGAGGGGCGATCAGCATCTTGCTGCTCAACGCGACGTCTTCGGTCACCAAGGTTCCTCTATACTCCACCTTGATCCGCACGGGATAGCCGCGGTCTTCGGTCAGCCTGGCTTCTGGCCTTTCCACGGCAAAAACACTCCTTTCGCCCCTGTTATGCACGAAGCCGACAGCGACCTCGTCGTCGAACAGGAAAACGCGGTGCAGCCCACATAACGGCTGTCGGCGTCGCGCCAGTCTGACATCGTCCAGCCACTGACCTCGGCAGGGCTTTCGGGCGCTTGCGCCAAGGCAGCCAAATGGGCGGTGCAAGCAGTCATCATAGTGAGAGCAGCACGCATTCGACCTTCCATGGTCTCGTGATCCTACGCTCGTCGCAACGAGATACACCACCCGGCAAGGAGGCCGATTTGGACCGACTGATCGTATATCCCGGCTCCATCCCACTCGATACCGACCTGCTGTCGGTGCAACGCCATGCGATGACGGCATTAGGGGCGCTGGCGCAAGCGGTGCTGGGGACACAGCCGGTAGCGGATGGACTGGCGTGCATGCCAGCGGCTTCGGGCTATGGCGTCGTGGTCGGGCCTGGGACGCTGCTGGGCGTTGCGGCGGCGGATGCAACGCCGTTCGGCTCGCTGGGGGCGGACCCGGCGCCGCTGGTGCAGGCGGGGGTCAACCGGGACCCGGTGGCGCTGACGCTGGGCGGGCCACCGGACGGGGACCATGCGCTGTGCTGGCTGGTGCAGGCGATGCTGGATCTACACGATACCGGGCCAGTCGCTCTGCCTTACTGGGATGCGGCCAACCCGGCGGTGCCGTGGAGTGGGCCGGGCAATGGCGGCCAGGCGCAGAATACCCAGCGGGTGGTGCGCATCGCGTTGCAGGCGAAGGCTGGTGCGCCGCAGGTGCAAGTTGATCCGCAGCCGCCGGCGGCAGATCCCGGCTGGGTCGGGCTTTGGACGGTCATGACCTACTTCGGACGGCCGCAAACGACGCAGACCGACATACGGGCGCTACCGGGCGGGGCGTTGCTGCAGTGGAGGCTGCCGCAACTCAGCCCTGGGTTCTGCCGACAGGAGGCATTTGGCACCAACACGCTCTGGCGGGTGCCGGACGGGGTGGTGCGGACGCGGGTGCGGGTGGTTGGCGGCGGGGGCGGTGGCGGTGGCGGCGACACGGATTATGCTGGCGGCGGTGGCGGGGCGGGCGGTTATGGCGAGGCGGTCATTCCAGTCCAGCCCGGTGCGGTCATCCCGCTGCAGGTCGGGCAGGGTGGCGTCGGCGGTGCGCCTCGGGTGAACGGGCAGCAAGGCGGCGCGAGCTGGTTCGGCGCGCTTGGCGCCGGGCCGGTGGGCGCGGATGGCGGGTTGGGCGGGCACTCCGGCAATCCCGGCAGTGCGGGCGGCGACGGCGGCGCCGGTCTGGCGGGCACAATGCAAATGGCGGGCGGCTCCGGCGCGGATGGCGCGCTGATGGCCGGCGTGCCCGGCGGGTGCGGCGGTGGTGGCGTGTTCGGCGGCGGTGGTCGGAGCGGGCTGGGCGGCGGCGGACAGAACAACGGACGCAATGCAGGGGCCGGCGCGGGCGGCGGTTACGGCGCCGGGGCGCCGGGCGGGTCCGGGGCACCCGGGATTGTGGTCGTCGAATACTAGCAGGCTTTTTGCCTCCCATCGGGGAGATCGGCCTGTGAAAGCAGGTCTTTTGGGACTTTGTGCGGGCGACCTTTCTAGGCTTCCCCGCAGTAAGGACCCCCTCGCCCCGGCCCGCTCCCGGAGGGAGAGAGAAGAAAGGACATCCATATGCTTACGCCTGCGAACCATCTTTACCGGCCTAGCGTGGCGCGCGTGCTGGTGCTGGACGGGACCGTGCCGGTGCCGCGGGGGGTGCGGCCGGGACCTCGGCCGTCTTGGCCGGCGAAGGACCCTGCGGACGTGCTCGACTACCAGTTCGATATCTCGCCTGCGCTGAGCGGCTGCCACGGCGATGCGGTGGCGACGCTGGACGTGTCCATCACCCCGGCCGATCCGGGTGGGGTGTCACTGGTTTCGGCGGCGGCCGATGGGGCTCGGGCAGTCTTGTGGCTGGGCGGCGGACAGGCGGGGGTGACCTATGCCGTTACGCTGACCATCGGGACGCAGGCTGGGCGCACACTGTCACGCGCGGTGCTGTTGCCGGTCCAGGCGCTGTCGGGAGGCACGTCCGTATCGGGCGTGCTGCAGACCGAGACTGGGGCGCCCGTCCAGGACAGTGCCGGGAACACCATCACCGTGGGAGGGTAGCGCCATGCCGACCGTTGACCAGTTGGACTCGGCCAACGTCGCCGCTGATGACGACCTCCTGCCGATCAGCCGGGCCGGGCGGCTGTTGCATGCGTCGCGGGCGCAGGTGGTGGCAGGCTTGCAGGCGGCGTTGGCAGTGCCGTCCGGAACGCTGGTGGGCCGCAGCAGTTCGGGGTTGGGAGGTCCGGAGCCGATTGGGATTGGCACCAACCTGCGGCTGGCCGGGGGTGTGCTGTCAGCGGCAGCGGTGTTCAGCGTTACGGCGCTGCCCGGTGCAAATCCGCCAGCGCCGGGAGATCTGGTGCCGGTGTCCCAACTCGGGCGCGACAGCGCTGCGACCTATGGCGCGTTGATGGCGGGGTTGGGCGGGTTGCGGGACATTGACCTGTCGGCACACCGGGCGCAGGCGCCGGGCGGGGTTGCACGCAGCCTGTCGGATTGGATGGCGGACGCCGTGACGCCTGAGGCGTTCGGCGCTGTGGGCGATGGCGTGCATGACGATACCGAGGCGCTTGACCGTGCCATCGCGACGGCACGAACGGTGCGGCTGGCGCCGCGCACCTATGCCGTGCGTGGCGGCTGGACGGTAGCGCAGGAGGCCGTGCTGGTGGGCGTGCCGGGCCGTAGTACGCTCAAGCGCATCGCGTTGCCCGGCGTGCCGGCGGTTGGTGCGTTCATCAATGTGCAGGGCGCTGCGTTCACGGCGCTATATGTCGTATTCGATGGTGCGGGCGTGCCCGGGGATAGTTGGGGCGTGCTGGTGCTGCCGGCCTGCACTCGCACGCTGTTCGACGGTTGCGTGTTTCAGGGCGCCGTAGGTGCGTCGCTGGGTAGCGGGCTGGTGATCCAGGCGCGGGATGGCGCGCTGGGCGGGTCGGACGGCGCCAGCCGCCACCAGATGCTTCGGTGCGAGGCGCGGGACAACCAGGTGCACGGCATCTGGGTGCAGGCTGCGTCAGGGGCCGTAGTGCAGGGATGCCTGGCGCACGGCAACGGCGCTTATGGCATCTGCATGGACTTCAACGACCCTACCTTTCAGCAAGCGGTGCGGCATGGACGGGTGCTGGGCAACGAGTGTTGGGGGAACGGGCGGGGCATCTCGGTCGGAAATTTCAACGAAACCAACCTGGAGCCGCCGCGGTGGGGACACGCCAACCCGGACGCTTTTGACGTGCTCGTGTCAGGCAACATCTGCCACGGCAACCGGGATTGGGGCATCGCGGTATCCGGGCGCGGCTTGGTGGTGCTGGGCAACATGTTGGAGGGCAACGGGTCTGGCATCCTGTGCAACGCTGAGGCGTCGCGCGTGATCGGCAACACGGTGTCGGCGCCGGGCTACTTCGGGATTGAC
This sequence comes from Acetobacteraceae bacterium, assembly GCA_036398775.1. GTDB lineage: Bacteria > Pseudomonadota > Alphaproteobacteria > Acetobacterales > Acetobacteraceae > DASWOJ01. The sequence goes on from DASWOJ010000396.1 coordinate 17,429, forward strand.
GCCGGGGGCAGCGACGGATGCGACGTGTCGGGCAACCTGGTGCGGGGCTGTGGGGTCGGCATCAACCCCGGCGGCAGCCGCAACGTGCTGGTTTCGGGCAACCAGTTGCTGGGCAACACCTGGGGCGTCACGGCATATGATATGGAATCGAATGGGCATGGCTCGCCGTTTGGGATCTCCTGCTCAGGGCTGGTAATCGAGAGCAACCGGATCGTGTTGCGGGATGGGACGGGCGGCGGCGTGCTGCTGTTGGACGGGGTGCAGGGCGTGAAGCTGGCGCGCAATGCCATTTTTCCCGGTGCGGGCAGCCAAATGGCGCAGGCATTGTGCGCCAACACGGATGGGCTGCTGTTGGAAGGCAACACTTGGGACAACCAGGCGGCGGTTGTGGTGAACCCCTCCGACCTCGGCCCGTCTGGGAAAGGTGCGCAGCAGATGCAGGTGCCGGACTTATTGGATGCGGTGATGGTGACGTCCGCTCCGCGCGGGGTGGACAGCATGGTCGGGCAGTATCAGGCGTCCATGGCGGGGCGGGTCGCCTTTGTGCGGATGACGGCGGGGGGGACAGGCTACACCCAGGCATCGGTGCAGATCACCGGGACCGGGCAGGGCGCGACGGCATCGGCTTGGGTGCTTGATGGCGCCATCCTCGGGATCACGATGACCGGCGCCGGTGCGGGATACGGCGGCGGGCTGGTGACTGTTGCGATCACGGGCGATGGGCAAGGGGCGCAGGCGGTGGCGTCGGCTGGCTTGCCGGTGCCTCAAGGACGGCGGCTGCGGCTGCACTGCAACGGAGCCGTGCGGTTCCGCCGGTTGGGGAGCAGCCCATTCCAGGACAACTGGACCTTGCGCGACATGCTTGTGCCGGCGACGACGGCGGTGGACTGGGAGGGGACTTGGGGTGGCTGGCAGGCCTTGGGGTTCACGGCGGGAGATTTCCTGACCTCGACCGGGGATGGCAGCGCGACGTTCCGATCGCCCGGCGGAGACTTGGTGCTGCGGCCGACCGGCGGGCGCCTGCGGGTGGCAGCGGATGAGGAGCCGACGGGATTCTGCAGCGCGCTCGGACGCGGCAGCCCGGAGGGCGTGGTGTCTGCGCCGCCGGGCAGCGACTACCGCAACTTGGACGGCGGCGCGGGAACGACGCTTTGGATCAAACGGTCGGGGACCGGGCCGACCGGGTGGGCGGCGGTGGGATAAGGACGCTTTGGGGAAAGCCTGACCGGACTTCTTTGAACGCAGATCGGGGTGAGCGGCTTCGAGCGCAACGCTGGCCCATGACAGGACTGCGTTCCATCGGCGTTCCCGGCTTCCCGCTCCGCAGCCAGACCCCCTCACCCCGACCCTTTCCCGGAGGGAGAGGGAAAAAATCTGAATCTTGAGGGACAGCCATGCCGACTATCAAGCAGCTTCCGCCCATCACCCAAGTCAATCCAACCGACGAGTTGCCGATCAGCCAGGGCAACTTTACCGGCGGTGTCACGGTGTCAACTTTATTGGCAAGCACACAGCCGGCGCTGACGCTGGCAGCGGGCAAGCTGCTGGGGCGGGCATCGGCTGGGCCGGGTGGGCCGGAGGCGCTCAGCGTCGGTACCGGCCTCCAGGTTGCGAATGGCGCGGTGCAGGCGACAGGGACGGACCATGCGGGCTTTCCAATCGCTGCGGCGCTGGGTGTTGGGGACGAGGTTATACTGAACAGGGCCGGTGCGCCCCAGCGCCTGCCGGCTGCGGCGCTGCGGGGACTGTTCAACGCGGGTGTGGGCATCAGCATCTCTGGCGATGGCGTAGTGTCGGCGGCGGCGTTGGCCGATGCGTCGGGCGTTGCCGTCACGGCGCGCGGCACGCCTAGTCCGCGGCTGCTCGCCGACCGGGCGGCGGATACAGTCAATGTGCGCGACCACGGCGCGGTGTTGGATGGCGTCACGGACGATGGCCCGTCAGTTGCGGCGGCGTTGGTCCGGGCGGCGGGGGGCACGGTCTATTTGCCTGCCGGTACGGCCGCCATTGCAATGCTGCCCGATGCCATGGCCGGCCGCTTCAGCGGTGAGGGCCAACTCCGCACGGGAGACATGCACCGGCGCGGGCGCATGTTCGCGCGGCGTGCGACGGAGCCGGTGCGCTACGGGTCGCTGGACGACATCAGCACGGCATTTGACGGCGACTTGTCCACCGTCCAACTGGCCATCGAGCATCGGGTAGATGGCGCGGCGACGCTGACGCAGCCCAGCACGGGTTATACCTACCGGCACGAGAACAGTGCGGCCAGTGTCTACTATCAGAACCGCAGCGGCTGGAACGCGCTGACCAGCGACCAAGGAGGGCGCACAGGCTGCTCGGCCATCAACGGGCGGGTGTCGCAGCAAGGACAAGGTGACGCCGTGTTCCTGTCCGTGGCCGGCACCGTGGCTGGAACCAAGTCTGGCAGCACGCACTTCCTGGCGAACCCCGCCGTGCTGGTGATGGATGGCGACCTGTTCGGATTTGCGGACGGCACCTACCAGCAAGTGGACGAGTTCAGCCATAACGATGCCGGATACGATTTGGCGGTTAGCAGCACGGTCCGAAACTTTTACCGCACCAACAGCACGGGTGCGAAGGGCGCGTGGTGGCTGGGTACGCGCTACCAGTCGCTGGGGGCAAGGGGGGTGGACGCCGCTTTCCAGGTGGTCGGGCGGTGGAACGGGGTGATTGACACTTGCTCCGCAATCGCAGGGTCGTCCGGGGCGGTGATGACGGTTGCGGCGGGTCAGCGCATCTACCTGAATGCCAGCAACGCCGACGCTCACTCCAATCCTACCGACATACAGCCCGGCGGGGAGTGGCTGCAGGCCGATCCCGTCACCGGCGC
>DASWOJ010000397.1:0-1548 GCA_036398775.1 Acetobacteraceae bacterium
GCTCATGAACTGGCGCGAGTATGATGCCAGCTTGCGCCAGCGCGGCAGCCTGACAGTCTGGATCACGGACGAAGCCATCGAGGGCTGGCGGGCGGAGCCGCGCACAACCCAAGGCGGACAGCCCTGGTATTCGTCCCTGGCAATCCTGACCGCACTCACGTTCAAGGCCGTGTTCCGCCTCGCGCTGCGCCAGACCGAAGGCCTGATCGGCTCCGTCATCGGCCTGCTCGGGCTCGATCTGGCGGTGCCGGATCACACAACCCTATGCCGCCGGGCGGAGACGCTGGGGGTGCCACGTCCACAAGCGCGCAAGGACGGCGAGCCCTTGCACCTGCTGGTGGACAGCACGGGTCTGAAGCTCTGCGGCGCGGGAGAGTGGCTGGTTGAGAAGTACGGCACCAAGACGCGCCGGTCCTGGCGCAAGCTGCACATCGGCGTGGATGCCGACACCGGCCAGATCGTTGTGGCGGCGCTGACCGCAAAGGAGGTGGACGACGGCGCCGAGGTCGGCGCCTTGCTCGATCAGGTACGAGGACCCGTGGCCTCGTTCACCGCCGACGGCGCATATGACCAGGAAGGTGTTTCTGCTGCGGTCGCCGAACGTCATCCGGACGCGGCGATCATTGTGCCGCCGCGGTCCACGGCGGTGCCGAGTGAGACGGCCGAGACCGCGCCTACGCAGCGGGACCGTCACCTGCACAGCATCGCCGAACACGGGCGCGCAGCCTGGCAGAAAGCCTCCGGCTACACGAAGCGGGCTCGGGTCGAGGCGGCCATGAGCCGGTTCAAGCAGGTGATCGGTGACGGGCTGCGCTCGCGCACGGACCGGCGCCGGGCGACCAAGGTGGATGTCGCCATCCATGCGCTCAACCGCATGCTGGAACTTGGACGCCCGACCTCCGTCCGTATCGCCTGAACCACAGCCGGGGCTGGGGTAGCCCCACCCGCATCCCTGGTCCATGCAACAGGGCTGCAAGATGCGCATTCACCATAGCCCAGGATACCGGGTCTATTTCATGCAGCGAGGCCCGGTGATCGTTGTGCTGCTGTGCGGAGGCGACAAGTCCACGCAACAGGTAGACATCGCGCGGCCCGGGGTTATTGCAGGACAGTGGAGGGAATGATGACAGACGTGACCTTCAGCCGCTTTGACGCGGCGGAGTATTTGGAGACTGAGGAGGACATCGCCACTTTCCTGGACGAGTGCGCTCAGGACGGAAACCCAGAGGCTATTGCACTTGCATTAGGTGCCGTTGCCCGCGCCCGCAACGTGAGCGAACTGGCGCGCGGGATCGGCATGACCCGGGCCGGGCTGTACAAGGCGCTGTCGCCGGGCGGCAATCCAAGCCTGGACACCGTGACGCGAGTGGCGCGGGCGATGGGGTTCAGGTTGGGGCTGGTGCCGATAGGTGCTGGTGGCGCGACGGACCTTTCTAAGGGTCAGACCATTGAGGCCAGGGCAACAGCGGAAGAGACTGTGGTAGGTATGAATGTCTGGCCGGCTGAAGAAATCTGCATAACGCATGAGCCGGTTGAAAGCGTCCGTCG
>DASWOJ010000398.1:0-7257 GCA_036398775.1 Acetobacteraceae bacterium
AGCCCCGAAGGATCGGGCCAAGATCAACCTTGTTCACGTCCGCCTCGCTCACTGCCCGTTCCCACGCCGAACGGAACGCCGCATCCACCAACCCGGCCCGGTGTTCGGCTTCCCGGAAATGCCGGGTCGCCAGGCTAAGCAGGACTTCCCCCCGCACCCGGCCCGGCCAACGCCGCCGGTAGTGGTAGATGCCCCGCTTGCGGGTGATGTGGGGACATTGTGGGGACGCATGGGACAACTCTAGCCTCGCACAGTCGGCCCGTGCGGAAAAAGAATGCTAGATCAACTAGACGGGGGGCCGGGGCTGGGGGACCTGGATTCGAACCAAGGCTTTCCGAGTCAGAGTCGGAAGTTCTACCGCTAAACTATCCCCCAACAGCATGCAGCCGCCAGTGCCCGGGGCGATACCACGCGGCCCCGCCCGGGGCAACCATCCCACGCGAATATGACGCTTCCGTGCATCTGGACTCTCGCACGCCAGCTGCTTTGGTCCCATGTTAACGCCTGAAAGGCGCAAGCATGGCCGAGGCCGCTGCAACCCACCCCATTCGTGCCCACCGCGGCGACAGCCCTGCCTTCGCTGCGCTCGACCTCGGTACCAACAATTGCCGCCTCCTCGTCGGCGCTCCGACCCACGAGGGCTTCCGCGTCCTGGATAGTTTCAGCCGCATCGTGCGCCTGGGCGAAGGTCTGCAAAGTTCCGGCCAACTCAGCCCCATCGCAATGGACCGGGCGATTGATGCGCTGCACGGCTGCGCCGCCCGCCTGGCCCGGCGCCCGGTCCGTGCCGTCCGCGCCATCGCCACCGAGGCCTGCCGCCGCGCCGCCAACAGTCCGCAGTTCCTCGCCCGCGTCCAGGCCGAGACCGGCCTCCACTTCGATGTGATCTCCACGCGGGAGGAAGCGGAGCTTGCGCTGGAAAGCTGCGGCCCGCTGCTGCGCGGCGCCGGGCGCCGGGCGTTGCTGTTCGACATCGGCGGCGGCTCGACCGAACTGGCCTGGGTCCGCCTGTCCAGCGCTGCCGACACCCCGCCGGAGCTGATCGGCTATGCCTCCTTGTCGGTGGGGGTCGTCACCCTGTCCGAGCAGTTCGGCGCCGGCGCATTCACGTCAGACGGTTATGACGCGATGGTGGATGCCGTCGCGGCCCGGCTGCTGCCGTTCGAGCGGACGCACTGCATCGGGCACGAGGCCCGGGGCGGCGGCGTGCGCATGCTGGGCACCAGCGGCACCGTGACCACCTTGGCAGGCGTCGCCCTGGGACTGGACCGCTATCGCCGGCCGCTGATTGACGGGACCACCTTGTCCCCGGCCGATGCCGACCGGGCGCTGGCCATCGTGCTGGGCCTGGGCCGCGCCGGGCTTTCGGTGCATCCCTGCGTGGGAGCGGAACGCGCGGACTACGTGCTGCCGGGCTGCGCCATCTTCGAGGCGATCCGGCGCTTGTGGCCGCTTGGACCCGTCATCGTCGCCGACCGCGGGTTGCGGGAGGGAATGCTGCTGCGGCTGATGCGCCGCCAGCCATCGCGTCAGCCGCATCGGCGGGAATCGCCATCGCGCCCAGTTTCGCCTAACACCCTGCCCGCATGACCCCAGCATGACCGACGACCCCGCCGCCCGGCACAGCAAGAAATTCAAGGCCGCCATCCCGTCCCGCGGGCTGTCCGTATCGCTCAAGACCGCGACCGGACGCACCACAGCATCGCAGAAGTGGCTGGCCCGGCAACTGAACGACCCCTATGTCCGCGCCGCCAAGGAGCAGGGCTGGCGGTCCCGCGCCGCCTTCAAGCTGTTGGAGATGGACGACCGCTACCACCTGATCGGCAAGGGCGCCCGCGTCGTTGACCTCGGCGCCGCGCCCGGCGGATGGGCGCAGGTGGCAGTGAGGCGGGGTGCGGCACGCGTGGTCGGCGTGGACCTGCTGCCAATGGACCCGGTACCGGGCGCCACGATCCTGGTCGGCGACTTCATGGACGATGCCATGCCGGACCAGCTTCGCGCACTGCTCGGCGGCCCGGCGGACCTGGTGCTGTCCGACATGGCGCCGAACACCACCGGGCACAACGCGACCGACCACCTACGGATCATGGGGCTGGCGGAGTTGGCGCTGCACTTCGCAATGCAGGTGCTGACGCCTGGTGGCGCGTTTGTGGCGAAAGTGTTCCAGGGCGGATCTGAAAAGACGATGCTGGAACAGATGAAGCGGCACTTCGCGGCGGTACGCCATGCGAAGCCGCCGGCCAGCCGCAAGGGATCGAGCGAGCTTTACGTGGTCGCCACCGGGTTCAAGGGCGGCACACCGTAGTCACTTCTCCCTCTCCCTCCGGGAGAGGGTCGGGGTGAGGGGGAGGGCACGCACCGGCCTCGCCCTTTATGGCACCCGGTCATCTGGCCGTGAGTGCCCCGCGTTGCAGCCAAGACCCCCTCACCCCAACCCTCTCCCGCAGGGAGAGGGAGCAACGCAGCGCGGCGCATCGCACCCGTCACCTGACCGTGCTTGCGCCCGTCCGGACCGGAGCCTATGTGGACGTGCCAAGGATGGGGACCCGTTGCCGGGCCGCCCGAGGATGAAAGGTCCCCGCCATGGCCCCCGACCACCTGCCGCCCGGCGCCGCAAACGTCCATCGCATAGACGAGGCGCTTGCCTTCGACGACGTTCTGATCGTGCCAGGCTACTCGCAGGTGCTGCCCAACGCGGTCAGCACCCTGGCCCGCCTGACCCGCACCATCAGCTTGAATATCCCCCTGATCGCGGCGGCGATGGACACGGTGACGGAGGGGGCCATGGCGATCGCGATGGCCCAGTTGGGCGGCATCGGCGTCATCCATAAAAACCTGGACATCGCCGAGCAGGCCGCGCAGGTCCGCCGGGTCAAGAAGTTCGAAAGCGGGATGGTGGTGAACCCGCTCACCATACACCCGGACCAGACGCTCGCCGAAGCGCGGGCGATGCTGGTCCAGCACCACATCAGCGGTTTTCCGGTGGTGGAGCGGGACACCGGGCGCCTGGTCGGCATCCTCACCAACCGCGACGTGCGCTTCGCCACCGACCCGGCCACCCCCGTGCACGAGCTGATGACGCACGAGAACCTCATCACCGTTCCTGCCCAGGTGGACCACCAGGAGGCTCGGCACCTGCTGCACCGGCACCGGATCGAGAAGCTGCTGGTGGTGGACGAAGCTTACCGCTGCATCGGCCTGATCACCGTCAAGGATATGGAGAAGGCGCAGACCCACCCCCTCGCCAACAAGGACGAGCTGGGCCGGCTGCGCGCCGCCGCGGCGACGGGCGTCGGGGAGGATGGCCTGGCCCGTGCCCAGGCCCTGGTCGCGGCAGAGGCGGACGTGATCGTGGTTGACACCGCCCACGGCCACAGCGCCGGCGTGCTGGCCAGCGTGGAGCGCATCAAGCGCCTGTCCAACGCCGTGCAGATCATCGCCGGCAACGTGGCGACGCCGGAGGGCGCGCTGGCGCTGATTGATGCCGGCGCCGACAGCGTCAAGATCGGCATCGGCCCCGGCAGCATCTGCACGACGCGCATCGTCGCCGGCGTCGGCGTCCCGCAGTTCACCGCCGTGATGGAGACGGCGGCGGCGTGCCGGGAGCGCGGCGTGCCCGCCATCGCCGACGGCGGCATACGCACGTCGGGCGACCTGGTGAAGGCCATCGGCGCCGGGGCCGACTGCGTCATGGTCGGCAGCCTGCTGGCCGGCACCGAGGAAGCGCCGGGCGAGGTGTTCCTGTATGAGGGCCGGTCCTTCAAGTCATACCGCGGCATGGGCAGCATCGGCGCGATGGCGCGTGGGTCGGCGGACCGCTACTTCCAGCAGGAGATCAAGGACACGCTCAAGCTGGTGCCGGAGGGGATCGAGGGCCGGGTGGGCTACAAGGGGCCGGTGTCGGCGGTGGTGCATCAGTTGGTCGGCGGCCTGCGGGCCGGGATGGGCTACACCGGCAGCGCCAACATCGAGGAATTGCAGCGCAACACCAAGTTCCGCCGCATCACCGGCGCCGGCCTGCGCGAAAGCCACGTGCACGACGTGGCCATCACCCGCGAGGCCCCGAACTACCGGCAGGGCGGATGACCCGCTTGCTTCCCCCTCTCCCTCCGGGAGAGGGCCGGGGTGAGGGAAAGGCCACGCAGCGCCCATCTCACCCGCACAGGCATCCTCAAGGTTTAGCGGCTGTTCCCGCGGCCTCCCTCACCCCAACCCCCTCCCGGAGGGAGAGGGAGTGATGATCCGTGTGGTGGTGTTCGACGCTTATGGCACCCTGCTCGATGTGCACGGCGCCATGCAGCGCCATGCCGACCGCCTGCCGCCGGACTGGGAGCGCATCAGCGCGGAATGGCGCACCAAGCAGGTCGAATACACCTGGGTGGACACCCTGACCGGCCATCACCGCCGCGACTTCTGGCAGATCACCCAGGATGCCCTGGCCTTCGTCGCCGCCCGGCACCGCATCACCGACCCTGCGGTGCTGCAATCCCTGCTAGCTGCCTACCGCCAGTTGCCGGCCTACCCCGATTCCGCGCCAGCCCTGTCCGCCCTGCGGCAGCGCGGCCTGCGGACCGCCATCCTATCCAACGGCGAACCCGGCATGTTGCAGGAGGCCGTTGACGCCGCCCGCTTGGCGCCCCTGCTGGATGCCGTGCTGTCCGTGGAGGCCGCGGCAACCTTCAAGCCGGACCGCCGCGTGTATCAGTTGGCCGAGGACCATTTCAGCTTGCCGCCGGGCCAGATGGCGTTCGTGTCGTCCAATGCATGGGATGCCCAGGCCGCCGCTGCGGCCGGGTTCCAGGTGTTCTGGTGCAACCGGGTGGCCCAGCCGGACGAGTATGGCCTTCGTTCCGTGGCCACCGAGATGCCGGGCCTGTCCGCCTTGCCGGCCCTGCTGGGGTGACGCCTGCCGCCCGCCTGGCCGCATCCATCGAGCTGCTGACCGAGATCAACGAGCATCCCCGCCGCCCCGCGGACGCCGTCGCCAACGATTATTTCCGCGCCCGGCGCTTCATCGGTTCCGGCGACCGCCGGGCCGTATCGGACCGCGCCTGGCGCGTGCTGCGGTCAAGCCGCCGTTTGGGCTGGTGGCTGGACCGCACCGGCGCCGCGCCCACGCCGAGGATGCTGGTCGCGGCGTCCCTGCTGCTGGAGGGCTGGACCGCCGCAGGCGTCGCGCAAAGCTACTCCGGCGGCCAATATGGCCCGGCGCCGCTGCTGCAACCCGAAACCGCCGCCGTCCGCGCGCTGGAGGGCAGGACCTTGCAACATCCGGACATGGCGGAGGCCGTGGCGGTCGAGGTGCCGGATTGGGTGCTGTCCCACCTGCAGGCCCGCTTCGGCGACCGCCTGCGGGCGGAGATGGATGCGGCGCTCGACCCGGCGCCGCTCGACCTCCGGGTGAACCTGCTGCGCGGCACCCGCGACGACGCCCGCGCCGCCCTGCTGGCGGAGGGGCTGGAGGCCGCGCCGACGCCGCTCTCCCCCTGGGGCCTGCGAATAGAAGGCCGCCGTGCCGTCACCAGCGGCCCGGCATTCCAGACTGGATTAGTGGAAATCCAGGATGAGGGCAGCCAGCTCGTCGCCGCCCTCGTCGGCGCCGGGCCGGAGATGCGGGTGGTGGACTGGTGCGCCGGGGCAGGGGGCAAGACGCTGGCCCTGGCGATGCTGATGCGCAACCGCGGCCAGCTCGTCGCCTGCGACGTGTCCGCGCCGCGGCTGGAGGGCGCCACCCGCCGCCTGCGCCGCGCCGGGGTCAGCAACACGGAGCGGCACCTGGTCGCGCCCGGCGACAAGTGGGCCAAGCGCCGGGCCGGCACCTTCGACCGCGTGCTGGTGGATGCGCCCTGCACCGGCACCGGCACCTGGCGTCGCAACCCCGACGCACGGCTGCGGCTGCGGGAGTTGGACCTGGACGAGCTGCGCCCCAAGCAGGCCGGCATCCTGGACGCCGCCGCCCGGCTGGTGCGGGTCGGGGGGCGACTGGTGTATGCGACCTGCTCGCTGCTGCTGGAGGAGAACGAGGCCCAGGTGGACGCCTTCCTGGCCCGGCAGCCCGGCTTCCGCGTGGTGCCGCTCGCGGAGGCTTGGACGCTGGACGCGCCGGTGCCCGGTCCAGGCCCGTATTTGTCACTGACCCCGCTGCTGCATGGCACCGACGGCTTCTTTGGAGCCGTGCTGGAGCGTACGACCTGATGCTGGTGCGTCCAGCACGGCCGGACGATGCGGCGGGCATCGCCGCGGTCCATGTCGCAGCCTGGCAGGGCGCCTATGCCGGCATCCTGCCGGACGCCTTCCTGGCCGGCATGTCCCGGACGCGCCAGGCCGCCTACTATCACGCCCGCATCCTGGCCGGCCCCGGCGTGTTCGTGGCCGCCGACCCGGCCGTGGTCGGCTTCGCCACCGCGGGCCAGCCGCGCACCCGCGGTTTGGGGGATGGCGAGGTCGAGACCCTGTATGTCCTGGACGACTGGCGCGAGCAGGGCATCGGCCGTGGGCTGCTGCGCGCCGTCGCCGCGCATCTGCATGGCGCCGGATGCGGGTCCATGTTCCTGTGGGTGCTGCGGGACAACCCAAGCCGCTGGTTCTATCAGCGCATGGGCGGGCGTGCGGCGATGGAGTCCAACGTGCACGTGGCCGGGACGGCGGTGCCGCAGGTAGCCTTCGCATGGGACCCGATCGCCTCCCTGCTGGACCCTTCTCCCTCTCCCTCCGGGAGAGGGCCGGGGTGAGGGAGGCCGCAAGCCGGAACCTTGCAATCCGTTAGAACCTGCCCGTCACGGACCCTGACGAGCACTGCTTGTCCGTTCCCTCACCCCAACCCTCTCCCGAAGGGAGAGGGAGCAGCGCAGCACTCCCCTTGCAGCCCGCGCCCGCCCATGCTGCAAGCTGCGCCATGACCCAGCCCCCCGGCTCCGCCCCCGCCCAAGACCGCGTCTTGATCCTGGACTTCGGCAGCCAGTTTACCCAGTTGATCGCCCGCCGCGTCCGCGAATCCGGCGTGTATTGCGAGATCATGCCGGCCACTGCCGACCCGGCGCGCATGGAGGCGTTCGCCCCCCGCGCCTGGATCCTCTCCGGCGGACCCGCCAGCGTGCTGGACACCGCCGGGCCGCGCGTGCCGCAACCCGTGTTCGACAGCGGCCTGCCGGTGCTCGGCATCTGCTACGGCCAGCAGGCGATGTGCGCCCACCTGGGCGGCGAGGTCAGCCTGTCCGACCACCAGGAGTTCGGCTCGGCCGTCGTGGACGTCACCGA
>DASWOJ010000399.1:0-7477 GCA_036398775.1 Acetobacteraceae bacterium
AGATCCTCTCCGCCGACATGGGCGACCGCCCGGACGTCGGCGCCGCCCTGGCCCGCGCCTGGCTGGACCGCGACGGCGTCCACGCGGTCGTGGACGTCCCCAACTCCGCCACCGCCCTGGCCGTCGCCGGCATCGTGCGGGAGCGCAACCGCATCGCCCTGTTCAGCGGCGCCGGAACCACCGCGCTGACCACCACCCACTGCAGCCCCAACCACCTGCAATGGACCTACGACACCGCCGCCCTCGCCGCCTCGACTGCCCGCGCCGTGCTGGACGAGGGCGGGCGCACCTGGTTCTTCCTCACAGCCGACTACGCCTTCGGCCACGCCCTGCAGCGTGACGTCACGACGGTCGTGCACGCCAGGGGCGGCAGCGTCCTGGGAGCGGCGGCGTTCCCCGGCGACATGACCGACTTCTCCGCCCTGCTGCTGCAGGCCCAGGCCAGCGGCGCCCAGGTGATCGGCCTCGCCTGCACCGGCGCACCTTTCCAGACCCTAGTGAAGCAAGCCGCCGAGTTCGGCGTCGCCGCAGGCGGCCAGTGCCTGGCCGCCCTGCTGTGCCTGCTGACCAATGTCGGCGCCATCGGCCTGCAGGACGCCCAGGGCCTGCTGGTCACGGAGCCCTTCTACTGGGACCTGGACCCCGGCACCCGCGCCTTCGCCGCCGCTTTCATCCCACGCAACCGCGGCATCCCGCCGACAATGGTCCACGCCGGCGTGTTCTCGGCTGTCTCGCACCTGCTGCGCACCGTCGCAGCCGGAGCGGACCCGGCAGACGGCGCCGCAACGATCGCCGCCATGCAGCGCGTGCCGGCCCAGGACCCGCTGTTCGGCACCAGCAAGCTGCGCGCCGACGGCGGCGTGTCCCACCCGATGCACCTGTTCCAGGTCAAGGCGCCCGGCGCCAGCCGGGGGGCATGGGACGTTTACCAACCCCTGCGGACGGTCCCGGCGGCGGAAGCGTTCGGCGGCCGGCCTGGCTGCCAGGCTGCAATGCCCGGTCTCTCTGCCGGCATGACCACGCCCGGCTAGACAGCCGCACCTGGCCATCTCGATCCCTGTAATACCAGCCGCCATCCGCTCTGACCGTTTTCCGCTAGTCACCGTAGGGCGTATAAGCGAAGCGCCATACGCCGCCTCGCAGCGTTGCGTCGTGGCTGAAGACGCTGAAGCTTATCCGCCCAGCAAAGGTCACCAACGCCAGAACGGGCAAAGCAAATAGCAACTGGTATAACGCGCAGCTATGCGCCGCCTGCCCCGTACCTCAACCCAGCCCCGCAGGACAGCAAGATCACGCTGGCGTCAAGCACCACCATCCGCTGCTCCAGCAGCATCAAGCTGCGTCACGTCACCTCGACCTGCACCGTCTCCGTCTGGACCGCGCCCAAGTCGTCCGTCCAAGTCAACACCACAGGCCCGCTCGCCTCCGCCCGGGCGGCAAAGTGCAGGAACGGGTTGGCCGAGATCGCCGGGAACAGCTCCAGCCGCACCACCTCCGCCTTGCCATAGGTGCAGACCACGTCCTTGATGATGTTGCGCGGCACGATCTGCCCGGTCTCATCCCGCCGCTGACCCGTTTCCATTGGATGGTTGATGAGCAGCTTGATCTCGATGGCCTCGCCCCGGCGGGCCTGCTTGGGCACGTTCAGCAGAATACGGGCCATGCGCGGCTTACTCCAGGCAGGCGGCGAGGGTGACGACCAGGTCCACGCTGCCCGTCCAGCACGCGCCGTCCTGCAGCACGGCAACGGCATGGACGGTCTGCGAGCTGGCCAGGCGAATGCGTGTGATCACCTGCGGACGGAACGCCGCCGGGCCAAACGCCGCGTGCAGCACGTTCGGCAGCGGGTTGCCGTCCGCGAACACATGCAGGGACCGCACGGGTGACGGCGGGTCGTCCACCCCGACCGTCATGCCGACCGCGTTGCCGTTCTCGACCATCATCGGCAGGTCCAGCCGGACCACGCCCTGTTGCAGCGGGGCGCCCCCCGTGACCTCGCGGATGGCCGCGGCCACGACGTCCGGCGTCGCGCGGGCCGGCAGCCAGGGAGCGGCAACCAGCGTGCCACCCATCACCAGGAACCGGCGCCGGTTCATGGCTTCGCGTCCGGCATGGGCACCGGCTCCCGCAAGGTGGACAAGTAGGCCACGGCGTCCTCGATCTCCTGCGCTTCCAGGATGGGCCGCCCCTGCCAGGCCGGGCCGACGCGGGTGCGGCCCTCCGTGCCCCAGAACGTCGGCATGGGGCTGGCAGGGTTGATCCGCCGCGCATCCACGATCTGCGCCCGCAGCTCGGGCACCGTCAGCCGGGCGCCGACGCCATGCAGGTCCGGGCCGACATTGCCCTGCAGATGCGGGTTGGGAAACGGCCCGGCGTGGCACAGGATGCATGTGCTGCTTTGCCGGGTCACGACGGCCTGGCCGCGCACGGGGTCGCCCTGCAAGCCCTCCAACGGCTCCGGCATCCCCGCCGCCGTCAGCAGCAGCGCGGCGCTAGCCAAAAGCTTGCAGCGTAATGGTGCGATACCAGGCCTCGGCATACTGCGCCTCCAGCGCCCGCACGGACGCCGGCGCATCGAGCGCGCTGGTGCCGCCCGCCCCTTCGATGTCCGTCAACTGGCCGTGCACCGGGTGATACACCCCCGCGACCGAGATCGCATACCCCGGCTGCACTAGGCTGTAGCAGGTATTGATAAGCCGCGGCTCCTCAGGCTGCGCGTCGGACAGCAGCGCGGCAATGGCTGCGGCGCAGACCTTGGCCTGTGCATTGGCGGCAAACGCCGACTTGGGCATTGCCCCCATGATCGCCGCGTCGCCGATCACATGGATGCCCCGCGCCTGCTTGCTCTCGAAGGTCACGGGATCAACCGGGCACCAGCCGCTGCGGTCCGCGGCGACCGACGCGATGCGCCCGGCCCGTTGTGGCGGGATGACGTTCACCACGTCCGCCTTGTGCGAGCCGAAATCGGTCTGCAGCGTCCCATCCGCGTCCACCGCCGTCACCGTGCCGCCGGCGGACTGCCCGACCCACTCCAAGGTGTCGGGATACAGGGTCTGCCAAGCCGCCTGGAACAGCTTCTGCTTTGAGAACACATCCTTCGCATCCAGCACCAGCAGCTTGGCGCGGGGCTTATGGGTCTTCAGGAACCAGGCAATCAGGCTCGCGCGCTCATACGGCCCAGGCGGGCAACGGTAGGGGTTGGCAGGCACAGACATCAGCACTGTGCCGCCGTCCGGCAGCGCCTCCAACTGCCGGCGCAGCAGCAGGGTCTGCGGCCCGGCGCTCCAGGCATGCGGGAAGCGTTCCGCCGCGGCAGCGTCGTAACCAGGCAGGGCGTCAAACCGCATCTCGATACCAGGCGACAGCACCAGGCGGTCATAGGGCAGGGCGCCCCCGTCGAACCGCACCTCCCGCGCCGCCGGGTCCACGGCGGTCGCGCGGGCCTGCACCAGCCGAATGCCGTCCAGGCCGCGCAGGGTGAACCGCTGCCCATCCATCTCCCGCAGCCCGGCCACGACCGGGTTGCTGAACGGGCAGGATAGATACTCGGCGTTGGCCTCCACCAGCGTCACGTCCAGCTTCGGGCCGGCCTGCCGTAACGCCCGGGCGCACGACGCGCCGCCATAGCCGCCACCCACCACCACCACGCGTGCCGACCCGGTAGCCCGGCCCGGCCGTCCCAGGAAAGGCGCGGCCAGCGCGCCGCCAAGCAGTGCGCGACGAGTGCTCATTCCTGCGTCGCAAACCAGTCGGATAGTGCACGAACCTCGTCCGGAGTGAACCCACGCACGATGCGGTTCATCAGCGTGGCCGGGCGCGCCCCAGAGCGGAACGCCTCCATCTCCCCAGCAGTCTCAGCCGCAGGCCGCCCCTGCAGCACCCCGACTCCCGCCCCCGCCATATGGCATCCCGTACAAGACGAAGCCCCCGGCGGCGCCGCAGCCGCCAAAAGCAGCAAAAGCACCCTTCCCCCTCCTCCTACGGGAGAGGGCCGGGGTGAGGGAGGCCACAAGGACCGTAGCCATCCTCCGCGTGCGCCCAAGCGGTCCTGCACCGGCAAAATTGGTCCCGGCGGCCTTCCCCTCACCCCAACCCTCTTCCGTAGGGAGCAGGGCAGCGCCTTCAACTTTCTAGCTCGCGGCACACCCAGACCTGCACCATTTCGCACCCCCGCCTCAGCCGCGCAGCACGGCAAGCCTCATGCCTTCCGCAAATCCTGGTCCTTGATCGGCAACTGCCGAACCCGCTTGCCCGTCGCGGCAAAGATCGCGTTCAGCACCGCCGGCGCCGCCACGGTGATAGTCGGCTCCCCGACCCCGCCCCAGAACCCGCCGGACGGCATCAGGATCGTCTCCACGACAGGCATCTCCGCCATACGCAGCACCTGGTAGGTGTCGAAGTTGGCCTCCACCATCCGCCCCTTCTCCACTGTATTCTCCCCATACAACGTGGCCCCCAGCCCATAGGCAAAGCTGCCCGCCACCTGCGCTTTGATCTGGTCCGGGTTGACCGCCGTTCCGGGATCGGTCGCGGCGACGATGCGATGCACCTTCAATTCGCCCTTGTCCGACACCGAAACCTCGGCGCAAGCCGCGGTGTAGCTGCCGAACCCGGCATTCTGGCACAGCCCCCGGAACACCCCCGCCGGAGCCGGCGTTCCCCAGCCCGCCCGCTCCGCCACCGCATCCAGCACCGCCAGGTGCCTCGGATTGCGCGCCATCAGCGAGCGCCGGAACTCCAGCGGGTCCCGCCCGGCGGCATGGGCCAGCTCATCCATGAAGCACTCGAGGTAAACCGCATTCTGGTTGTGGTTCACCCCGCGCCAGAACCCCACCGGCACGTGCGTGTTCCGCATCGCGTGATCAATCAGCAGGTTGGGGATGGCGAGGTAGCCGAACTCGTCCGCCAGCAGCCCTTGGAACTGCTGCGGGTCCATGCCCGTCCGCGTCGGCTGCAAGGTGGCGGCGATGCTCTGCCCGCTGATCCGCATGGACAGCGCCACCAGGTTTCCCTTGCCGTCCAGCGCCCCGGTCATGCGGGCCTGCGTGATCGGGCGGTAGTACCCGTGCTGCATGTCCTCTTCACGCGACCAGATCAGCTTCACCGGCGTGCCCGGCAGCTGCTTGGCCAGCAGCACCGCCTGCCGCGTGTAGTCCTGGAACCCGCGTCGCCCGAACCCGCCGCCCAGGATATACTTGTTCACCTTCACGTTCGCGAGCGGCACGCCGCCAGCCTCCGCCGCCGCCGCCAGGGTGGCGTCGCCGTTCTGCGTGCCCACCCAGACCTCCACCCGGTCACCGGATACCTGCGCCGTGCAGTTCATCGGCTCCAGCGTGGCATGGTTCAGGAACGGAGTGCCATAGTCCGCCGTGACCTTGCGCGTGGCGGAGGCCAACGCCGCCGGGGCATCGCCGATCCTGTGGCCGACGAAGGCGTCCGTGGCGTCCAGCCCTTCATGCAGCCGAGCGGCGATGGTGTCGCTGCTGACGGCGGCATTCGGACCCTCGTCCCAGGTGATCGGCAGCTTTTCCAGCGCGGTCTTCGCCTGCCACCAAGTGTCGGCCACCACCGCCACGGCGTTGTCCCCCACCGACAGGACATGGCGCACCCCGGGCATGGCCTTCACCCCGGCCGCGTCGAACGACCCCATCTTGCCGCCGAACACCGGGCACTGCGCGATGGCTGCCTGCAGCATGCCCGGCAGCCGAACGTCCGATGCGTAGGTCTCGCTCCCGTTCACCTTGGGCGCAGTGTCCAACCGGGGCAGCGGCTTGCCAATGATGCGCCACTCCGCCGGCTCCTTCAGCGGCACGTCCTTCGGCACCGGCAGCTTGGCGGCGTCGGCGGCCAGCTCGCCATAGCGTAGGCTGCGGTTGCTGGCGGCATGCCGGACCACGCTCTCCCGCGCCACGCACTCGCTGGCCGGCACGCCCCAGCGGGTCGCGGCGGCCTGCACCAGCATCGTGCGCGCCGCGGCCCCGCCCTGCCGGACATAGTCCACCGACGTGCGCAGGCCACGGCTGCCGCCGGTCAGCATGTCGCCCCAGGCGCGCTTGCTGGCCAGGTTCACCTCCGGCGCCACGTACTCGGCCCGCACATGCCCCCAATCCGCCTCCAGCTCGTCGGCAACGAGCTGGGCCAGGCCGGTCATGGTGCCTTGGCCCATCTCGGACCGGGCAATGCGTATCGTGATCGTGTCGTCCGGCGCGATCGTGGCCCAGATGCCGACCGGCACGGCGCCGGCGGCAGGTGCCGCTTCGGCCGCAGTGGGCAGCGCGCCGGGCCAGGCAAGCGTCATCGCCCCGGCGGACGCGGACACCAGGAACGCACGACGGTTCAACTGGGAAGTCATGTGCGTCATGGCCTATGCCTTCCCGCTGGCGGCGCTGTGGATGGCGGCGCGGATGCGCCCATAGGTGCCGCAACGGCAGATGTTGGTCATGGCATCGTTGATGTCGGCATCCGTGGGAGCCGGAGTGTCGCGCAGCAAGGCGACCGCCGCCATGATCTGACCGGACTGGCAGTAGCCGCACTGCGGCACTTGGTGCGCCATCCAGGCAAGCTGCACCGGATGGGTGCTGTCGGGCGACAACCCCTCGATGGTGACGACCTTACCTTGCACGTCGCCGGCCGCAAGCTGGCAGGACCGGGTCGGTGCACCGTCCAGGTGGACGGTGCATGCGCCGCACTGGGCGATGCCGCAGCCATACTTGGTGCCCGTCAGCCCCACGTTGTCGCGCAGCACCCACAGCAGGGGTGTCGCGGGATCCACGTCCACGTCGTGCACTTGGCCGTTAATGTCGAGCTTCATCCCATGCGCCCCATACGAGTGGCCCCTGGGCAGATTGCCCGAGCTAGGCGGCGCACCTTAACGCGGAAGGGGACTGAGGACGCAACCGGTTTCGGTCGGAGTCGCAGAACGAACAATTGGTATGGCTAAGAAATGTATAATTGACCGTAATGTCGGCTTGACCAGATACACAACCAATGCGATCACGATGCCGAGAGCGAGAAGCATAATTGAAGGAATATTCAGTAAGGGCCGTCATCAAGCATACAACTTCTGTGATGATATTTTGCTGGATTTACAACCTGTGATTTTGTGACCGTTTGTCAACTTACATCGGGAGGTTCCGACATGGCGATATTGACCGTTGGCGCTGGCATGCAGTTTTCGACCATCGGAAACGCTGTCCGTGCTTCAAGCGACGGCGACACGGTGCAGGTTCAGGCTGGCACCTACGTCAACGATTTCGCCACCGTGAACACCAAGATCACCATCCAGGGCGTCGGCGGCATGGCCCACCTGGTCGCCACCGTGGCCCCGCCGGACGGGAAGGCCATCCTGACCACCAACACCGACGTCACCCTCGACCACCTGGAGTTCTCAGGCGCGGCCGTCCCCGACCAGAACGGCGCCGGGGTGCGCTACCAGGGCGGCAACCTCACCGTCACCAACAGCTACTTCCACGACAAC
>DASWOJ010000400.1:0-12311 GCA_036398775.1 Acetobacteraceae bacterium
ACGGCCCGGTCCCCACGAAGCAGGATCGCATTGATGAGGCTGCGGCTTAGGCCGTGGTTGGTGATGATCTCGTCCACGCTCGCCCCGGCATAGCCCTCTGACCAGACCGTGAAATCCCGATGGACATTCGTGCGGAAAACCTCGGCGTAGCACCGCCGCAGGATGATTGGCACCGTGCCCGGCATCTCGGCCATACGCCGTTCAAGCAAGGCGTTGTTGGCGGCTTGGCGCGCATCGGCCCGGGCCTGCACCAGCGCACGCCGGGCCGCCACGACCCGGGCGTAGGACGCTTTCCAAATGCCAGCCGCCTCGTCGTATTCGGCCTTGGCTGCGTCCAGGCTGGCGGCAATCCTCTGGTCTATCGTGCCGGCAAATTTGGCGCTCACTAATCCCCCTCCGAACGGAGGTGCCTACGGAGCCATTCCCGCCGCCGCCATTGATTGTGTGCCAGCGTGGCAGCCTCGCGTTTGGATAGGCCTGGCGGATCTGGCGGCTGGTCGCCGCCGCAGCATGAGCATGTTCCGGTGATGTGGTTGGCGCCGCCGATGAAGCTGCGCATCGAGCAATCCAGGTGCATTGGCACATTGGACATGATGCCTTCGTCACGGGCAACAAAAGCCTCGCCGCACCAGAAGCAAGGCTCGCCGACCGGCACCGGCACCTGGTCGGCCGGGTCGCAAACCGGCGCCCCCCAACTCAGTCCAAACCATCCCCTCATTCGGAACGCCTGACGCAAACGATAGCGCGCCCGTGCTCGTCCCACGGCGGCGGGTCGTAGCCGTTGGCGCGGGCCATCTCGTCAAAGCTGGCGTAGAGCGGCCCGGCCGCCTGGATGCTGTCCGGGTCAAAGAAGCCGGCGTTGGCCGCAATACGGACTAAGTTGTTGTCGTGTCCGCAGACCAAGAGGAATCCGGCGCACGCCTGTTCCTCGCCTGGTGCAGACTTGTGACAGGCGAACACGCCCGGCAGGCCGCCGGGCCGGCAGGTTGCTTCCAGCTCCTTGAACCGCTCCGCCGGGAACCGGCCCGGCGCCACGTCGCGGCGCCAGGGGCATTCGGCGCACGTCCGTTGCATGGCATAGGGGCGTTCGGTCATGGCTCGTTGGCCTCCTGCATCTCCGCCTCGAAATCAAAGGGCGGCGGCGGGGTGCTCGCATAATGCGCAGTCAGGGCCGCGGCGATGGCGTCCAGGGAGTTCTCCGGCACAAGCACGCCGGCGACATAGAAGCCGACGGAGTGAGCGACCTTGCTGCGGCTATTCCTGGGTGCGCGATCAATCTTCTCAAGCCCGGGAAAGGCCTTGCAGGTAGAGCGGCGTTCGTGAAAGTCCCTATGGGTCAGGAACATGGTGCCACCGTCCATCTTCTGACCGTCCAGGTCGGCGGCCGTGACGATCCGGGTCATGTCGGCTGACCGGGACCGGCTGCGTCGAACCAAGAGGGCAGCCACATGCAGGTAATGCTGTCATGGCAGCAGCCGTGCCGCCGTGCGCAGTCCAGCCAGCGCACGCACTCCTGGCAGGTCCGGCCGGGCGGGAGCCGTGGTTCCGCGTCCAGAGGCGCCCGGCGGCGATAGCCGGGAGTGGGAGACGGAAACGGGATGACGGCCGCGGTGACGATCCGCGTCATGTCCGGCCTTCCCCGAACACGATGGCGCGGATCGCGCCGATGCGGTCTGAAAGCGCATGGCACAGCACCAGCTCCGCGCCTTCCTGCTCCTCCCGGTTCCCGTGGTGGTAGGCACGCCACCAACAAGCCAGCGCCACGCGCAGGTCATGCGGAATCGCCTGGGCCTCGGTTTCGGCAACCTCGGCCGGGTTTTTCTGGTCCGCGTCCATCAATTCGACACTTGGGCGGCCAGGGCGGCTTCCAGGATCGCGCGGGCCGGCGCGTAGCGGGTCCGCTCGCGTTCCTCTTGCCCGGGAGCTGCCGCGCGGCACGGGTCGCTGTTGTCGGCATTGTCGGCCAGCTTGACGCGGAGCATGTCCACGTCGCCGGCGGCAGCCAACGCGCGTATCCAATCGAGGTAGGGAAGGGCCGGGTCCCGGGTCAGGGCCTGGACGATCTGCACCACGCGCGGGCGCACCCCTTCGGCGCGCAGGTGGTGCGGCTGCTTCTTGGTGTCCTCCAGCACGTCATGCAGCAAGGCCGCCTCCACCTGGTCGCGCGTGGCGTCCGGCCAGCGTTCCACCAGCTTGTGGGCCGTGGATTGCAGATGGAGCCAGTAGGGCCGCCCCGCCTTGTCCACCTGCCCCTTGTGCAGCCGCATGGCGATGGCCAGGGCGGCGCCATACCATCCCTCGGAAAATACGTTCATGGGTGCTCCTAGTGGCGTGTTTGGGAAGCGTCGCGGTGTGGGTTGGGGCTGCCTGGCTCGCGCGGCGGGTGCACCAGCACCCCGATGAATGCCGCCATGTGCAACAGGGACATCAGCCGGGCCATGGACGCTTGGGGCAGCGCGTCCATGGTGTCCTTGCTGACGCCGGCCGGGAAATGCTCGGCGACGAAGGCCTCGATCTCGCCGCGGAAGTGTTCAACCGTCCAGTCCGGCGGCGGCCCGTTGGGGCAGATGGATTTCAGCCGGTCCATCAACGCCTCCTGCAGCCAGATCGAGGCGCCGTAGAACAGGAAGGTGGGGGAGGCAACGGGCGTGGTCCCCGCGATCACGTCGCGTTCCAAGGCCAGGGCGAACAGGAGATAGCCGCCGGCCGCCGCCTCGGCCGCCTCGCGGGTGGGGTAGGGGTTTTCGACCTGCGACCCGATGGTGTTGGCGACGCCTGGGGGGACGAAGCGGAGCTGCAGGTCCACGTCCCAGCCCCCCTTGTCGCCGGGCGTCACCATGAGCGCCTGGAAGTTGTCTCGGGTCACGTAGCGGGCCTGGGCGGCCATGAGCTGGGTCCAGACCTTGGCGGGGGGCGTGTGGCGCAGCTTGGCCAGGGCCGCCGGCAGGAGCAGGCGCAGCCTGCGGACGCCCTGGCGCCGTTCTTCGTCCGTGGGCTCCTTCATTCGGCTGCGAATTTCGGGAACAGGTGCGGGGAGCTGGTGCGGTCCACCACGGGGCCGCCGCCCGCCTTCAGGGCGGCGTAGCGCGCGGCGGCGGGGTGGGAGGCGAAGAAGACGGGGCGCGGGTCGGCGCCGCCCCCCTCCGTCATCACTTTGTAGGGCGCGACGCTGCGCTCATTCGGCGGCACGTCGGCGATCACGGTGCGACGGGTCATATGAATCCTATGATGCCACATGCGACCACGTCCAGCTTGCCGATTACACTGGCGATGGCCACCCGGCGGGCCTGGTCGTGGGTGGACCGGGCGTGCATTTCTTCCAGGGCGTCGCGCACCGTGCTCCAATCCAGGCGGGTCAACTCAATGAGCAGGTCGCATTGGGCGTCGGTCCAGGTCGTGGCGGTCGTGCGGTCCAGGCCAGCGGGGGAGCGGTGTTCCGGGGAGGGCGCGGGCGCGGGCGCCGATTTGGCGCGGTCTGCGAGGATTACCCGCGCTGGCCGGGCCAGGGCTTCCAGCTCGGTCATGTGGCGCTTGGCCAGGCATAGCACTCGCACGTCGGCGTCTGTCGGCAGAACGGCCAGGCCATACAGGGCTTGCACGATGATCCGTGCCAGGCTGATTTTGGACTTCTGCATAGGGTATGTTCCTGTGTTTGTGGCTGAAAATCGGTAAGGGAGGGGTCGCCGCGAAGCCTTGGCGACGGGTCGCCGCGCCGGCTAGGCGGCCATTTCGTCGCCCAGCATGTCGAGGGCGACTTCGGCCAGCATGGCGGCGTCGTAGAGGATGCCATCGTCGTCGGCGGCCTCGGCGGTGAAGGTGGCCAAATTCTTCGCCGCGGTGAGGCTGAGTGTCGTCTCGGCCCGGATGTGGGCGGCGGCGCGGGCGATGATTTCGAGGCTTGCCATGGGTTGAGATTTCCTTCGTCTGCATCTTCTATAGGCGGCGGCTCCGCGCCGCTTCAAGGCAAAATATGCCAGTTTGATGTAGCAATACCATGAATTTTGTGCGTATGCCGCCACCACCCATACAGTGCGGATACGGAACAAGAAGTTATGGGAGGCAAAATGTCGTGACGGTGCAATGCGTTGCGCGGCGATCCTCGCCCGTCTCTTTCCATAATTGCCATTCTACGCCTCGTCTATGTCGTTGCCGGAATGTCACACGACATTCTGACATACAAAGATGCCGGTCGTGACCGTGCAAATACCCCTTGAAGTCATACGACGTTATGACCTAGTGATGGGGCGCCGGAGCAATCAAGCCCCGGCGGACCACAAGGCGCAAACGATGGCAAACTCCCTCTCTCCCGGCGGCATGTTCTCACCCGCCAACGCCCCGGCGCCCCTGGCCGCGCTCCGGGCGCCCGCCCTGCCCTTCACCACCAACCCCGCCAAGCTGTGCGCCGTGGTGATCGGCGCCATCGGTGACGGCGCGAACATGATGGCTGCCGAACAGGTCCTTCGGGTCCTGACCAACGGTTTCGACATCCCGGCGTGGGTCGTGGGGGACGCGAAGCGGATGCTCGCCACCTGCCTCGGCAATCGGGGAGTATAGCCCCATGGCGATCAAGTGCATCGAGCTGCAGACCGCCGGCTTTCGCAAGCGGATGGATCAGTCAACCAGCGGCAACGAATGTTGCATCTGCGGCCGGCAGACCGAAGGGCGCACCGCCCTGCATGTCGCCATTGACCACTGCAGCTACGAGTTCGTCACCGATGCGGAGGCGGCGGAACGCGGGGAGGACGTCAGCCTGTATCCCATCGGGCCGGAGTGCGAAAAGCGGTGGCGCAAGGCGATAGGCGGCACCAGTGCACGGCTTGCCGCTCCTGCCCTGCCCGTCGAGGCCGCACCGTGAAGGGCGGCCAGGAGTTCCGCAACGAGCTGGGGGCGCTGGGGCTGACCCAGCGGCAGTTCGCCCTGCTGCTCGGCCAGCTCGGCGACCCGCGGCCCTTCTACACGGCCGAACGCTGGGTGCACCGCCTGGCGAACGGCAAAACCGCGGCCGTGCCCGGCGAAGCCGTGGCCCTGCTGCGGCTGCTCGGCCGGGTCCAGCAATCGCCGGCGTCCTGGTCCACCCTGATGGGGGAGCTGGGCCGCGCCAGCCCCCCTGCCCCGCCGGAGCGCCGGCATGGTTGAGCCTCGCGTCATCACCCCTGCAGAGTTCGAGGCGGCCGTTGGCCGCCCTCCCCGCGGCGACGACATGGACCGGGTCAACTGCCCGGCAGCCGGCGATTTCGGCCATTGGAGCTGCGGCTGGAACGACGCCGCGGGCTTGCCGGAGTTTCTGGCCCCGTCGCCGGGCCGCGGGGTCGAGCCAGTGGACCGCGTGATCCTGCCGGCTGACGGCTTGACCTTCGTCTGGCTGCACGGCGGCAGCGAGGCGATGCACTGGACGTCGTGCGGCAAGGACTGGTGGGCGTCCGTGTGGCCAACAGTGGGCGACACATTCGGCGCCTGGGTGCTCGGGCCGTCCGGGTCGCGTCAGGCCGTCAGGGACACGGAAGCCGCGGCGCGGGCCTGGTGCGAGGACGCCATGCGGGCGCGCACCCTCCCCTCATAGCCCTAGCGTGCCCGGCCGTGGCAGGCTGGCCATCCAGATCGCCACCGCCGGCGCCCCGCCGAACACGCTGCTGTAGCCGTCCCGCGCCATCATGCGCAGCCGCGCCGGGCCTGGCTTGACGTGCTCGTGCACCGCCTGCAGCGCCATCACCACGGCGTCCACCCTCCGGCCGCCATGCAGGGCCTTGCGTGCCCGGTCCATCGCTTCGTCCATGCCTGCTCCGTGGTGCCATAGTGCTATGGCACCATAGCACCATCGCACCATAATGTTGACTATCACGACATCTGCCCGGCTATAGTCGCCACCGCAACAATGGAGGGTTCCATGCCCCGTATCCTACCCATGCGCGTGATCGTAGTAGCCTCCCGCAAAGGCGGCGCCGGCAAAACGACCCTGGCCACCCATCTTGCCGTCGAGGCGGAGCGCGCCGGCGCCGGGCCGGTAGGGGTCGTGGATACGGACGCCATGCACGGCCTCGCCCACTGGTGGGACCGTCGCACCGCCGCCAGCCCAATCCTTGCCCACCCCTTGCCCAACCTCGCCGCCGCCCTCGATGCGCTGCGCGGCCAGGGCGTCCGCCTGGTCTTCGTGGACACCCCGCCGCAGCTTTCGACGGACGTGTCCGCCTCCGTCGGCTTTGCCGACCTGGTCGTCGTCCCGGTGCAGCCCTCGCCGGACGATCTGGCCGCCGTCGGCGTCACGGTGGAGCTGATACAGGCGGCCCGCCGGCCCATGGTTTTCGTACTGAACCGCACTAAGCCCCGCGTGCGGTTGACCGGACAGGCCGCGATCAACCTATCGCAGCATGGCACCGTGGCGCCAGTCGAGGTCGCGGACCGCGCCGTCTATGCCGGCGCCAAGGTGGACGGCCGCACGGCGCCGGAGCTGGACCCGGCGGGCCTTGCGGCCGGGGAAATGACGGCGCTGTGGTCCTACCTGGACCGCCGGCTGGAGGCGATGTCATGAAGGCGCCCCAAGCCTCGCTGGCGACGCTGGACGTGCTGCCGGCCAAGGGGCGGGCGGGCGTGCGGGAAGCGGTCCCGGAGGCCGTGGCGCCCCCTGCCCTGCCCGTTCCTGACCCTGCCGTGGTGCACCTGCCGCCGGCCCGCGTCGGCGCCGTTACCACGAACCTGCGGCTTCCGCCCGACGTGCACCATAGGCTCAAGGTGATGGCGCTGCAGTCCGGCGTCAGCCTCAACGCGCTCATCCTGGACGCCATCCTAGACAAGCTGGACAGCCGCACATGAGCGAGGAAGCGCCGTCGCGGGCGGAGCACCTGGCCTGGTGCAAGCAACGCGCGCTGGAATACGTCGAGCTTGGCAAGCTGAACCAAGCCGTTACCTCCATGTCGTCCGATCTGACCAAGCACCCGGACACCGCCCGTTTGGTCGTGATGTCCCTGATGGCCGTTGGCATGTTCGAAGTGCCGAACGGCCCGGCTGCCGTCCGCCGCTGGATCGAGGGTATCAATTGACCTTCAATTGACGTGGCGGGTCGTGCCCTGTCAGGGCGCACCCTCGCCTCGATCCCGCCGGTCGCGCTGCAGCGTCCATTGATCCGCCACCCGTAGGACAGCCTCATTCCAGGCGACGGTGCCCTCCGGGCCATGCAGGGCCGTTACGGAAAACGTATCGGCCCTGCTGTCCACGATCAGCACGTCCGCCGTTCGGATTAGGCAGACCGCCCCACCCACGCCGCAGATCGTCGGCGGCGCCAGCGTCAGAACGGACCACGCCCCCGGGTAAGCCAGCAAAAGCAGGACGGCCGATAGCGTCAACTGGCTCTCCCAACCAAGCATGGCACCATAGCACTATGGCACCATAGCATCATGCTACCACCGGCCTTCCGCACGCCGGTTGAACATGAATAGCCTGGGGGCATACCTGGAAGGCCGCAAGTTCGAGGGGTCCCACAATGCTGCAGGACGCTGAGTTACCCACCCTTGCCCATGCCACCGATGACAACCGCAAGCGCGCCTATGCGGACGCAACCTTGCGCCGCGACCGGCAGATGCAGAGCCTGGACGAAACCCGGGCCGCCCGCATCGTCAAGATCACCCGGGATTACGACCTGGCGCGCGACTCTGGGCGCAGCCACCGCCGCGACCGCGCGATGCGCCACCTGGCGCGAACCTATGAGCGGCGCAGCCTGCGCATCCGGGCGCAGTGGATCACGGCCACGGCCGCGGCGGATGCCGCCTGGCGCCCATAGGGCAGGGCAGGGCGGCGGCAGCCTGCAAGGTCGTGACGGGATGATCGCCGCATGGCCAAGCCCCCGTCCACCGATCACCTAGACGCAGCAAAGCGCCGCCTGGTCCACCTGTCAGGACTGTCCGCCCGCACGGCCGATGCCGAACGGCGCATCCTGACCGCGGCACAGGACCGCCACGCCGCCGTGCTCGCGGACATGGACCGCCTGCGGCCCCGCGTGAACACCGACCCCAAGGCAGCCGATGCCTACCAGGACCTGGTGCTCGAAGCGGGGCAGCTCGCCCGCGTCATCTCGCAAGCCAACAAGGTCCTCGGCACATGACAACTAAGTCCCGGTTTTGCCTGCCCGCCGGCTTCCAGACCAAATCCGCCCCCATGCGGGCGCGCATGTATGCCATCGCGCTCCGGGAGTTCCGCAATCCTGAGCTGGCCCTGGCCCACCTGCTGGAAGAGCTGGCAACCGAGATCGAGCTGGGCCAGCAGACCGAATTGACCTTCCGCGGGCGCGATGCGCCGCCGCCGTCGCCGCCGCTCTTCGCCATCGGATGAAGTGCAAGTGCGGCGCGACGCTCGGCCAGCTCAACAAGGCCGGCGAACCGCTCGTGCGAACCTCCGGCCTGGTGCTGAAAGGGCAGGGCGGCATGGCGCTGGTCTGCCCGAAGTGCAAGGCGGACGTGCCGTTCACGCCTGACTTCGCCCGCGTCCTGCAAACCCGCCTGGCACTTTTTTTCAAGGGCTGATTGGCGCCGCTGGGGTCGTGACGGGAATTTGCAGGCCTCCAAGGCGGGTCCGCTCCCGCGCAAAGGGCCTCGCTTCATGGGCCGCCATTCCTTCTCCACATCGGGGCGGGGTGGCGGCCCTTTTCATGGGTTGCTGTCACGGTGCTTTCGCTCGCCCACCAGTCGCTGTTGAGCTTCCCCGGCTTCTTCAAGGCGCAAGCCGTCGAGGAAGCCGGCGAACGCTTCGTTTATCTGGAGGCCAGCAACGAGGCTCGGGACCTGCAAGGCGAAATCGTGCTCGCCAAGGCGCTGGAGGAGTCCGCGCCCTACTACCTGCGCTACGGCAACCTCGATCTGGACCACCTGACGCAGATCGGCGCCAAGCAGGGCATCAAGAACCCCTACCTCTACGAAATCGGCCGCCCGGTGGACGTGCAGTGCTCGCGCGGCCGGACCTTCGTCAAGGCCGCGATCTACGCCGGGGACACGCCGGTCGCCGAACACGCCAACGCCTATTGGGACAGCGTCACCAAGCTGCGGCCCGGCAAGCGTTGGTATCCCTCCGTCGGCGGCCAGGTCATGGACAAGGGGCCGGCATTCGACCCGGCCACCCGGACCACCGGCGTCGTCGTGAAGACCGTCCGCTGGACGAACATCGGGCTGAGTGCAACGCCGGTGAACCCGGCCGTCCCCGAAGTCTCCACGGTTCCCATCGGCACCCTCGCCAAGTGCTGGGGCGCCGCCGGCCTGGACTTGTCCAAGGCCCTTGAAGCCGGCGCCGGCACCGACTCCGCCACCCTCTCCGGCGGCGCTGCACTGCGCAAGCAATCGCTGGATCGCGGCATCCACTCCTATTGGGATTTTCGGGACGAGATGGCTGGCGCCGTCCGCAAGAAGCGGACCACGGGCGCCGCCGCGGACCTGGTCCAGCACGCACACGACAACTTCGGGCTGTCCAAGGCCCAAGCCGCCGAATGGGCGGACCGCTTCCATGCCGACCTGCGCGCCGGCCTATCCAAAGGAACCCCCCGATGAACGATTTCGACGCACTGCTGGCGGAGCTGGGCACGATGTCCAAGGCAATGCAGCCCACCGGCGACGCCAAGGTTGAAGGCGCCGCCAAGGAAGCCGGCGCCAAGATGCCGGAAGGCGCCGAAGGCGACGACGAGAACAAGGAAGACGAGCAGGACGACGAGATGTTCGGCAAGTCCTTCCAGGTCACGCTCTCGGACGGCAGCGTCCAAGAGGCATTCGACGGCACCGAGATGATGAAGGCGCTCGCCGGAACCGTCGCCAGCCTGCGCACCGAACAGGAAAGCACCGGCACGGAGCTGTCCAAGGCCCTGCTGTTCGCAACATCGCTGACGCAGATCGTCCAGCACCAGGGCGAGATGCTGAAGTCACTGCGCGCCGACCTGGCCGCCGTCAGCACCCAAGGCCGCGGCCGTCAGGCTGCCGTCACCGTGCTGGACAAGGGCAACGGCACCCCGGCGCCCGTCGCCGCGGCGCAGCCTGCGGAAATCATGGCCAAGGCGATGACGGCATTCCACGCCGGCAGCCTGACCGGCCAGGAGGTCGCCCGCCTGGAAGCCCACTTCGGCCGCGGCCTGCCGGCACCTGCGGACATCGTCGCACGCCTACCCGCCTAGCCCTCGCCCGACCCGGCCAGGGCAATCCCGCCCTGGCGCCTCCGCTCCACACCGCCTCGCTGCAGCATAGGGACTATTCCGATGGACTTTTCCGCAATCACTAACCCGGGCGCCTCGCCCACCGGCGAGATCGCCGTGGACGGCCTGGCCGCGCTGCAGAAGGCGTTGACCGCTGGCTATGGCACTGACGTTTCGACCTTCACTGGCGGCGCTGCCCTGCGCATCCAGTCGCTGGATAAGACGATGCAGTCCACCATCCAGGAAAACGACGACTTCCGCCTGTTCAACCGCCTGGCCAAGCCGAAGGCGACGGCCACCGTGGACGAATGGACGGAGCAGGACGGCATCGGCGGCTTCCTCGGCGGCAGCACCAATGGCGAAACCGGCATCATCGCCGACGCCTCGGGCAGCTACAACCGGCGCGTGGGCCTGGTGAAGTTCCTGATGTGCAAGCGCCAGGTCAGCTTCGTCGCCACCCTGGGCAACAACATCGCCGACATTGAGAGCGTCGAGTATGCCAACGGCGCCCTGCAGCTCTGCACCGACGTCGAGCACCTGATGCTCGAAGGGGACAGCTCCGTCGTGCCGACCGAGTTCGATGGCATCTACGCGCAGATGCTGGCAGGCGTGAACGCCGGCCAGGTTGACGGCAACCACATCATTGATGCGCAGGCGAAGAGCCTGTCCAGCATCAACCTGGTGAACCAGGCGGCGGCGACGATCCGCGGCTTCGGCAACTTCGGCAAGCCGACGGACATCTTCATGTCCCTGCTGACCCAGGCCGATTTCGACACCAACCTGGACCCGGCCTTCCGCGTCGCCCTGACCGGCGCCCCGAACGGCGGCGTCATGCTGGGAAGCCCGGTCGTCGGCATCCGCACCAGCCACGGCAACATCAAGACCAACGACGACATCTTCATCCGTGACAGCGACCAGACCACCCCGTTCGAGGTCCGCTACCCCGGCACCGCGCAGGCACAGGCTGCGCTGCGTCCGCAGGCGGTCGCCGGCACGCCCAACGCCGACCCGGCCTCGATGTTCGGCGCGGCGCAGGCCGGGCTGTACAGCTACCTCGTGACCGGCGTGAACGCCTCCGGCCAGTCCACCGGCGTCATCTCCGCACAGGTCGCGGTAGCTGCCGGCCAGTCCGTCACCCTCGTCATCAACGCCTCCGCCGGCGGCGGCGAGACGGGCTACGTCATCTCCCGCAACCGCCTCAATGGCGGCGCCGTGGCAGTTGGCGGCGCCGATGGCATGAGCGACTTCCGCGAGATGCTGAAGGTGTCGCGCACCGGCAACGCCACGACCTACGTTGACCGCAACCGCAACATCCCCGGCACCACCAAGGCCTACATCCTCAACCTGACGCCGGGCATGACCGCCATGGACTGGCGCCAGTTCCTGCCGATGTGCAAGTTCCCCCTGTACCCGACCAATGCGGCCGTGGTGCCCTGGGCGCAGCTCCTGTTCGGCTACCTGCGCATCACCAAGAGGAAGCATCACGTCGTCATCAAGAACATCCTGCCGAACGGCGCGCTGTTCCGTCCCTTCAACTAGCCTTCCCGCCTGCTTTCGGGGACAAAGAGGGCGGCGCAAGCCGCCCTTTTTGTTCCTGCGAGGAGGCCCCCCTGACCAAAGTCATTTGCGACCTGCCGAACGCCGCCAACCTCATCAACGGCGTGAAGTTCACGCCTGACCGCGGCGAGATGATTTCCGACGATGT
This sequence comes from Acetobacteraceae bacterium, assembly GCA_036398775.1. Classification (GTDB taxonomy): domain Bacteria; phylum Pseudomonadota; class Alphaproteobacteria; order Acetobacterales; family Acetobacteraceae; genus DASWOJ01. The sequence continues at coordinate 11,862 of DASWOJ010000400.1, forward strand.
GACGGAGGCGCAAGCCGCCACCTTCGCGGCCATCCCGGGCTTCCGCATCGTCGGCACCAAGAAGCCGCCGGACACCCCGCCAACGCCCGCTGCGACGCCTGAGCCGCCTGCGGCACCGGCCGCCCCTGCATCCCCGCCAGCGGCAGCCGCAACGCCGCCTGCACCCCCGCCAGCGGCAGCCGCAGCCCCGCCGGCGCCGCCCGCGCAACCCGCGCCGGCCAAAGCCGTCGCAAAGGAGAAGTAGCCCATGGAAGCCGGACACCTGGACCACGAGAAGCGCGTCAACCACGCAAGCCCGGCACCCGAAAGCGCCAAGGTAGGGACTGTGCTGGTGGAGCTGCTGGCCGCATACAACGACCTGGCGGCCAAGTACAGGGCGCTGCTGCTGCACCTGGACACCGCCAACGTCGGCGGCATCGGCAACGGCAATGCCGCCGCCTATGCCCTTGT
>DASWOJ010000401.1:0-24887 GCA_036398775.1 Acetobacteraceae bacterium
TAGGGGACTCACACGACGCTCTGGTTGAGCGAAGTACAAGGGACGCTGGGGGCAGATGAAACCTTCTAACGGCAGTAAAACCGTTCGCAGGGATCAACCCGATCAACCTCATCGGTTGTCGGCGCGTCGGCTGCCGGGAGATCTGGCCCATGAGGTCAACATTCCGGTTCGAGTTAGTGTGCAAGGTTGACGTGGCGCAGATCATCTATGCGATCGCCGCGCTTGTTGCAGCATTGCACACTTGAAGAGGTCGGGGTCCGCTTCGGCGGCCCCGGCTTTCATTGCTTCGGCATGCAGCCTTGAAGGTATCTGCATTCTTTTATCGCAAAAAGGAAGCCCGAACGGTTCGCAACATGCACTCCTTTCAACGTAGCTTCAGTATTCTAATCCCAAGTTAGCGATCCGCTATCGTCTGTATAGTCAGCAGGTCCAGCACTCCGCCGAAGTACTTAGCGAGCGCCTTTCCGAACACCTGCTCGTTAGGCGCTACCAGCGCAAATAGCGTCACGCACGAGTGAAACTTAAGGTCGTCCGGGCTGCCAAAGATCGCGTTGATCGTCCGCCCCTCCACCCCATTCACCAGCCCGGGGCACTGCACCAGCCGCAGCCCCAGCACGGGATGCGCCAGGTAGGCTCGCGCCTCGTCCAGCGACCCCAGGGCATAACGCCGGGCCATCGCGCTATGCCCCAGCCCGGCAAGCTGCGGGAACACGAACCACATCCAGTGCGTGCGCTTGCGCCCGGCCGCCATCTCGGCCAGCACCTGCGCCATCACCGGCTCCTGCGCCTGCACGAAACGGTCGAGATCATACGCATCAGCCATCCCGCCATGCTGCACGCCGCACCGAAGCTGGCAATGCCCTACCGCCTGCCGCGCGGCCTCAAGCAGGCCAACAAGACCAAAGCAGCCCCGCCCGGCACCCCCGCCCAATAATTGTCCACCATCGCCAGCCCCGTCGCCCCGGACCAGCAACTGCTGACCACCAGTCCCAGCCAATCCGTCGCGCCCAAGCTCGGCCCGGCTGCGCCAAGGTCGCGCCGCCGCACGGGGGCCGACCGCCACAGCCCCATCAGCAGCCCGGACCCGGTCACGCCGGCGACCCCGCCCAGCAGCGCCGGCAACAGCCCCGGCTGCACGTACGCCACCCCCAGCACAGGCAGCAGCGCGATGGCCGCCGTGCCCAGCGCCGCCGCCGCCATCTTGGCGTGCTGCGCGGCCTTGAGCGGGATCGGCGCGGTCCCTGCCAGCTCCGCCGCCTCGTCGGCGTGGACCGCAGCCGAGCTGAGCAAGCGCGCGGACTCCCCCGCCAGGAACACCGAAACCGACCCAAGGCCCAGCGCCGCCGCCGGCTGGCCGTCGCGCAGCAGCGTCAGCGCAACCGGCACGGCATAGACAAGCTGGAATGCCGCCCGGCTCAGCAGCGTCGGGGTGCGGCGGAGCAGCCGCATCTCCTTGCGCAGCAGCGCCGGGAAGGGGCTGGCATGGAACCGCCCTGGCGTCACGCCCTGCCCGGTTCCGCGCTGGGCGCCGGGCCGGCGCGACGGCGGGACCAGGGCTGCGCCGGCTGCGAAGCGGCGGGCCAGGACCACGGCGGCAACCGTTGCTGCCGAGATGCCCAGCAGCACCAATGCCGCAAGCGGGACGGGTGCTCCCAGCACGGCCCGCGACGGCCACCATCCGGCGCCCGCCGGCACGCCGCAGCAGGGCGGCGTCAAGGCATCCCACACCGCCAGCCGGAGCGAGGGCGTCAGCATGGTGCCGGACTGGCTCACCAGGAACATCAGGGCGCCGAACACCAGGCTCACCACGTTCACGGTCCGGCGTGCCCGGCGCAGCCCCAGCGCCGACACCAGGCCCACCCCCACGCCGGCCCCAGCGCCTGCAGCCAGCAGCGACAGCGCGCACAGGGCCGGATAGGCGGCCAGCCACCCAGGCCCGTCTATCACCGCCAGCACGTTCGCCACCGGCCCCAGCATCAGCAGCCACGGCACCGCCACGCCCGCCGCGATGCCGAGCATCCGCGTCCCCAGCACGCGGCGCAGCGGCACGGGGGAGGCCAGCAGCCAGTCGAGGTCCTGGCGCTCGAACAGGGCCGACACCGCCACGTCCAGCGCCTGCGACAGGATGAGGCCGCCCAGCACCAGCAGGGCGACGTTGGCGTAGGCCAGCCGGTCGGCCAGGCGGGGCGCATGGCCCAGCAGCCACACCGCCGCCCCAAGGCCGATCAGGTGGGCGATGGCGGCAAGCCCCAGCGCCAGCAGACCCGCGGACTTCCACCGGGACGCCAGCCGGGACCGGCGCCAGATCAGCCGCAACTCATGGTGCAGCAGCCACCCTACCGACCCCGGCCGGAGCGTCATGTCGGCGCCGCGACCAGGGCAAGGAAGATGTCCTCCAGCGTGTGGTGCCCGGGGTGACGGGCGCGCAGCTCGTCGAAGGTGCCGACCACCAGCAGACGCCCCCCGGCGATGATGCCGATGCGGTCGGCGATGCGCTCGGCCACGTCCAGGATGTGGGTGGTCAGCACGATGCCGGTGCCGCCGGCCACGCGGTCCCGCAGCAGGTCCTTCACGTCCCGCGCCGCGGCGGCGTCCAGGCCGGTCAGCGGCTCGTCCAGGATCAGCAGCCGGGGGTCGTGCAGCAAGGCGCCGGCCAGCACCGCCTTTTGCCGCATCCCGCGGGAAAACCCCTCGCAACGCTCGTCCCGGTGCGGCCACAGGCCCAGGCGGTCCAGCAGGTCCTGCGCCCGCCGCGCCGCCAGGCCGGGCGGCACCGACCACAGCCCCGCCACGAACTCCAGGTATTCCAGCGGGGTCAGCTTGTCATACAGCAGCGGCTCGTCCGGCAACCAGGCCGTGACCCGCTTGGCGGCCACCGGGTCGGCCAGGGCGTCCACGCCGCACACCCGGATGGCGCCGGCATCCGGGCGCAGCAGGCCCGCCACCATGCGCAGCGTCGTCGTCTTGCCGGCGCCGTTGGGGCCGAGCAGCGCAAACACCTCGCCCGCCCGCACCTGGAGGTCCAGCCCGTCCACCGCCACCCGGTCGAACGACTTGCGCAGGCCGCGCAGCTCCAGCGCAGGCGGGGGAAGCGTCATGGCGTTGCGTACTTCCCCGTCGCGCGATTCCAGGCGAGCTTACCCCTGCCCGAGCCGGGCGTCATCCGGAGAGCCGCCATGCTGACCGTCCACCACCTCGAAAAGTCGCAATCGGAGCGGATCACCTGGCTGTGCGAGGAGCTTGGCCTGCCCTATGAGCTGAAGCTCTACAAGCGCGACCCGGTCACCATCCTTGCACCGCCCGAGCTGAAGGCGCTGCACCCGCAGGGCACCGCGCCCATCATCGGGGATGACGGCCTGGTGCTGGCGGAGTCCGGGGCCGTCATGCAGTACATCCTCGGCAAGTACGGCCAAGGCCGCCTGGCGCCCGGCCCGGATGACCCGGCCTTTGCTTCCTATCTGTATTGGTTTCATTTCGCCAACGGCACCTTGCAGCCGAACATGGGCCGCAACATGGTGCTGCGCCGCCTGAACCTCCCGGCGGACAACCTGGTGCTGCAGGGGATGCAGGGCCGCCTGGACCGCGCGATGGCGCAGGTGGAGGCCCGGCTCGGCGAGGCGAAGCACCTGGCCGGGACGGAGCTTACGGCCGCCGACATCATGATGGTGTTCTCCCTGACCACCATGCGTATCTTCATGCCGCTGGACCTCGCGCCCTATCCCAGCATCCTGGCCTACCTGCAGCGCATCGGCGCCCGTCCCGCCTACCGCGCCGCCATGCACAAGGGCGACCCGGACCTGATGCCGCTGCTGACCTGAGCCGGCGTCCCAGCCAAAACGCGCCAAACCCCTAGCACCCGGCGTTCCCGCAACCTTATCCTCGCTACTTGCACGCCGGGCTTGGCAATGGAGGCACCTGCTTGAAGCATCAACTGACCGCCTGGACGGCTGCGCTGTCCCTGGCCATCGCCGTTCCCGCCGCCGCGCAAACCCCGCCCGTGCAGACCCCGCCCGCACCGGCCGCCCTCGCGCAGCCTGTCCCCGCACCGGCTGCCGCCCCGCTGATCGCCGCCAACGGCGTCATGCGGGCCACGCTGGACAATGGCCTGCGCATCGTGGTCGTGCCCGACAAGCTTGCCCCGGTGGTCACGACCAACCTCAGCTACCTCGTTGGGTCCAACGATGCGCCCGCCGGCTTCCCTGGCACTGCGCATGCGCTGGAGCACATGATGTTCCGCGGCAGCGCCGGACTGGACCGGGATCAGCTGTTCGACCTCGGCGCGCTGCTCGGCGGCAACTACAATGCCAGCACCACCGAGACCGTCACCCAGTACACCTACACCGTCCCCTCCGCCGACCTGGCCCTGGCGCTGCGCAGCGAGGCGCTGCGGATGCGCGGCCTGACGCTCAGCCAGGCGGACTGGGAGCAGGAGCGCGGCGCGATCAGCCAGGAAGTGTCGCGCGACCTGTCCAGCCCGTTCTACGTCTATTCCGCACAGGTGCAGGCGCTGCTGTTCGCAGGCTCTCCCTATGAGTTCGACGCGCTGGGCACCCGGGCCTCGTTCGACAAGACCGACGCAGCCCTGCTGCGCCGTTTCTACGACGGGTGGTATGCTCCCAACAATGCCATCCTGGTGATCGCCGGCGATGTGGACCCCGCTGCCGCCATCGCCGAGGCGCGCGGCATCTTCGGCCCGATCGCCCGACGCGACCTGCCGGCCCACGCGCCGGTCCATCTGGCGCCGGTCGTCAAGCAGACCATCGAGCTGCCGACCAGCTTCAGCACCGCCATCGCCGCCATCGCGGTCCGCATGCCGGGCCTAACCGGGCGGGACTTCGCCGCCGCCGACGTCCTGGGCGACGTTCTGGGCAGCCAGCGCGGGGAGCTGAACGCCCTCGTCACGTCAGGCAAGGCGCTCGGCGCGTCGTTCAGCTACCAGCCGCGCAAGGACGTGGGCCAGGGCCTGGCCATCGCCGCCTTCCCCCGGGGCGGCGACCCGGCGCCGGTGTTCGACGACCTGCGCCGCGTGCTGGCCGCCGCCGCCGCCGGCAACATTCCCACCGAGCTGGTCGAGGCCAGCAAGCGGCAGGAACTGGCGCAGCTTGCGTTCGAGGCGGACAGCATCAGCGGCCTGGCCAACGCCTGGTCCCGCGCGTTGGCCCAGCAGGGCCTGGACAGCCCGGACGACCTCGCCCATGCCTATGAGGCCGTGACGGTCGCCGACGTCGTCCGCGTCGCACGCGAGGTGCTGGACCTGGACCACGCCGTGTCCGCCGTTCTGACGCCGCAGGAGGGCGCACGGCCCGGCTCCGCCGCAGGCTTCGGCGGCGCCGAGAGCTTCGGCAGCCCCTCCGCCCGCGGCGCCCCCCTGCCCGGTTGGGCGGCCGCCGTGCTGGAAGCCCCGAGCGCACCGCCCGCGCTGGAGGCGCCGACGGTCACCACCCTGCCCAATGGACTGCGCCTGCTCGTGCAGCCGGAGACTGTGAGCCGCACGGTGTCGGTGTACGGCCGCGTTCGTCAAAACCCGACGCTGCAGGAACCGCCGGGCCAGGAGGGCGTGGCGGCGCTGACGGCGGAGATGCTGGATTACGGCACGCAGTCGCAGGACCGCCTGGCGTTCCGCAAGTCAGTGGACGACATTGCCGCACGGCTGAGCGCCGGAAGCAGCTTCCAGCTCAAGGTGCTGACGCCGCAGTTCGAGCCGGGGATGCGGCTGCTGGCGGAGAACATGCTGCATCCTGCCTTTCCCGCTGCAGATTTCGAGGTGGCGCGCAACCGGCAGCGCGTGAACGTCGCCGGGCAGGTGCGGACGCCGGACTACCAGTTTGGCTTGTCGGCCACCCGGGCCCTAGTGCCGGCCGGCGACCCAAGCCTGCGCCGGCCCACGCCGGACACGGTTGCGGCGATCACGCTGGACGATGTGCGCGCCTTCCACGCCGCCGCCTATCGTCCGGACCTGACCACGATCGTCGTGATGGGCGACGTGACGCCCGATGAAGCGAAGCGGGTGATCACCGAGACCTTCGGCGGATGGACCGCGGAGGGGCCGGCACCGAACGTGGACACGCCGGCGCTGCCGCCCAACCCGGCCAGCCAGACCCGTGTCCCCGACCCGAACCGGCTGCAGGACAACGTGGTGCTGGCGCAAACGGTCGGGCTGCCGGTGGCCAGCCCCGACCGCTATGTGCTGGAGTTGGGCAGCACTATCCTGGGCGGCGGCTTCTCGTCCCGGCTATATCAGGACCTGCGGGTGCGGACGGGATACGTGTATTCCGTCAGCAGCCAGTTCAACTGGCAGCGCACCCGGGCGAACTATGCCGTCGCGTTCGGCGCCGACCCCGGCAACGTCAGCAAGGCACTTGACCTCGTGGTGAAGAACCTGCGCGACATGCAGGCAAGCCCGGTATCCGATGCCGAACTGGCGCGTGCAAAGGCGCAGACCCTGCGCCGGCTGCCGATGGGCCGGTCCAGCGTGGACCGCATCGCCAACTCGTATCTGCGGCTGATGGATTTGGGCCTGCCGCTCAATTCGGAGGAGGTCGCGGCGCGGCGCTACCTGACGGTCACCGCACCGGAGATACAGGAAGCATTTGCAAAGTGGCTGCGCCCGGACGGGCTGGTGCAGGTGGTGGAAGGTCCGCCGCTGCAGCAATAAGGTCCGCTTCCCCCTCCCCCTTTGGGAGAGGGCCGGGGTGAGGGGGTCTTTGCTGCGAAGCGGGGCGCTGCCGGTGCTGCCGGGATGACGTTCCTTCGATAGGGAGCATGCTTACCCCCTCAACCCGGCCCTCTCCCGGAGGGGGAGGGAGAAGTTCAGGTGACTGCCGTTGCTTCCACATCAATGTCGGCCGTGAGGAGTTGGCCGCGTATTGCGGCACCGTCGCCGGAGGAAGCACCGCGGCCTGCATGCCAGGCAGAATTTTGGCCCCTTGCTGCTCGCCTGGAAATCAGAAAGGGCTGGCAAACAGGTCCGTCAATCGCCCTGGCAACCGTCTTTCCAGCCTCGAGTCGTACCCTGCCCTGCCTGCCCCGCCCCGGCGTCACAACGCGAGTTGCACCTTCATCGCCCGGCTCCGGTCTCCAGCCAGCTCGAATGCCCGCACGGCGTCGGCCAGCGGCACCACCTCGGTCAGCAGCGGCGACACGTCCAGCGCGCCCGCCGCCAGGATGCCCACCGCCCACTCGAACTCCTCATGGAAGCGGAAGGTGCCACGCAGGCTGATCTCCTTTGCGACCAGCATGTTTAACGGCAGCGCCACGTCCGCTCCGGCCAGGCCAAGCTGCACTACCACGCCGCCGGGCCGCACGGCTTCCAGCGCCCCGGCAAGCGCAACGCCGCTGCCGGACGCCTCGAACACCGTGTCGAACCAGCCCTTGTCAGCCTTGTAGCGGTCCAGCGCCGCCGGGTCGGCCAGGGTGTTGAGCGCTGCCGACGCGCCGAGGCCGCGGGCGACCGCCAGCGGCGCATCGGCGATGTCCGTCGCCACGATCTCCCGCGCACCGCCATGGCGGGCAACCAGCAGGGCCAGCGCCCCGATCGGTCCCGTCCCCGTCACCAGCACGCGCTGGCCCAGCAGCGGCCCGGCCTGCCGCGCGGCATGCAGGCAAACCGCCAGAGGCTCGGCGAAGGCGGCGGTCTGCAGGGACAGGCCCGGCGGAACCGGCACCGCCTGCGCCTCGCTGCACACCAGGACCTCGCGGAAACCGCCCTGCATGTGTGGCATCCGCATGGCGCTGCCGAGGAAGCGCATGTCCAGGCAATGGTTGGGCTGCCCGGCCAGGCAGAAGCGGCAATGGCCGCAGGGCTGGCTGGGGTTGACGGCCACGCCGTCGCCGGGGCGCACGCGCGTGACGGCGGCGCCGGTCTCCAGCACCTCGCCGGCGATCTCGTGGCCGGGGATCATCGGCTGGCGCAGCCGAACCGCGCCGAAGCCGCCATGCTGGTAGTAATGCAGGTCCGAGCCGCAGATGCCGCCCGCGCGTATGCGGACCTTCACATCGTGCGGGCCGACCGGAGAGATGTCTGCGTCCTCGATCCGCAGGTCATGGGGGGCATGGATGACAGCGGCTTTCATGGGGTGCTCCTCCTGGAATAATGCGAATGGCGGCCCGCAGGCAGGGACAGCGATGGCGCATGCCGCCGCCGTTCGGCAAGGTGTCGTGACCCCATGCCCTAGCGTGTCCGGTCCTGCGCCAGGCAGGGGCCGCCAAGGGGCAGCAGGTTGCAGTCAAATAGGGCGGGATCGTCCCAGCCGTCCAGCAGGTCGAACATGCCATCCAGGAAGACGATCAGTGAGTCCGATGCGGCGGCGGCCTCCGCCACGCGCCCGGCGGCCACCGCCTCCACGATGGCGAGATGGCCCCCCAGCGTGCCGCCGAGGTCGTCCGGGCGGACCCGGCTGTGGTAAATCCAGCCGATCCGGCGGAAGATCGTGTGCAGCGGCCGCAGCGCGGCCTCCAGGAACGCCTCCCCTGCGGCGGCGATCAGGAGGCGGTTGATCCTCTGGTCCAGCGCATTGAACGCAGCGATATCCATCCTGCTGCCGCGGCTGCGGAGTTCCTCCGCGATGGCTGTCAGGCCGCCCCGGTGTGCGTCGCCCGCCCGCTCCGCCGCCAAACGCACCACGAACCGCTCCATATCGGCCCGCAGGTGCAGCAGCGTGCGCTCGCGTCCGAGGTTGATTGGGGCGACCTGGATGCCGTGCCGGGGCCGGACGCGGATCAGCGTGTCGGAGGCGAGGCGGCTGACCGCCTGGTGCATCGGCGTGCGCCCGATGCCGGTCTGCGCCTGCAGGTCCTGGATGGACAGGAACAGGCCGGGCGACAGGGCGCAGGTGACGATCAGATCCTCCAGGCGGTCATAGGCCAGGTCGGACAGGTTCGTGCAGCCGTCTCCAGCCGGGCGCAGCGCCTGCGCCCCGGCCGGGCGCGTTGCCGCATCCAGGCGCGTCATCATCGCTCCTCCATCCCGCGCCGATGCTAGGCGAAGCCCCCGCCGCACGGAAGCGGCTTGTGATATTTCACAGGCGACAGTAGCGTCCGGAGGTCGAAGCAGGCGCAGCCGGCACAGGCGCAGCCGCGACGCCAACGATGCCGCGAGGGGAGACGGATGAGGATCACCGGCATCGAGACGCTGCGCACGGCCGAGTTCGCCAACGTCCTGTGGGTCCGCGTCCACACCGACGCCGGCGTGACCGGCCTGGGCGAGACGTTCTACGGCGCCGGCGCGGTCGAGGCGCACCTGCACGACGTGCTCGCCCGGCGCCTGCTGGGCCGCAATCCCCTGCACATCGAGGCACTGCACCGCGAGATGCTGAACCTGCCGATGGCCCAGGCCAGCACGGGGGTGGAATATCGCGCGGCGTCGGCGGTGGACATCGCGCTGTGGGACCTGTTCGGCAAGGTGTGCAACCAGCCGGTCCATCAGATGCTGGGCGGGCTGTGCCGGCCTCGGCAGCGCATCTACAACACCTGCGCCGGCTACGGCTACGTCCGGTCCAACGACATCAAGCCGGTGTCCACCTGGAATTTCGACGACGCCGCCGGCCCCTACGAGGACCTGCAGGGCTTCATGACCCGTGCGGACGCTGTGGCGGAGAGCCTGCTCGAATCCGGCATCACCGCCATGAAGATCTGGCCCTTCGACCCCGCCGCCATCGAGAACGACGGCATGCACATCACGCCCGCGCAGCTCAAGGCGGCGCTCGACCCGTTTGAGCGCATCCGCCGCGCGGTGGGCGACGGGATGGAGATCATGGTGGAGTTCCACTCGCTCTGGAACCTGCCGATGGCCAAGAAGCTGGCGAAATATCTCGAACCTTATAAGCCCACCTGGTTCGAGGACCCGATCCGGATGAACTCGCCGCAGGCCCTGGCGGAGTATGCCCGCAGCACGGACGTATGGGTCTGCGCCAGTGAAACCCTCGGCAGCCGGTTCGCCTACAAGGACTACCTGGACCGGGACGCCATCGGGATCGTGATGGCCGACCTGTGCTGGACCGGCGGGTTGACGGAGGGGCGCAAGATCGCCGCAATGGCCGACACCTACCACCGGCCCTTCGCACCGCATGACTGCGTGGGACCTGTGGGCTTCATCGCCGGCATCCACGCCTCGTTCAGCCAGCCCAACACGCTGATCCAGGAAAGCGTGCGGGCGTTCTACACCGGATGGTATAAGGAATTGGTGACGGTGATGCCCGACATACGCGGCGGCTACGTTTATCCGATGGAAGGGCCGGGCCTGGGCACCGAGCTGCTGCCGGCAGTGTTCGAGCGGCCGGACCTCACCGTGCGCCGGTCGGAGGCCTAGGGTATGTCCACGCATTTGTTCGACCTGACCGGGCGCGTAGCACTCGTCACGGGATCGTCGCGCGGGCTTGGGCGCGCGATGGCGGAGGGGCTGGCGCAGGCCGGGGCCGCCGTGGTGCTGAACGGCGCCGACGCCGGGCGGCTGGCGGAGGCCGCGGCGGCGATGCGCAGCGCCGGGCACACCGTGCACGAGGCGGGGTTCGACGTGACGGACGAGGCGGCGGTGACCGCGGCCTTCGCGGCGCTGGACGCCCAGGGCGTCGCCGTGGACATCCTGGTGAACAACGCCGGCATCCAGTTCCGCCGGCCGATGGTGGAGCTGGACACGGCGGACTGGCGCCGGGTGATCGAGACCAACCTGACCAGCGCCTTCGTGATCGGTCGGGAGGCCGCGCGCCGGATGATCCCCCGCGGGCGCGGCAAGATCGTCAACATCGGCTCGCTGACCAGCGCGCTCGCGCGGGCCACCGTCGCGCCGTACACGGTCGCCAAGGGCGGCATCAAGATGCTGACCCAGGCCATGACGGCGGAGTGGGCCGCCCACGGCATCCAGGCCAACGCCATCGGCCCCGGATACATGCTGACGGACATGAACCAGGCGCTGGTGGACGACCCGGCGTTCAACGCCTGGGTGGTCGGCCGCACCCCCGCCCGGCGCTGGGGCAAGCCGGACGAGCTGGTGGGCGCGGCGGTGTTCCTGTCGTCTTCCGCGTCGGACTACGTGAACGGCCAGATCATCTATGTGGATGGCGGGATGATCGCCGTGCTCTGACGCCGCCTTCAGGCGACTTCCCGCACCTGGCTGCGGTCCAGGTGCAGCCAGACCTGCTCCCCGCGGCGCAGGGTGGGGACGCTGGAGCGGTTCAGGGTGTCCACCTTCAGCTCCGTCCCGCAAGCTAGGACCAGGTAGCGCAGCACCGGACCATGCACGCGAAGGTCGGTGACGGCCGCCTCCACCCACAGCCCGTCCCCGCCTGTTGCCGGCGGCACCGGCAGCAGGTCGAACGCCTCGGGATGCACAGCCCAGGCGCAGCCGGCGTGCTGGCCGAACAGGCGGCCAACTGCGTCAGGCTCCAGCACGTTGAAGTCGCCGATGAACCCGGCGACGAAGCGGGTGGCCGGGCGGTCATACACCTCCCGCGCTGGGCCGGCCTGCACGATGCGCCCGGCGCTCATCACCGCGACCTGGTCGCCCAGCACCAGCGCTTCCTCCTGGTCATGGGTGACCAGGATGGCGGTGAAGCCGGTTTCGCGCTGCAGCCGCTTCAGCTCGTCTCGCAGGCGCTTGCGTATCTGCGCGTCGAGCGCGGACAGCGGCTCGTCCAGCAGCAGCAGGACCGGCTCCAGCACCAGGGCGCGGGCCAGGGCGACACGCTGCTTCTGCCCGCCGGACAGCGCCGCCGGGCGGGCGTCGGCGCGGGGCGCCAACTCCATCAACTCCAAAGCGGCGTCCACCTTGGCCGCCACCTCCGCACGCGATAGCCGCCGCCCTTCCATGCCGGACCGCTGCTGCTGCAAGCCGAAAGCGAGGTTCTGCCGCACCGTCATGTTGGGGAACAGCGCATAGTGCTGGAACGTCATGGCGATGCCGCGCGCCTGCGGCGGCAGCCGGGTCGCGTCCTTGCCGCCGATCTCCAGCACGCCCGCGTCCGGCTGCACCAGCCCGGCGACCGCGCGCAGCAGCGTCGTCTTGCCGCAGCCGGACGGCCCCAGCAGGATGCACATCTCGCCCTGCGCCACGTCCAGGTCCACCCCGGCGAACACGGGCGTGTCGCCGTATGACTTGGCGAAGCCGCGGATGCGGACCAGGCTCATGCCAACGGCCTCTCGTATTGATCTTCAGGCTGCCGAGCCGTCATTGCGAGCCGCTTGCGGCGCGGCGATCCTCGCAATGACGGAAACAGTCGGATCGAAGGCCGGTTAGCATCATGCCGGATGCCGCCGCAGGGTTGACAGGGCCACCACGGTCGAGAGCCACATCGCGGCGAAGTAAACCACCACGATCACCGCCGTGACCTGCCCGACCTTCTGCCGCTGTCCGAACAGGTAGATCGCCAGAGTTTGGAAGTTGCCGCCCACCAGCATGTTGGCGAACACGAACTCGGCAAAGCTCAGCGCGAACACCATGGACAGCCCGACCACCAGGCCCGGCGCGACGCAGGGCAGGATCACCCGCCGGGTGATGACCAGGTCGCTTGCCCCCACCAAGTGCCCGGCGTCCAGCAGCTCATGCACTGGCAGCGCCCGCAGGTTGTTCTTGAGCGGCAAGTAGAGCAACGGGAACGCGAGAGGCAGGTAGCCCAGCAGCAGTATCCAGGGGGTGCCGATCAGCACCAGCGGGTCGTTGGCATAGATGCCCAGCAGCCCCACCACCAGCACGACCTGCGGCAGCGCATAGGGCAGCACCACCAGCCGCTCCATCCAGCGGTCCAACCAAGGCAGGTAGCAGTGCGCCGCAAGGATGGCCGGCACGCTGACGAGCACCTGCAGTACGACCGACCCGGCGGCAATGAACAGGGAGCGGCCCAGCGCCGCCTGGAATGCCGGGTTGCCCAGCACCGTGCCAAACCATCCCAGCGTCAGCCCGTCCGGAACCAGGCCGGAATACCAGTCCGTCGCCACGGCATTGACGCCCACCGCGAGCACCGGCAGCAGCAGCAGGGCCGACACCACCCCGATGAGCACCCGGTCGGCCAGCGCCCCCGGCTGTCCAGTACCGCGCATCATGGCCCCGCGCGTCTCAGCCACGGTGCCGGCGCAGCAGGAGCTGGTCCACCAGGATCGGCACCAGCAGCACCAGCACCAGCAGCACAGCCAACGCGTTGGCCAGGTTTGGATCGGTGAACACGTCGCCGGCCACCAGCTCGCCGATGCGGATCGTCACCAGGTTGGCGCCGCCGCCGATCAGCGCGTATGCCGTGGCATAGGTACCCATCGCGTTGGCGAACAGCAGGATGAAGCTGCCGGCCAGGCTGGGCGCCAGCACCGGCAGGCCGATGCGCAGCCAGAAGGTCAGGCGGGATGCGCCCATCAGCCGGGCCTGCTCGTGCAGGTCCGGCGTCAGCGCGCCCAGGCTCGGGAACAGCACCAGCACGGCGAACGGCACCTGGAAGTAGGCGTAAACCAGCATCAGGCCCTGCAGGGAGTAGATGTTGAAGTCCTGCACCAGCCCCGACCGCACTAGCAGCAGCGTCACGACGCCGTTCACCCCGGCCAGGATGGTGAAGGCGAGCGCCAGCGGCACGCCGACAAAGTTGCTGGCGACGTTGAACAGCGTCAGGAAGCGCCGCTGCACCGGCGGCGTCCGGCGGTGCAGCGCCAGCGCCAGCGGCAGGCCGATGCCCAGGCCGATTGCGCTGGTCAGCAGTGACACCTGGATGCTGGTGGCGAAGGCCCCCCGGTAGAAGCGGCTGCCCAGCAGCGCGCCATAGTTGCCCAGGGACCACTCGCCTTCGCGCACGAAGCTGCCGGACAGCACGGACAGCGCCGGCAGCACCTCGAACCCTAGCACGGCCACGATGAAGGGAGCGGCCCAGAGGACCACAAGGCGCCGGGTCACAGCAGGGCCGGGTTGGCGGACATACCGTCATGCGGCACGCCCATCAGGGCGCAGGCGGTGCCGGCGATCTCGGTCTGCCGGAGCGCGATCCCTTCCGGCGACCGTCCCGCGCCAAAGAGCCAGAACGGCACCAGCGTTTCGTCAGGGCCGGGGCCGCCGTGGCTGCCGTCGTCGCCCATGCCGTGATCGCTGGTGACGATGACAGCGTATCCTTCGCTCAGCCAGGCCGGCATGTGCCGGGCCAGCAGCTCGTCCGCATGCCTGGCGGCCGCCCGGTATTCCTTGCTGGCCCCGCCGTGCCGGTGCCCGGCGTCGTCTATGCCCATGGAATGAACCAGCAGGAAGTGCGGCCCATGCTGCCGGTGCAACGCCTCCGCATCGGCGAACAGGTGGTCGTCCGGATAGCCGTCCCGCCAATAGAACAGGCCGTGCTGGATGGTGGCGGCGGGGTCGTGCGTCACGCGGTGCGCCGGCTGGAACGGCGCCTGGTTATACAGCTCCGAGAACCAGTGATAGGCGGCTGCGGCAGTCGTCCCGCCGGCCTGCCTCGTGTGGTCGAACACGCTGGGGTGCTGCGACCGGCGCACCACGCCGTTGCCGGTGATGCCGCTGCGGACCGGAGGCACGCCGGTCATCAGGGTTTCATAAAGCGGCCGGGACAGGCTGGGCAGTTCCGCCGCCACCGGGATGCAGGACCGCCCGGCGGCTGCGGCCTCCGCCTGCACGTAGCCCATGCAGGTGCCCGCCGCATCCAGGCGCAGCCCGTCCAGGAGCACGAAGATCAGGCGCTGGGCAGGAGTCAGCACCCCCCTACATCTCGGTCAGCACCTTTTCCTGCCATAGGGCCGGGACCCGCTTCGCGCCGTCGCTCCACAGCACCGGGTTGATCGGGCGGGCCTTGGCGTATTGCGCCGTAGGCAGCAACTTGGCGCGGGTGGCGTCCGGCAGGGTCAGGTGGTCCACCCGGATCGGCCGGGCATAGCCGTCGGCGAGGTTGAGCTGGCCCTCGTCGCCGAAGATATACTCCCGCACCAGCCGCGCCGCATTCGGGTTCTTGGCGTATGGGTTGATGATCGTGGAGTAGCCGCTGGTGACGGAGCCGTCGGAGGGGATCACCGCCTCGAACCGCCCGCCGCCGACCTTGTCGCGGTAGCTCAGGGCGTTGAAGTCCCACATCAGCCCGACCTGTATCTCCCCGCGTCCCATGTTGGCCGGAAGCGCCGTGACGGTGAGCAGGCGCTTCTGCTTGGCGAGCCTGGCGAATAGGTCCATCGCCGGGTCGATCCGCCCCTCGTCGCCGCCCATGGCGATGGCGCAGGCCAGCACGGCGGCGTTGGACTGCGACGCCTTGCCCACGTCGCCCGCGGCTACCTTGTAGCTTCCGGTCAGCAGGTCCGCCCAGGAGCGCGGCGGGTTCGGCACGTCCTTCGCCACGACGAAGGCGATGGTGCCGGTGTAGGCCAGCATCCAACGCCCGTCCGGATCGCGCGCCCATTCGGGGATCTGGTCGAACGTGCTGGGCTTGTAGGGGGCAGCCAGGCCGCGCTGCACCGCGACGCCGCAGAAGTCGAAGCCCA
The DNA here is from genome assembly GCA_036398775.1 of Acetobacteraceae bacterium. Lineage (GTDB taxonomy): Bacteria > Pseudomonadota > Alphaproteobacteria > Acetobacterales > Acetobacteraceae > DASWOJ01. The sequence goes on from DASWOJ010000401.1 coordinate 15,442, forward strand.
CGTCGCCGATGTCCGCCGAGGCGTTGGAGCGTTCGGCAGCGAATTTCGCCAGCTCCTCGGCGCTGCTCATGTCGGTATCGGTGTGCTTCAGGCCGTACTTGGCGGTGACGGCCTTCCAGGTCGCCTCCCAGTTGGCCCAGTCGTCGGGCATGCCGACGCTGTTGACGGTGCCCTCCTTGCGGGCGCGCTCGATCAGATCGTCGGGCGGCGCGGCGCGGCTGGGGCCAGCCAGCAGGGACGCGGTACCCCCCAGGGACAGGGCCAGGCCGGCTCGTCGGGTCAGGTGGGTCATGCATTCGCCTGTTGTTGCGCTGGATTGAACGCTGCCGGAAATGGGTGCGGTCCGTCAACGGACCGATATGTGACGGCGCCGGGCCGCTGGGGTCGCAGGAGCGCTGCATCCCACCTTGGCTGCCGGCGCGATGCGGCGATATGGACTGACCGGAGCGCCAGCTACGTCATGGCTCTGCTGCCCGTCCAAGCCGCTCGGGCTGTTGCCAGGCCCACGGCGGCGCGATGATGACCTCTGGAATAGCCGGGACGACTGGTGGCCGGGATCAGCGCCCCATCTTCGCCCGCCACTCCTTGAACAGGTCGAGGTTACTCTCGTCCGTTGGCGGATACAGCCCGATGGTGGCCTGCCCGCCGCGGACCCGTTCGGTGACGAAGTCCTCGTAGGCGGTCATCTCGGTGGCCTCGGCGGCCAGATCGTCCGCCAGGTGGGCGGGCAGGACGATGATGCCGTCCGCATCGCCCACGATCACGTCACCCGGGAACACCGGGGCGTCGCCGCAGCCAATGGGCACCTGCACGTCTATGGCCTGGTGCAGCGTCAGGTTGGTCGGCGCGCTGGGACGGTGGTGGTAGGACGGCATGGCGAGGGCTGCGATCTCCGCGCTGTCGCGGAAGCCGCCGTCGGTGACGATGCCGGCGACGCCGCGCACCATCAGCCGCGTGACCAGGATGCCGCCGGCCGACGCTGCGCGGGCGTCCTTGCGGCTGTCGATTACCAGCACGCAGCCGGGCGGGCAGTCCTCCACCGCCCGGCGCTGCGGGTGGGAGTGGTTGCGGAACACCGACATGTCGTTCAGGTCCTCGCGCGCCGGGATGTAGCGCAGGGTATAGGCCTCGCCGACCATCGAGTACTGCCCCGGCGGTGACAGCGGATGCACGTCCTGGATCATCTGGTTCCGCAGGCCACGCTTGAACAACGCGGTGGCGAGGGTCGCGGTGCTGACCTGCTTCAGCTTGTCGCGGGTTTCAGGCTTCAATGGCATCCTGTCTGGTCCTTAAGCAAACCTCTGGAGGTCCGGCGCATAGATAAGAAGCTAAGCAGGCGAGCGTGGCCTGGCACCGCCAAGAGTCATTCGTGTGACAGGCCGCGCAAGCCTGCTCAGTAGATCACGGGTTCGGGCACGGGCGCGCCGTGGTCGGTCCGCAGGAAGTCGAAGTCGCAGCCTTCGCTGGCCTGCTGGATGTGCTGGGTGAACATCTGGCCGTAGCCGCGCTCATAGCGGGGCGGCGGCGGCACCCAGGCGGCGCGCCGGGCCGCAAGCTCCTCGTCGCTGACCTCCATGCGTATGCTGCGGGCCGGCACGTCCACCGTCACGATGTCCCCGGTCCGCAGCAGCGCCAGCGGCCCGCCCACCCAGCTTTCCGGCGCCACGTGCAGCACGCAGGCGCCGTAGCTGGTGCCCGACATCCGCGCATCCGACATCCGCATCATGTCGCGGTGGCCTTCTTGCAGCAGCCGCTTCGGCATCGGCAGCATCCCCCATTCCGGCATTCCCGGCCCGCCCTGCGGACCCGCGTTGCGCAGCACCAGCACATGGTCGGGCGTCACGTCCAGCAGCGGGTCGTCCACCGCCTTCTTCATGCTGGGATAGTCGTCGAACACCAGCGCCGGGCCGCTGTGCCGCAGGAAGCGCTGGTCCATCGCCGCCGGCTTGATGACGCAGCCATCCGGGGCCAGGTTGCCGCGCAGCACGGCCAAGCTGCCCTCGCCGTAGATCGGCCGGTCCACCGTGCGGATCACGTCGTCGTTGAAGGTGCGCGCGCCCTCGATGCTCTCGCCCAGCGTGCGGCCGGTCACGGTCAGGCAGGACAGGTCCAGGTGGTCACGGATGTTCTGCATCAGCGCGCGTATGCCGCCGGCGTAGAAGAAGTCCTCCATCAGATACTGGTTGCCGGACGGCCGCACGTTGCCGATCACCGGCACCCGGCGGCTGTAGTGCTCGAAGTCGTCCAGTCCGACATCGTGCCCGGCGCGCCGGGCCATGGCGATCAGGTGGATGATGGCGTTGGTCGAGCAGCCCATCGCCATGGCGACGGCGATCGCGTTGCCGAAGGCGGCGCGGGTCTGGATGCGCTGGGGCGTCAGGTCCTCCCACACCATGTCCACGATCCGCCGCCCGCTTTCGGACGCCAGCCGTATGTGCCCGGCGTCGGCGGCCAGGATGCTGCTGCCGCCCGGCAGCACCATGCCGACGGCCTCGGCGATGGCGGTCATGGTGCTGGCGGTGCCCATCGTCATGCAGGTGCCGTAGCTGCGCGCGATGCCGCTCTCCACCCCCAGCCAGTCCTGGTCGGTTATCTTCCCTGCCCGCAGCTCGTCCCAGTACTTCCAGCTATCGGACCCGGAGCCGAGCGTCCGGCCCTGCCAGTTGCCGCGCAGCATGGGGCCGGCCGGCACAAAGATCGCGGGGATGTCCATGCTGGTAGCACCCAGCAGCAGGGCAGGCGTGGTCTTGTCGCAGCCGCCCATCAGCACCGCACCGTCTATGGGATGGGCGCGCAGCAGCTCCTCCGCCTCCATCGCCAGCATGTTGCGATACAGCATGGAGGTCGGCTTGAGGTAGGATTCCGATAGCGACAGCGCCGGCAGCTCCACCGGGAAGCCGCCAGCCATCAGGATGCCGCGCTTCACGTCCTCCACCCGGGACTTGAAGTGCATGTGGCAGGGCTGCAGGTCGGACCAGGTGTTCAGGATGGCGATCACCGGGCGGCCCGTCCACTCCTCCGGCGCATAGCCCATCTGCATGGCGCGGGAACGGTGGCCGAAGCTGCGGAGGTCGGCCGGGCCGAACCAGCGGGCGGAGCGGAGATCGCCGGGCGCCTTGCACCGGGTCAGCGGCTCAGCCGGTATGGCGCCCGGCTCAAGCTGGGGGTTCGACGGGGGCAGGTCCATCTGGGTGATCCTTCTTGCAGCCTGGCTGGATGCCATACAGAACACCCGCTGGGACAAATCAACCATAGCCCCTGGGTTGAAGGCCGGCGCGGCCCGGGTAGAAGCCGGCACTGACCAAGCATGACGTTGCGCGCACCCTGCCTTCATCGCCGACCCGTTGCCAGCGTATGGGCAGCGGCGGGCGGGGGGGGGGGAGGGCCAGCCCCGGTCGCAAGCCCCGCCTTCCCCGTCCAAGCCCGCGACCAGATGGTCGAGCAGTCCTGCCTGCGGGGTGCAGCGTCCGGGCCACGGCAAGCAAGGCCGCCATCCGGTGGCCTGATTGGACACCCGACGACCGGCCATCATGCCCACTGCCATGTCAGGCGCGACCGTTCCGACCGGTTATATCGCGGCAGAAAAGGCGCGCATTTCTTCGCAGGCGTGCCGACCGTCAGAGAGCGCCCGACCACCTGGTGAAGTGTCCATAAGTAGGCCGCCTATTCTTGCATCATATGGCTTATTTCGATGCAATTTACGTTCCGGATCAGCACTTAAGGGGATTAATCAGGCTTGCGCCTTTGATATGCGTGACAGACGGTAAGCTGTGTTTATCAGCACGGTCACGGCCGTCCGTGCACAAGGTGCCACGCTGCCTTCACCCCTGACTCAAAAGGACGGGCTTAATGGCTAAAATCCGGAGTCTCGCGGGCGCTGCTGCCCTTTGCTCAGCGAGCGTCATATCCGCCCCGGCCCAGGTGCAAGCACAGGCCCTGATACAAGCACAGGCCCTGACTCCTCCGACAAGCAGCGTCGCACCGGCACCCGCACCGTCCCAGGCGCCGCCTGCGGTGAATCCTAAGCCGCCGGCCCCGGCCTCGTGGTTCATCTTCCAGGACAACAGCATCGGCTACCGGTTCGGCACGGAGTTCAAAGAGCCTGCGATCCGCGATCCCAAGAACCCGAGCGGCACCCCGATCTCGAAAAGCATCGTCACGCTGTCCCATGTAGACGCCTGGAGGTATGGCGCCAACTTCGTCAACCTGGATATCCTGAAGTCCGACCATGCAGACCCGGCCAACAAAACCAGCACCGGGGCCGTCGAGCTTTACTTGATCTACCGCGGGCAGCTTAGCCCCGACGAGATTTTCCGGACCAAGCTGTTTCCGGCTGGCCCGATACGCGACATCACGTTCGAGGCGGGCTTCGACCACAACACCAAGAACACGCAGTTCGCGTCATACAAGTGGCTGGCCGTGGCCGGGCCGAACATCCACTTCAATGTGCCGGGATTCCTGAACATCGGCCTGCATTATGCCCAGGAGTGGAACCACAATGGCATCGTCGGACGCAACATACAGTTCGACCCGACATTCGAGGTCGAGGCGGTGTATCAGTTTCCCCTAGGGTTCACCAAGCTGCCTCTGCGGCTGGAGGGGTTCGCGAACCTCGTCACGCCGAAGGGACGGGATGCGTTCGGCAGCCAGACGGAGGTGGAAATCCTATCCCAAACCCGGCTGACCCTGGACATCGGCAAGGTGCTCTTGCAGAGGGCGGAGTTCCTGGATTTCAGCGTCGGCTTCCAATACTGGTTCAACAAGTTCGGCAACGACCATACGCGCGTCAAAGGCTCAATCGAGAATGCGCCGTTCTTCGCGACGCGGGTGCATTTCTGAAGGCTGCGGCGCTATTGGGTCATGATCGGGGTCAATGGCCGCTGGCCGGCGGCGGAAGCGGGACGATTGGCCTCAAGCGGGTCTTCGTCCGGCCTGGAGTCGCGTCCCGTGCTGCGTTGGACCGGGGCGCATGCGGTCAGCACGCAGATGCAGCCAAGCAGGACCATAGCCGTTGTTTTCGGACGCATAGGGCCTCTCCGTTGCATGTTGCCGTAACGTGACGGAGCCAAGCAGGGTTGCAGCGGTGCCGCCGGCGCGCCAGGCCGGCCGTCCGATCCGCCCGAGGCAGCACGGCTGGGAGCAGCCTATGCGGCCCGGCCCACAGTACACTCGATCTGGCCGTGAGGCTCGTCGGTGGCGATGAACACCATGTTGTCGGCGGACAGGCCGAAGCGGTCCAGGGCCATCGGGATGTAGTGCTTGTTCGGGCAGGCCATGCTGATCGTGCCCAGCTCCGGCACCGCCGCCAGGGCAGCCTCTCCCATGCGATACAGGCTATCCTGCACGCCGTGGCTGTAGGTGGTGCCGAACACCTCCAGCATGGTGGAAAGGATGAGGGCGTTGGCGGCCGGATAGTCCGCAGGGACGGACAGCCAGGTCCAGGTCGCGTCCATCGCGGTCGCCGCGATACGGTCGCGGGTTTCCGGCAGGGTGGTATATTCGTCCATGACGTAGTCCACCCAGCCCGACTGGGTGGACTTCATGAAGGTGTAGCCGGCGATCCCCGATACGACCTCCACCCCGCCATCCCGCCCGGCGGACAGCGCCACCATCGGCTTGCCGTTGGCGTCCAGGGTGAAGGTGTGCGGATGCTCCGCTCCGCCCAGCACGGCGCGGGTCCACCGGGTTTCCTGCGTACGGACCGTCGCACGTTCCACCTGGGGGTAGCGGTCCAGGAACCGGGCCGCGAGCTTGCCGGCATACTCCTCAGCGCAGGCACCCATGTTCTCCCGCGCGACGATGTAGGCGATGTTCTTGATGGTGTCGGTCGCGACCACGGCGGAGTTGTCGCCGGACGTGTAGGCGGCGCCGAACCCGCCCTCCAGCATCGTCTGGACACTCAGCTCGCGGATTTCGTGCCGGTCGCTGCTGCGGTCCACGCGCATGACCCGGACCCGGCCCTTGCCGTAGGAGTTGCTGATCAGCGGCATGGGGCGTGTCCCGTCAGATGTGGTCGGAGGCGATATACGGCGCGTCGGCGCCGACGGGCGCGGCGCCGTTGAAGAAGGCGTTCAGCGCCACCGCGGCGATCGTGGCGAGAAGGATGCCGCTGTCCAGCAGGGTCCGCAACATCTCCGGCGCCGTGCGGAACAAGGTCGGCGCCACCAGCGGTATCATGCCGAAACCGATGGACACGGCGACGATGATGAGGTTGCCGCGCTGCTTCTCATACTCCACGGTCGCCAGGATGCGTATGCCGGTGGCCGCCACCATGCCGAACATCACGATCCCCGCGCCGCCCAGCACGCTTTGCGGGATGGACGCCGCGACGAAGGCGACCTTCGGCAGCAGCCCGAGCAGGATCATGATGACCCCACCTGCGACGCAGACCATCGGGCTGGTGACGCCGGTGACGCCCACCAGCCCGACGTTCTGCGAGAACGAGGTGTAGGGGAAGGTGTTGAACACGCCGCCGATGACGGTGCCCAGGCCGTCCCCGCGCAGGCCACGGGCGAGCTCCCGCGGGCCGATCTTCATGCCGACCATCGTGCCCAGCGCCAGGAACATGCCGGTGCTCTCGATCATCACGACGACCATCACCAGGCACATGGACAGGCACGCCACCAGGTCGAAGGCCGGGAAGCCGAACTGGAACGGGTAGATCATCGCCACCCAGGGCTGCGCGTCCAGCCCGGCGAAGTCGCCCCAGCCCAGCACCAGCGTGACGGCGTAGCCGACGACAATCCCGATCAGCACCGCCGTGTTGCGCAGGAAGCCGGTTCCGTAGCGCAGGAGCGACAGGATGACCGCCAGGACTATCGCCGCCACTGCCAAGTAGCCCGGCGCCCCGAAGTCCGGCGCCGCCGGACGGCCGCCGCCGATCCAGTTGATGCCGATCCGCATGAGCGTGATGCCGATCACCGTGATGATGGACCCGGTCACGACCGAGGGGAAGAACCGCAGCAGCCTGCTGATGAACGGCGCCGCCACCAGGCCGAATACGCCCGCCGCGATCACCGATCCGAAGATCGCCGGCAGGCCCAGCGCCGGGTTGCCCGCCATCGCCAGCATGGGTGCCACGGAGGCGAAGGTGACGCCCATCATCACCGGCAGGCGTATGCCGATGGGACCGACGCCGTAGGACTGGATGATCGTCGCCACGCCGCAGGCGAACAGGTCGGCGTTGATCAGCAGCGCCACCTGATCCCGCGGCAGCTTGAGGGCGCCGCCCAGGATCAGCGGCACCGCCACGGCGCCGGCATACATCACCAGCACATGCTGCACCGCGAGCACGACGAGGCGCAGGAGCGGCGGGGCCGTTGATGATGCCAAGGGCGGGGCCGGCACGGCATCCATCACTCACCTCGTCATTGCGGCGCAACATTGGCTTGCAGGAAGTCTGCAATTGCTATGCCATCCCACCATGCCGGACCCTGCCAAGCCGCTTTGGATTCGCAACCCCCTGGCCATCCTGGCGGACGCGCCGGGCGGCGTGGTGGTGCAGGACGGGCGCATCCTCGAACTGGTGCCCGCCGGCGGCGCCCCGTCCCGGCCCGCCGCGCCGTTCGACGCCAGCCGGCACGTCGTCATCCCCGGGCTGGTCAACACGCACCACCATTTCTACCAGACGCTGACCCGCGCCTGCCCGGCGGCGCTGGACCGCACGCTGTTCCCCTGGCTGCAGGCGCTGTATCCGCTATGGGCGCGCCTGACGCCGGAGGCCCTGGACGCCGCGGTGACGGTGGCGATGGCGGAGCTGCTGCTGTCCGGCTGCACCACCACGACCGACCACCACTACGTGTTCCCCGCCGGGCTGGAGGACGCCATCGGCATCGAGGCCGCGGCAGCCGCCCGGCTGGGCATGCGCGCGGTGCTGACGCGCGGCTCCATGGACCTGTCGGTGCGCGACGGCGGCCTGCCGCCCGAGAGCGTCGTGCAGGACGCCGACACGGTCCTCGCCGACAGCGAGCGGCTGATTGCCCGGCACCACGACCCGCGCCCGCATGCCATGCTGCAGATCGCGCTGGCGCCGTGCTCGCCGTTTTCCGTCACCACCGGGCTGATGCGGCGGACCGCGGAATTGGCCGCCGGGACCGGGGTGCGGCTGCACACCCACCTGGCGGAAACGGTGGACGAGGCGGAGTTCTGCCAGGGGCGGTTCGGCTGCTCGCCGCTGGACTACCTGGACGGGTGCGGCTGGCTGCGCCCGGGCACCTGGCTGGCGCACGGCATCCACTTCTCGGCGCCGGACATGGCGCGGCTGGGGGCGGCGGGGGTGGGCGTGACGCATTGTCCCTGCTCCAACCAGGTGCTGGCGTCAGGCACCTGCCGGGTTTGTGCACTGGAGCAGGCGGGCGTCGCGGTTGGGCTGGGGGTGGACGGCTCCGCCTCCAACGACGGGTCCAACATGATGCAGGAGGTGCGCGCCGCCTTCCTGGTGCAGCGGGCCGCCAACGGCATCGGCGCCGTCAGCCACCGGGACGCGCTGCGCTGGGCGACGGAGGGGTCCGCCGCCTGCCTCGGCCGTCCGGAATTGGGCCGCATCGCGCCAGGGGCCGCCGCCGACCTGGCGCTGTTCCGGCTGGACGAGCTGCGGTTTTCCGGCGCCGGCGACCCGTTGGCGGCGCTGGTGTTGTGCGGCGCGCACCGGGCGGACCGGGTGATGGTGGCCGGGCGCTGGGTGGTGGAGGACGGCGCCGTGCCCGGCCTGGACCTGCCGGCGCTGGTGGCCCGCCACTCCGCCGCCGCGGCGGCAATGGTGGGATGACGTTGATGGCACGGCCCTTGCTGGAGCCCGGCCATGCCCGCTGATCCCCCCCTGCGCCTGCGCCTGGACGGCATCAGCAAGCGTCTGGGTGCGACCCAGGCCAACGAGGGCGTCACCCTGGCGGTGGCACCCGGTGAAATTCACGCCCTGATCGGCGAGAACGGCGCCGGCAAGAGCACCCTGATGCGTATTATCTGTGGCCTGCTGCGCCCGGATGCCGGCGGCATCGCCTGGAACGGCGCCGAGGTGCCCGTGATGGACCCGGGCACCGCACGTCGCCTGGGCATCGCCATGGTGTTCCAGCATTTTTCACTGTTCGAGACGCTGACGGTCGTGGAGAACGTGGCCCTTGGCCTGCGCACCCGAGAGGCCCTGCCCGCCCTGGCCCGGCGGATCACCGCGGTCGCCGCCCGCTACGGCCTGGCGGTGTCGCCGGGGCGCCATGTGCACGAACTCTCGGTCGGCGAGCGCCAGCGGGTCGAGATCGTGCGGTGCCTGCTGCAGGAGCCGCATCTGCTGATCCTGGACGAGCCGACCTCCGTGCTGACGCCGCAGGAGGCCGACGGCCTATTTGCCACCCTGCGCCGGCTGGCCGCCGAGGGATGCAGCATCCTCTATACCAGCCACAAGCTGGAGGAAGTCGCCGCCCTGTGCTCCGCCGCCACCGTGCTGCGCGCCG
>DASWOJ010000402.1:0-4430 GCA_036398775.1 Acetobacteraceae bacterium
GGGACTGCCATCGCCGCCGCTGACGGCACCTGGTCGATCACTGCTGCGGCGGCCCTGGGCCAGGGCAGCCACAGCCTGACCGCGACGGCGACGGACGCAGCGGGCAACGTCTCGCCCGCCTCAGCAGCAGCCAGCGTCACCATCGATACGCCAGCGCCGACGCCCTCTTCTGCGCTCACTACTGTAAGTGCGGTGATCTTAGCCGACGTAATAGGCAACGGCTACTCCGCTGTCTCGGTCAATGGTGCTAGCGCAGCGCTAACGGTAGTCGCAGGGCCGTCTGGCACCGTCCAAAGGGCCGACACCACGGTCGATGTGTCTCCTCTTCCACCCCTGGTCACCGGAGTGCTGAATGCGATTATCGTTCGGAACCCGGCAGCCGGTGCTACGCTGGCAACACCTTTGGGCTGGGGCGCGCTGATTGTGCGCGGCAACAACTCCGTCGTGCTGTCGGATGACGCTCAAGCGAATGTCGTCCTAGTGGGTAACAATGCAGGAGATCGGTTCCTTTCTGCCGGCAGCAATGTCACCCTAATTGGTGGCCAAGGCGATAATACCTTCGATGTAACTGATGGATCTGCGACCATCGCAACTGGTGACGGCAAGAACGTGGTCAACGCGTCGGGGCAAGTCGCGGTGAATGTGACCACTGGCACTGGCGGCAGCCGAGTGCAGCTTGCGGGCGGCAGCGGCGCGGTGAGCAGCAACGGGCAAGACACGGTGCTGGGCGGCTCGGGCGTTTGCACTGTCATGGCTAGCCAGGGCCTTGTGGCTGTGGGCGGGGCCGGCAAGATGACCTTCATCGGTGGGAGTGCGACCTCCGTGGCCTTTGGCGGCAGCGGCGGGCTCAAGTACACTGCAGGTTCGGCTTACGACATCGTTGTCGGCGGCAGCGGCGGCCTGCAAGCGCAGACCGGCGCCGCGGGTGGCCAATTCTGGGGCAATGCAAGCAGCGACGTGCTACGCGCGGGCGCGAACACAGCTACAAGCGTGTTGGTGGCCAGCCAGGGTGGGCAGCTGTTCTCGGCAGGCAGCAACGGCAACTTTCTAGTCGCGGGCAGCGGCGATGCCACGCTGGACGGCAGTGCATCCACCGGCAACGATGCGTTTTTCGGCGGCACGGGGCGGGACGCGTTCCTCCTCGGCTCCGGCAACGACCTAATTGGCACAGGCACGGGCACCAGCACGGTACAGCTCGGCGCGGGCAAATCAACGGTGTTTGCCTTTGGCACGAGCACAGTCACGTCCGGGTCGGGCAGCGCGGACATCGTGATGGGCGGATCGGTGACACTTAATCTTCAGCAAGGCGCTGCACGCAACTTCGTATTGTTCAACTTTGTGCCCGGCACAGACCGGATCAACTTGAATGGTTATGGCGAGGACGCCGCAATCAATGCGCTGGCCAGCCAGTCCAACACGGGGGGCTTCACCACACTCACGCTCGCCGACAACACGCAAATCCAGTTGCTCGGCGTTGCCCGCGCCAACAGCAGCTTCTTTGGGTAATGGGTGGCGTCGTGGATGTGGTGGAAATGGCCTGACTATCGTGTCTCCGGCGTGGTGATGGTTGCCTGGCTCAGGCGGCGAGGTCAACGGGCATGGGATCGGCCAGCTTCCCGCCCAACATCTGCCACCCGTCCACCTTGCGCATGATGATCTGGCCCGACGCCATCAGCGCCCAGAGCAGCATGGCGGCGGTTTCAGCCGAGGGCAGCACGGTCTGGGTCTTGATGCGGCGCTTGAACTCCTTCTCTATCCCGGCCCCTTCCGTCAACAGCTACATCGCAGCCTCCTGCATGGTTCTGTCCTTCTTGGCATTGCAGCGGACCAGATCAGCCTGCTGATGGTGTCTCCCGGGGGCAGCCTTCTCTACGAGCTCATGCGCGGACGCCGGCTCAGGATGGGGTATGGGCAGGAGCTGGGGGGTGCTTCCTCATGCGCGGCGTTTGATCCTGCACAAAGCCCGTGCCGGACGCCAAAGAGTTGCAGCGCACTCTCCCCAACCCCGTCCCCGGAGGGACCTCTCCGGCCGCGCCTGGCGAGCGGCCGATCCGGTGCGGACGGCTAGGCCGTGGCCTTCAGCCGGCAGTCCTCGCCCGTCATCCACATTTTGTGCAGCACCACGGCCAACTTGCGTGCCAGCGCCACCTTGGCCTTGCCCAGGCCACGGCGCTTGGCCACGCGCACGGCCCAGGACTTCAGGGCGCACCAGCCGCGGCTGTGGTGGATCAGCACGTTCGCCGCATGATACAGCGCCCGCCGCACCCCGGCATCGCCGGCGCGGCTGATCCCGCCGGACCAGTCCATGTCGCCGGACTGGAACCGTTGCGGCGTCAGGCCGAAGTGAGCGCCAACCGTGCGAGAGTCGCTGAACCGTGCGGGGTCGTTCACCCCGGCGGCATAGGTCAGGGCCACAAGCGGGCCCGATCATACGTCATGATGCCCATCTGGTTACGTCATTGAAAAAGAGAGGGTTGCTGAGCTGTGCCCGATGATGGTGGACCCTTGCGGCCCACTTTGGCACGTTCAATCTGTTGCCGCTCCTCGACAGCGCTTCGTTTGATCACCCATGGCGCGCCTTTGCAGTATTGCTCGGCGGGGATGATACCAGTACGAATTTGGCGGAGCACCGTCATGGTGCTGAGGCCGAGCAGCCTGGCTGCCTCGGGCAGGGTGACTTCGCCGCGCTCGGCCCACTCGCCATCCACATGGACCGCAATGCCGTGCGTGTTGCGGAAGCCGCGCACGCGCGACTGCGTCCACCCGTTCAGCCGGCCCGTGCGCTGGCCTGTCCGGTTGAGCATGCCGGCAATAGCTTTGTCGGGCATCAAGCGCGCGCAGGCCCGAATCAGGTCCACCGTCTCCGGCTCGACGGACCAGCGTGTCTGGCCCCTCCGGTTCTTCTTGACCGCAAGGCGGGTATGGTCGCCTCCCTGCCAGTGCAGCAGCAACTCGATCTGATCGCCCTCCACACGTGCGACGACCTCGCGCAGCACGACGCGGACGATGCGCTTGCGTGTGGCGGCGTCGGCTGCCGGATGGTGCCAGGCCGCGTCCAGGTCTGCGCCCATCTGCAGCAGCCGCTGACGCTCCTGGGCACCCAGGGCCGCCGGCTGCTGCCGGACCTGTTCCTCAAGCTCAGCCTCCAACCCGCGCACGGTCGCAAGCGCGGCTTCCCAACGCCGCTCGAGTTCACCGGCGACGAGGCGATTGTCGGGATCGACCGCGTCATACCCCCGCCGCGCCCGGGCTGCCTCATAGCGTGCCCGCTCGAGCGTCAGCTCGACTTGACGCCGCTTCTCGCCGGCCTGTTGCTCGCTTCCCGTGATCGCATGCACCGCTGCCTCGACGCTGAGCGGCTGCAGCAGCCGCACGACCTCGGCCCCGACCGCCTCGTCGACCCGCAGCGCGCCGAACGCGATGCAGGGATCAGCACCGGGGTTGTTGCGGACAGCATCGCAGTTGTAACGGCCGACGTCGCCCTTGTTGCCGTTGTAGCTGACCAGAAGCCTGCGGCCGCAATGGCCGCAGCGCACCAGGCCCGCGAGCAACGCCTCGCCCTTGCGCACCGCGCCGCGCACCATCATGCCCTTGCCGTTGGCGTTGTCGGCGATCAGCCGCTGGTTCCTCTCGTACTCCGCCCACGGCAGATACCCCTCGTGATGGTCGACCAGCAAGACTGCCCAGTCCGAGCGGGCCTTGCGACAGCCACGCAGCACGCGCTTGCGGCCGTTCTCGATCGTCGTCCAGCTGCCGGTCCGGCCGAAGGCGTAGGCCCCGGCATACACGGGGTTGGCGAGGAAGTTGTTCACCGTCGTGTAGACCGGAAGCTTCCACAGCGGCCGCCGCTCCCCCGGGTGCCTGTGGTCGATGTAGGGAAGCGCAATCCGATCGGCCCGCAGCGACAAGAAGACCTGGCGGATGCTTTGCATCTCGGCGAAGCGGGCGAAGACCAACCCGATCGCCTCGCGCACACGCAGATCTGGGTCAAGCTCAACCCTGCCGCGACCCACTCGGACATAACCAACGGCCACGGTGGAGAAGAGCTCGCCGCGTTGTGCTTTCTGCCGCAGCGCCTCCATCGAGCGGGCACGCAGGAGCGAGAGCTCGAGTTCGCTCATGGTCCCTTTCATGCCCAGCAAAAGCCGGTCGTTCGGGTCCTGCGCGCTGTACGTGCCATCCTCGCCGATGATCAACGCCCCAACCAGGCCGCAGAACTCGATCAGCGTGTGCCAGTCGCGCCCGTTGCGAGCCAGCCGCGACGCCTCGATGGCGAACACGGCCCCAACCCGGCCCTCGCAGATTGCGGCCAGCAGCCGCTCGAAGCCCGGACGGCTGACGCCCGACCCCGACCGGCCGAGGTCGTCGTCGATGACGGTCACATCCGTCCAGCCGAGAGCGCGGGCGCGTTCGGCCAAGTCGTACTGACG
>DASWOJ010000403.1:0-1689 GCA_036398775.1 Acetobacteraceae bacterium
CTCGATCCCGCAGACGCCGCAGCTCGTGCGGCCGGTCATGGAGCGGCGCCGGGCCAGCAGGGCGTGGAAGCGCTCCGGCGCCAGGTTCACCACTAGGCGGAGGCCGTCCGGGTCGTCCTCCACCCGGGTGCCGCGCAGCTCGGAGCGCGCTTGGATGACGCCCTCGGTCAGGCTGAAGCCGACTGCGAAATCCTCCAGGTCGGCTGGGGTCATCATCATCACGGCATAGGGGACGGTGCCGTAAACGACGTTGACCGCGGTCTCGACGGCCAAGAGCCGCCGGCTGTGCTGCGTTCCCTGTCCCTCGAAGCCCACCTTTGCCACGTCGGACGGGACGGCGGTCGCCGCTTGACCCATGCCGGGAGGCGCCTGTTCCGCAAGGGATGCTGTCATGCTGGGTGTTCGCCGTCCTGTCCGCTTGAGGGTGCGTGCCGGTATCTTATCGCGGAACCCGGTCGCCCTGTTCGGTTACCATCCGTCACCCGGCTTCAATGGTGGCCAGTCCGCCAGCGTCAGGGGCCGGCCTGGGCACGCTTGCATCCAGGGCCGCTTGCAGGATGTAGGCCGCCGCCATGCTGTCCACCAGGGCGGCGCGCTTGCGCCGGGTCAGGTCCATCTCGCTAATCAAGAAGCGGTTGACGGCAGACGACGACAGCCGCTCGTCCCACAGGGCCGCCGGCAGCGCGGTGCCATCGGACAGCGCCCGAGCCCAATCCCGCACCGCCTGCGCCGCCGGACCCATCGCGCCGTCCATGGACAGTGGCCAACCCACAACAAGCCCGCCCACGCCTTCCTTGCGCGCCAGGGCGGTGATCTCGGCCGCAGCCGCGGACAGCTTGCCCCGGCGCAGGCTGCCATAGGGGCTGGCGAGCATCAGGCCCACATCCGACAGCGCGACCCCGATGAGTTTCGCCCCCGGGTCCAGCCCGATCAGCCGCCGTCCCGCCGGGAGTGCGGCCCGCATCTCCGCCATGTTGAACAGGGGCATCCTGGCCGGTATGCTTTCCATTTGCTGCACCGCCCTGTATGGGCGGCGCCTTCTCCATACCATAGGATAACCCGCCCAATGTCGCTCGATCCCGCGACCGTCCGCCGCGTCGCCAAGCTGGCCCGCATCCGCGTCGAGGAGGCCGACCTGGCGCAACTGGCGCAGGAGCTGGGCGGCATCATCGGCTGGATCGAGCAGTTGAACGAACTGGACGTGGACGGGATCGAGCCGCTGACCGGCGCTGCCAACATGGCGCTACGCCTGCGTGCCGACGAGGTGACGGACGGCGGCATCACCGAGCAGGTACTGTCCAACGCCCCGGACCGCGCGGGTCTGTTCTACGCGGTTCCGAAGGTGGTCGAATAATGCTGACCGACCTGACCTTGGTGCAGGCCCGCGACGGGCTGCGCCGCAAGGACTTCACGGCTGTCGAGCTGACCGACGCGCACCTCGCGGTGGTGGACGCGCTCAACCTGCGCCTGAACGCCCTGATTACCGTGATGGCCGACAGCGCCCGGGCCGCCGCCGGGGCGGCTGACGTGGCGTTGGCGTCCGGGGATGAGCGCCCGCTGCTGGGCCTGCCGCTGGCGATCAAGGACTTGTTCTGCACCGCCGGCACCCGCACCACCGCCGGCAGCCGCATCCTGTCCCCGTTCGTGCCGCCATACGAAAGCACGGTGACCGCCAACCTGCTGCGCGAC
>DASWOJ010000404.1:0-1857 GCA_036398775.1 Acetobacteraceae bacterium
CTAGTCATCGCGGATCAGCCCGCCGTCCAGGAGACGGATGGTATGGGCGGGGTGCCGGGCCACGAGGGCGTCGTTGTGGGTGGCGACGACCACGGTGGTGCCCAGGCGGTTCATTTCGTGCAGCAACTGCATCAGGCGGCCCGCCTGGACGTCGTCCAGGTTGCCGGTGGGTTCGTCGGCCAGCAGCAGCAGCGGGCGGCTGACCACGGCGCGGGCGATGGCGACGCGCTGCTGCTCGCCGCCGGACAGCTCCGCCGGCCGGGACAGCAGCTTGCGGGACAGGCCGACCCAGCCCAGCAGCTCCAGCGTGTCCACGCGTACCTGGCCCTCGGGCCGGCCAGCCAGGCGCAGCGGCAGGGCCACGTTGTCGAAGGCCGACAGGTGCGGCAGCAGGCGGAAGTCCTGGAACACCATGCCGATCCGCCGGCGCAGCAGCGGCAGGCGGGCGCGGCCGGCGGCGCCGATGTCCTGGCCCATCAGCTCCAGGCGGCCGGCGCTGGGGCGGACGGCCAGGTGCAGCAGGCGCAGCAGGCTGGTCTTGCCGGCGCCGGAAGGGCCGAGCAGCCAGCGGAAGCCGCCTTCGCGGATGCCGAACGACAAGCCCTGCAGGACGGTGGTGGTCCCGTAGCCCAATCCGACACCGTCCAAGCGCACCATCCCCAAACCCCCGGCGTTCCGTTTTGCCACGACCGTGCGGCTTTGGGGAGGGCGGGTTGTCCGGGGCGCGACGGGCAGGGTATCACCGCGGGATGAGGATTACCTGCCCCAACTGCGCCGCGGCCTATGACGTGCCGGCGGAGCGTTTGGCCGGGGGCCGCACGGTCCGGTGCGCCCGGTGCGGGTCGGGCTGGGTGCCGCCCGCCGACGAATCGGAGCCGGAGCCGCTGCCGGCGCCCCAGGCAGCGGCGCCCGAGGATGCGGCACCGGAACTGCATGAGGCGGCAACATCGAGCCTGCCGGAGCCTGAGCCGCCGCCGCTGGCGCCTGCCGCAACAGCGCGCGGCATACGACACCGGCTCCTTGCTGTCCGGCTTCCTGTGCCCGTCCTGCTCGCCTGGGCCGGCAGCATGGTGCTGCTCGGCGCGCTGGTGTGGGCGATGCTGGCGTGGCGTCTGGACATGATACGGGTTTGGCCGCCGAGCGAGCGGCTGTATTCGGCGCTCGGCCTGCTGCGCCGTTGACGCGGGCTGGCAGGAGGTAGGGCGCAATGCGGCCGGGCCTGCGGTGGCCCGGGTCCGCCGGCGCCCTTTCCTAGTACGTCTTCAGCAGCCGGTCTATGTAGTCCAGCTCGGGCTGCGGACGGGTGCGGTCGGCACCGCGGCGGCGCAGCTCTTCCTGCAATGCTCGGGTGCGCGCTTCTTCCATCTGGTCGGGCACCCGCACCTGGTCGCCGCTGCTGAGGTCGCCTCCCGGCAGTTCGCGTCCCAGCGGATCCCTACGCGTCTGCCGCCGCGAGGGGCCTGAGCGGTTATCCGTGCCGGGCTGATCGTTGCGGCCCTGCCGGTTGCCGGGCTGGTTGCCGCTGCCGTTGCCGTTGGCGTCCTGCTCGCCCTCGCCTTCGCCGGGTTCACCCTCGCCGGGCTGCTCGCCGGTGCCGAACTGGCGGGCCATTGCCTGGCCCATGTCGCGCCCACCCTTCTGCAACGCCTCGATGGCGCGCTGCTGCGCCGTGCCGGCGAAGTCGTCGCGGCCGTCCTGCAGAGCCTGCGCCGCGTCGCGCATGGCGGTGTCGGCTTCGCCGAGGCTGGGCGGCACCTGGCCGGTCAGGTCGCCGAAGCGCTGCATCAACTCGCCCAACGCCCGGCGCATGGCCCGCTGCTGCTTGGCGTCGGTTTGCCGCTGCGAAGATCCTGGGGT
>DASWOJ010000405.1:0-16292 GCA_036398775.1 Acetobacteraceae bacterium
CCCGTCCACCAGCCGCCGCCGCTCCGCCACGGACACGCCGCGCAGCTCCAGCCCCAGCCCGACGTTCTCCCGCACGGTCCGCCACGGCAGCAGCGCAAAGGACTGGAACACCATCGCCACCCGGCTGAGCCGCATCCGCCGCAAGGTGGGCGCGTCGCAGGAGGCGAGGTCCACGGAACCATCGCCGTCCCGAAGCAGCACCTGGCCGCGGGTCACCTGGTTCAGCCCGTTGGCGGCGCGCAGCAGGGTGGACTTACCCGAGCCGGACAGGCCCATCAGCACGGAAATCTCGCC
This sequence comes from Acetobacteraceae bacterium, assembly GCA_036398775.1. Lineage (GTDB taxonomy): Bacteria > Pseudomonadota > Alphaproteobacteria > Acetobacterales > Acetobacteraceae > DASWOJ01. The sequence continues at coordinate 295 of DASWOJ010000405.1, forward strand.
CTGCTCTACCATCAGGCTGGCACCGGTCACGCCGGCGACCAGCCCGGTCTGCCGGGCGATCTCGGCCCGGGACATGCCGGCGTCCACCAGGCGCAGCGCTTCCTTGACCCGAGCCGATTGCGGTCCGGCATTCCCGGCGAAGACGATGTCAACGCCGCGGAACTCGATGGCGGCGCGCATCATGCGTTCTTCCCTTCTGGCGGGCGGCACACGCGGTCGAGGATAATGGCCAGCAGCACGATCACCAGCCCGGCCTCGAACCCCGTATCCACCCGCACCGTGTTCAGCGCCCGCACCACCGGCACCCCCAGCCCGCCGGCGCCCACCAGCGCGGCGATCACGACCATGGACAGGCTCAGCATGATGCACTGGGTCAGCCCGGCCAGGATCATCGGGCGGGCACTGGGCAGCTCCACCTTCCACAGCAGTTGCCGGCGGGTGGCGCCGAACGACTCACCGGCCTCCAGCAGTTGCCGGGGCACCGAGGTGATGCCGAGATGGGTCAGGCGCACCGGCGCCGGCAGGGCGAAGATGACGGTCGAGATCAGCCCCGGCACCGCGCCCAGCCCGAACAGCACCAGGGTCGGGATCAGGTAGACGAAGGTCGGCAGGGTCTGCATCAGGTCCAGCGCCGGGCGGATCAGCCGGAACAGCCAGGGCCGGTGCGCGGAGGCGATGCCCAGCGGGATGCCGATGGCGCTGGACACCAGGGCGGACGCCAGCACCAGGGACAGCGTTTCCATGGTTTCCTGCCAGTAGCCCTGGTTCAGAATGAACAGCAGCGCCAGGGCGACGAACAGGCTGAGCTGCCACGACCGGCGGATCAGGTAGGACAGCCCGGTCATAAGCAGAATCAGCACCGGGCTCGGCACCCATACCAGCGCCGCCGTGATGCCGTCGATCACGAAGCGCACGGTGTCCGACACGCCATCGAAGAACCCGGCGCCGTGCGTCTTCAGCACGTCTATCCCCGAGGCGATCACCGAGCCGACAGGGATCTTGTTGTCCGCCATCCAGTCATCGAGCAGTGCCATGATGGCCCTCCTGCGCCCGGGGCCGGGCTATGTGCCGCACTTTGGTCCACCGACATTAAACAGTCATTCAATATGAGGGGAAGCAGTTTTTTGCGGCAGCACGCCATACGTCGCTGGACCCGGCGAAGCCCTGCGTTGCAAGGCGCCCGCATTGTCCCGCCCGTCATTGAGGGATGCGCAGCGGGGCCGCCCGCCAGCACCGCCGCATAGCCACCTGAAACGTCAATGTGCCAAGGTGGTGGGCTGGACCGAATGGCCGAAATTTCGGCTCATGAAATGCCTGCGTTTTTGGCATTCCAAAAAGCAAAATGCTGCTCCCAGAGGCAAAGCTCCACATTGACCTGATAACTAGTCAGGTGTTGAATGGGCATTCAATTCACGGGCCGGGACATGCGGCAGCGGCAAGCCTCCACCGAACAGCCCACCCTGCCCGACAGCCGCCGGCAGCAGCTTGTCGAGGTGACGATAGATGTGCTGGCCGAGGCTGGCTACGTCGGCGCCACCCTGGGGCGGATCGGCGCCCGGGCCGGGGTGTCGGCCGGGCTGGTGGCGCATTACTTCGGCGACAAGGACACCCTGCTCGACCTGGCTTTCCGCACCTTGGCCGGGCGCGTGCGCAGCCGGGTGGCGGAACGCCTGGCCGTAGCCCGGTCGCCGCAGGAGCGGGTGCAGGCCATCATAGACGCCAGCCTGTCCTCCGCCGAGTTCGAGCCCCGCGCCGCGGCAGCGTGGCTGGCGATCTGGGGCCAGGTCCTGCATGCGCCGCGGCTGCGGCGGGTACAGGCCGCCTACCAGGCGCGCATGCTGTCCAACCTGCGCCACGCGCTGCGCCCGTTGCTGCCGGGGCATGAGGCCGGGCGGGTAGCCGGCATGGTGGCGTCGTTGATTGACGGGGTGTGGCTGCGCGCCGCGCTGTCCGAGTGGCGCGAAGGCGACAGCGAGGCGGCACGCTCCCTGGTGACGGCCTTCGTTGATAGCAGGCTGCCGGCCCCTCCCCCGCATCGCGCCCGGCGCGTCCTGCCGGCACGGGACAGCTTCGAGACGATCAACCCGGCGACGGGCGAGGTCCTGGCCCGCATCGCGGTGTCCGACCCGGCCGAGGTGGACCAGGCCGTTGCCGCCGCCAGCCGCGCCCAGCCTGCTTGGGCCGCCCTGACCGGCGCCGGGCGCGGCCGGGTGCTGCGCCGCGCCGCCGACCTGCTGCGCTCCCGCAACGCCGAGCTTGCCCGGACCGAAACCCTCGACACCGGCAAGCCGATTCAGGAAACCGCGGCGGTGGACGTGCTGTCCGGCGCGGACTGCCTGGAGTACTATGGCGGTCTGGCGGCGGGTATCGCCGGGGAGCACCTGGACCTGGGACCCGGCGCGTTCGGCTACGTGCGGCGCGAGGCGCTGGGCGTCGCCGCCGGGATCGGCGCCTGGAACCACCCCTTGCAGATCGCCTGCTGGAAGGCCGCACCAGCGCTGGCCTGCGGCAACGCCATGATCTTCAAGCCGTCCGAGCTGACCCCGCTGACCGCCTTGGCCCTTGCCGAGGCGCTGCGTGAGGCCGGGCTGCCGGACGGCGTGTTCCAGGTCGTGCAGGGCTTTGCCGAAACGGGCCGGCTGCTGATCCGGCACCCCGGCATACGCACGGCGTCGCTGACCGGCGAGGCCGGAACCGCGCGGGCGGTGATGGCCGACGCGGCGCCGACGCGGAAACCGGTGACGCTGGAACTTGGCGGCAAATCTTCCCTGATCGTGTTCCAGGATGCGCGGCTGGACAACGCGGTGTCCGGCGCGCTGCTCGGAAATTTCTACTCCGCGGGGGAGGTCTGCTCCAATGGCACCCGGGTGTTCGTGCATCGTCGGGTCCGCCAGGCGTTCCTCGAGAAGCTGCTGGCCCGGGTCGCCCGCCTGAGGGTCGGCGACCCGCTGGACCCCGCCACCCAGGTCGGTGCGCTGATCTCGGAGGCGCACATGGCCCATGTGCTCGGCTTCATTGAGCGCGGCACGCAGGAAGGGGCGGAGCTGCTGGCGGGCGGCCACCGTGTGACGGACGGCGCGCTGGCCCGCGGCGCCTTCGTGGCGCCCACCGTGTTCGGCGGCTGCCGCGACGGCATGGCCATCGTGCGGGGGGAGGTCTTCGGCCCCGTCATGCCGGTGCTGGCCTTCGACGACGAGGACGAGGTCGTGGCCCGCGCCAACGCGACCGGGTTCGGCTGGGCCGCCGGGGTGTTCACTTCCGACCTGTCGCGCGCCCACCGGGTGATCGCGCGGCTGCAGGCCGGCACCTGCTGGATCAATGCCTGCACCGCGCCGGCCGAGCTGCCGTTCGGCGGGATGAAGCAGTCCGGCTCGGGCCGCGAGACCGGACGCGCGGCCATCGAGCGCTACACCCGGCGAAAGAGCGTTTACGTGGCGCTCGCCGATGTCGAGGCACCTGAATGAGCGAGGCCGTCATGACCGAGGAGTTCTTCGACTACGTGATCGTCGGCGCCGGGTCGGCTGGCTGCGTGCTGGCGAACCGGCTGACCGAGGACGGCAAGGCGACGGTCATGCTGCTGGAGTATGGCGGCTCCGACAGTTCGATCCTGATCCAGATGCCCAGCGCGCTGTCCATCCCGATGAACATGCCGAAGTACAACTGGTCCTACGAGACGGACCCGGAGCCGCACCTGGGCGGGCGCCGGCTGCACACGCCGCGGGGCAAGGTGCTGGGCGGGTCGTCGTCCATCAACGGCATGGTCTATGTCCGCGGCAACCCGCACGACTTCGACCGCTGGGAGGCGGAGGGTGCCGCCGGCTGGGGCTATCGGCATGTGCTGCCATATTTCCGCCGGGCCGAAACCTCCAACGAGGGCGGCGACGAGTATCGCGGCGGCGACGGCCCGCTGCATACGCGCTACGGCACGCTGGAGAACCCGCTGCACGCCGCCTGGATCGAGGCCGGGCGGCAGGCGGGCTACGCCGTCACCGCGGACTACAACGGCTACCAGCAGGAAGGCTTCGGCCGCATGGGCATGACCGTCCGCGACGGGCGGCGCTGGAGCGCGGCCAACGCCTATCTGAAGCCGGCGCTGTCACGGCCCAACCTGCACGTCGCGACCCATGCCCTGGCCTCCGAGATACTGTTCCAGGGCCGGTGCGCCGTCGGCATACGCTACCGGCGGGGCGGCGAAAGCCACGTCGCGCGCGCCTACCGCACCGTCATCCTGTGTGGCGGCCCCATCAACTCGCCGCAACTGCTCAAGCTCTCCGGGATCGGCCCGGCCGACGAGCTGCGCCGGCACGGCATCGCCGTCCGCCACGACCTGCCCGGCGTCGGCGAGAACCTGCAAGACCACCTGGAGTTCTACTTCCAGGTCGCCTGCAAGGAGCCGGTCACGTTGTATTCGGCGACGAACCCACTGGCCAAGGCGATGATCGGCGCGCGATGGGTGCTGCGGCACGACGGGCTGGGCGCCACCAACCATTTCGAAAGCTGCGGCTTCATACGCAGCCGGGCCGGGGTGCCCTACCCGGACATCCAGTATCACTTCCTGCCGCTGGCGGTCAGCTACGACGGCAAGGTGAAGGCGGAGGGGCATGGATTCCAGGCGCATGTCGGTCCCATGCATTCCAAAAGCCGCGGCTCCGTGCGGCTGGCATCAGCCGACCCGGCAGCGAAACCGGGCATACGCTTCAACTACATGAGCCACCCCGACGACTGGACGGAGATGCGCGCCTGCGTCCGCCTGACGCGGGAGATCTTCGCCCAGCCCGCCTTCGACCGGTTCCGCGGCGCGGAGCTGCAGCCCGGCACCGGGGTGGTGACGGACGAGCAGATTGATGCCTTCATCGCCGCCAAGGTCGAAAGCGCCTACCATCCCACCGGCACCTGCCGGATGGGCCGGGCGGACGATCCGATGGCGGTAGTGGACCCGCAAACCCGGGTGATCGGGCTGGACGGGCTGCACGTGATTGACAGCTCGGTGATGCCGTCGTTGACAACCGGCAACCTGAACGCCCCCACCATCATGATCGGGGAGAAGGGAGCGGACCATGTGCTCGGCCGCGCGCCGCCTGCTGTGGCGAACACCCCGGTGCACGTAGCGGAAGCGTGGGACGTCAGCCAAAGATAGGGCTGCGGCAAAGGAACGACCCGGCGCCGCTACGGCGGCCTGCCGATGGAGCTCTGGTGCAGGGGGACGCCGTCACTCCTCGCGCGGCGCCACCTCTAGTTGCGCTTGCAGGTGCCCTTCGCGGCTTTGCGCCTCCACGAAAATGCGGCGGACCACTGGAAACTCCCGCTTGATCTGCCGCTCGATGCTGCCAACGGCAGCTTCCACATCGCCTGCCGTCAGCGCGTTCTCGAAGTCGAGGCTCAGAACCGCCAGTACGTCTGCCGGGCCGAAGTGCATGGTCAGCACCTCGTTCACGCCAACGACGCCAGTGTTGGCGGCAGCGATGCGGCGCAGCCCGGCGCGGGTCGCGGGGTCGGCGGCCTCGCCCATCATCAGGCCCTTGCATTCCCGGGCGAGGAACGTCGCCGTGCCGGCCAGCAGCAGTCCGATCAGCACCGAGGCCACGCCGTCCAGCCAGGGTAGACCCCATAGCTGCGCGCCTGCCAGACCGGCTGCGGCGATGGCCAGCCCGGACAGCGCCGCGCTGTCCTCGATCAGCACGGTGAAGATCGTCGGGTCCTTGCTGAGCTGCACCGCTTCCAGCACGTCATCGTGCTTGCTTTGCCGCCGGAAGGCGCGCAGCGCGATCAGCCAGGTCGCACCCTCGAACAGGGCGGACGCGCCCAGCACGGCAAAGTTGATCCAGGGCGCGTCAACGTCGTGGGGATGCCGTATCTTGTCCACGCCTTGCAGGATGGAAACGCCGGCACCCAGGCCGAAGATCAGGATAGCGACGACGAAAGTCCAGAAATACAGCTCCAGGCCATGGCCGAAGGGATGCTCGGGCGTCGCTGGCCGTGCCGACCGGCGCAGGCCATACAGCATCAGGAGCTGGTTTCCGGTGTCCACGAGCGAATGGACGGCTTCGCTGAGCATGGCGCTGCTGCCGGTCCACCAGGCGGCTGCAAATTTTGTGACGGCGATGGCCAGGTTGCCGGCCAGGGCGGCGAAGATGGTCGTCTTGGAGTCGTGCGCCATGGGGAAGGAACGTAGCGGTTGCCAGCGGTTGCCGCTCGCTGCATCAACGCTCACCGGGTTTGACCTTCTTGCAGGTCAGGCGCGTCTGGAAACATGGACCGCCTGTAGCCGCACTGCGCGGCACATGTCTGGTCCGGTCGTTGACCCGCGCGAGTTGCCGGGGGCTTGCTTGGCTTTGTTGAGGGACGGGAATGCCGATCAACCATGACGCGCTGATGCGCCATCACCTGCCGGACGTGCGCCAGCAGGTCACGCCGCGGGACATGATCCTGTATGCGCTGTCGGTCGGCTTCGGGCAGGACCCGATGGACCCCCGGCAATTGGACTTCGTGGACCACCATCGGGCGTTTCGGGTGGTGCCGACGGCGGCGGTCGTGCTGGCGCATCCCGGATTTTGGGTTGCTGACCCGGCGACCGGCATTGACGCCGTGCAGGTCGTGCATGGAGAGCAGGGCATCGTGCTGCATCAGCCATTGCCGGTCAGCGGCGCGGTCGTGGGACGGACCCGCGTCACTGGGCTGGTGGACAAGGGGCCGGGGCGCGGGGCGTTGCTCTACAGCGAGAAGCTGCTGTTCGACGATGCCGGCACGCCGCTGGCGACGCTGACCAGCACGACGGTGCTGCGCGGCGACGGCGGCTTCGGCGGCCCGTCCGGGCCGGTGCGCCAGCCGCATCCCATGCCGGATGGCCCGCCGGACTGGACGATGGACCTGCCGACCCGGCCGGAGCAGGCGCTGCTGTATCGCCTGAACGGCGACGACAATCCGCTGCATGCCGACCCGACGGTTGCCGTCCGCGCCGGCTACCCCCGGCCGATCCTGCACGGGCTGTGCACCCTGGGCGTCGTCGGCCATGCGCTGCTGGCCCGGCTCGGCGGCTACGATCCCATGCGGTTCCAGGAAATGCACCTGCGGTTCACCGCCCCGGTGTTCCCCGGCGAGACCATACGCACCGAAGGTTGGCACGGTGGAGCATTCCGCGCCCGGGTGGTGGAACGGGATGTCGTGGTGGTCAGCAACGGACGCGCGGTGTTCGCCGGTTGACTGCCGAAAAGGCGGGATAGCTGATCTGCTCCCTCTCCCTCCGGGAGAGGGTTGGGGTGAGGAGGTCTTCAAGCTCGATCTTTATTGCGCCGAGACTGTTGCAGGCGGTGCTGACGGCGCTCCGCTCCGCAGCCAAGGCCCCCTCACCCCGACCCTCTCCCGGAGGGAGAGGGAGCAGCTATTTTGAGCCGCTACTCCGCAGCCGCCTTCACCTGCTGGTCCCCGCCGATTTCATGATGCGCGAGCATCTCCAGGACGCGGACCATGCCGGAATGGTCCCATGCCTTGCCGCCGGCGGCAGCGGCGGCATTGAACAGTTCCTGGCAGGTGGCGGTGTTGGGCAGGCTCACGCCCAGGGCGCGCGCGCCGGACAGCGCCAGGTTCAGGTCCTTCTGGTGCAGCTCGATCCGGAATCCCGGGTCGAAGTTGCGCTTGATCATCCGCTCGCCATGCACCTCCAGGATGCGGGAGTTGGCGAAGCCGCCCATCAGCGCGGTCCGCACCCGGGCCGGGTCGGCGCCGGCCTTGGAGGCAAACAGCAGCGCCTCGCCCACCGCCTCGATCGTCAACGCCACGATGATCTGGTTGGCGACCTTAGTGGTCTACCCGTCGCCGTTGCCGCCGACCGGGGTGATGTTCTTGCCCATCAGCTTGAACACCGGCTCGACGCGGGTGAATGCCGCGTCGGGGCCGCCGACCATGATGGTCAGGCTGGCCGCCTTCGCGCCGACGTCGCCGCCGGACACCGGGGCGTCCAGGTAGTCGCAGCCGAGCGCGTTGATCCGCTTGGCCATGTCCTTGGTGGCGATGGGGGAGATGCTGCTCATGTCCACCACGACCTTGCCGGGCGTCAGGCCCTCGGCGACGCCGCCGGGTCCGAACAGCGCGGCCTCGACGTGGGGGGTGTCGGGCACCATGGTGATGATGATGTCGGCGTGCCGCGCGACCTCGGCGCCGCTGGTGCAGGCAGTGGCGCCCGCGTCCAGGATGGCCTGGGGTATGGGGGCGATGTCGTGCACGAACAGGGTGTGCCCGGCGGTCAACAGGTGGCCCGCCATGGGACGGCCCATGATGCCGAGTCCGATGAAACCGATGTTGCTCATGGTTGAAGGTCCTTTTCAGGAAGTTGTGACTGAGGGAACGTGGCGTTGGGTGGCGTCAATGCTGCTCCCTCTGCCTCCTGGAGAGGGCCGGGGTGAGGGGCGGGCAAGCACAGAGCTTGCGGGAAGTAGGCCACAGTGCAACGGCGCGGACCGCATCCTGCTCCGCAGCCAAGACCCCCTCACCCCGGCCCTCTCCCCGAGGGAGAGGGAGCAGGAAGGCATTCGCCGTCATGGCTGCGGGCCTTGCAAGCTGGCGGTGGTCCGGATCAGGCTGCCGCGGCCATATACGGCTTCATCCAGCCCAGCCCGGCGGCTGACGGCTTGTACTCGCAGCCGATCCAGCCGGCATAGCCCAGTTCGTCGAGGCGGCGGAACACGTAGGGGTAGTTGATCTCCCCGGTGCCCGGCTCGTTCCGACCGGGGTTGTCGGCGACCTGCAGGTGGCCGATGCGGGCGAAGTTGCGCTCAATGGTCGGCAGCAGGTCGCCTTCCATCACCTGGGCGTGGTAGATGTCGTACTGCAGCTTGATGCTGGGATGGCCCACCTCGTCCAGGATCGCCAGCCCCTGCGCGGTGCGGCTGACAAAGAAGCCCGGCACGTCCCGGGTGTTCACCGGCTCCAGCAGGAGTCCAATCCCGGCCTTGTCCAGCGCGTCACCGGCAAAGCGCAGGTTGTCCACCAATGTCCGGTGCGCCGCCGCGTCGTCCGGCGCCGCAAGCCCGGCCAGGCAGTTGACCTGCGGGGCGCCCAGCGCCGTGGCATACTCGATGGCGCGGGCGACGCCGGCGCGGAACTCGTCCACGCGGCCGGGCAGGCAGGCGATGCCGCGCTCGCCGCCGGCCCAGTTGCCGGCGGGCAGGTTGTGCAGCACCACCTGCAGGCCGGCCGCCTTCGCCGTGTTGGCAACCTGCTGCGCCGGGTGGTCATAGGGGAACAGGAACTCGACGGCCCCAAAGCCGGCGCGGGACGCGGCGGCGAAGCGGTCCAGGAACGGCTGCTCGGTGAACAGCATCGTCAGGTTGGCGGCGAACTTGGGCATTGGGGGTCTCCGGGGGCGCTGGGCCGGGTTGGGCGGGGCGCGCCTTGGGTCGGTGGAATGGGCGGGGGAAAGCCGGTGCTTGCGGCTTCCCTCACCCCAGCCCTCTCCCAGAGGGAGAGGGAGCAGGGAAGCTATCGCCCGGCGGGTTCAAGCTGCTTCTGCGCGGGCTGCGCGTCCATCTCCTGGCTCTTCTTGATGGACAGCGACGGGTCCAGGCACAGGATATCCTCGAACTCGTTCACGCTGTCCACCTCCGTGCCCATGCTGATGTTCGTCACCTTCTCCAGGATGAACTCCATCACGACCGGCACCTGGAACTCCTCCATCAGCGCATGGGCGCGGGCGAAGGCGTCCTTGAACTCATTCGGGCTTTTTACCCGGACCGCCTTGCAGCCCAGCCCCTCCGCGACGGCCACATGGTCCACGCCGTAGCCCGGCACCGCGTCGCCGTCCGCTGGGATGTTGATGTTGTCGAATGCCAGGCTGACCTCGAAGTCCATCTGGAACCCGCGCTGCGCCTGCCGGATCAGCCCGAGGTAGGAATTGTTCACCACGATATGCAGGTAGGGCAGCTTATGCTGCGCGCCGACCGCCAGCTCCTCGATCATGAACTGGAAGTCGTAGTCGCCCGACAGCGCAACGATCTTGCGCTTCGGGTCCGCCGCCCGCACGCCCAACGCCGCCGGCAGGGTCCAGCCGAGCGGACCCGCCTGGCCGCAGTTGATCCAGTTGCGCGGCTTATAGACGTGCAGGAACTGCGCCCCGGCGATCTGCGACAGGCCGATGGTGGTGACGTAGCAAGTGTCGCGGTCCAGGATCTCGTTCATCTCCTGGTAAACGCGCTGCGGCTTCAGCGGCACCGCGTCGAAATGCGACTTGCGCAGCATGTTCGCCTTGCGGTGCTCGCACGACCCCGCCCAGGCCGAGCGGTCGCGCAGCGTGCCGGCCGCCTTCATCTCGCGTGCGACCGCCAGGAACTGCACCAGCGCCGCCTTGGCGTCCGAAACGATGCCGAAGTCCGGGCCGAACACCCGGCCGATCTGCGTCGGCTCGATGTCCACGTGCACGAACTTGCGGCCCTTCGTATAGACATCCACCGACCCGGTGTGGCGGTTGGCCCAGCGGTTGCCGATGCCCATTGCGAAGTCGCTGTCCAGGAACGTCGCGTTGCCATACCGGTGGCTCGTCTGCAAACCGACCATTCCCGCCATCAGCCGGTGGTCGTCGGGGATGCAGCCCCAGCCCATCAGGGTCGGGATAACCGGCACTCCGGTCAACTCGGCGAACTCCACCAGCAGGTCGCAGGCATCGGCGTTGATGATGCCGCCGCCGGCGATCAGCAGCGGGCGCTCGGAGGCGTTCAGCATCGCCATGGCGCGCTCCGCCTGCGGGCGGGTGACGGCGGGCCTATAGATGGGCAGCGGCTCGTAGGTGCTGTCGTCGAACTCGATCTCGGCCATCTGCACGTCAATCGGCAGGTCGATCAGCACGGGGCCGGGGCGTCCGGAGCGCATGACGTGGAACGCCTGCTGGAACACCATCGGCACCAGCGCCGGCTCGCGCACGCAGACCGACCACTTGGTGACGGGCTTGGAAATGCTCTCGATGTCAACGGCCTGGAAGTCTTCCTTGTACATCTTGGCGCGTGGCGCTTGGCCGGTGATGCATAGGATGGGGATGCTGTCGGCTTGGGCGGTGTATAGACCCGTTATCATGTCGGTGCCGGCAGGGCCTGACGTGCCGATGCAGACACCGATGTTGCCGGCCTTGGTGCGGGTATAGCCGTCGGCCATGTGGGACGCGCCCTCGACGTGCCGGGCCAGGATGTGACGAATGCTGCCGCGTGCCCGTAGCGCGGCGTAGAGCGGGTTGATGGCGGCGCCGGGGACACCGAAGGCGACGGTGACGCCTTCCCGTTCCAGCACGCGCACCGCCGCGTCAATCGCCTTCATCTTGGCCATGTCGTCGCCCTCCCCTGCTGTTGCTGCGTTGGGTCAACCATCGCGGAAGCCGGCGGGGATTGCCATATCTTTTGCAAAGGATTCCGCAATGTGGAAAAGCATGGGTTTTGCTGTTTACCGGCAATATGTTACTGGATCACAAAACCTACAGCCCTCCGCTGAATAGCACATCGGAACTGCCACTGCTCCCTCTCCCTCCGGAAGAGGGCCGGGGTGAGGGAGGCCACGCGGGCAGGCTTGTCCAGTACTGGGCATTCACCAGCCGGGTCCGGTCTCACGGTCTTCCCCTCACCCCACCCCTCTCCCGGAGGAAGAGGGAGCAGGTTACGGCTACACCCAGATCGAAGGCCCTCATGCGCACCCCACGCACCCCGGTTAAGCCTGCCCGCACTTCCGTTGAACGCTCGGACCAAGTGCAGTCGCTCGTCCGCGCCCTGTCCATTCTCAACCGCCTCGCCGCCGGGCATGAAGGGACGACGCTGACCGAGGTCGCGCAACAGGTCGGCCTGTCCCCCTCCACCGCGCATCGCCTGCTCACCACGCTGGAACAGGAGCGCTACGTCCAGTTCGACCCGGAGCGGCGGCTGTGGTCGGTCGGCGTGCAGGCCTTCGTCGCCGGCAGCGGGTTCCTCCGCACCCGCAGCCTGGTCGGCGCCGCCCGCCCGCACATGCGCGCCTTGATGGAGGACGGCGAGGAGACCGTGAACCTCGCCGTCGAGGACCAGGGCGAGGCGGTTTACCTGTCCCAGGTCGAGTGCCGGCAGATGATGCGAGCCTTCGCCCGGCCCGGCGGGCGGGTGCCGCTGCATTGCTCGTCGGTCGGCAAGGCGCTGCTGTCCGCGATGACGGACGCGGACCTGGCCCGCGTGCTGCACCGGCACGGCTTGGCGCGGGTGACGGTGAAGACCATCATCACCACCCCTGCCCTGCGCACCGACCTGGCCGCCGCCCGCGCCCGCGGCTACGCCATTGACGACGAGGAGCACGCGGTCGGCCTTCGCTGCATCGCGGCGGTGGTCTTCAACGAAGCCGCCGACCCTCTCGGCGCCGTGTCCCTGTCCGGGCCGATGGCCCGCATCCCCGACGCGCGCATCCCGTTGCTGGGCGACCTGGTGCGCCGCAAGGCCGACGCCATCACCGCCCAGCTCGGCGGCACCCTGCCGGGCTGGCGCAACGGAGGTTAGCCCGCTCTGGCATAGACCAGAGCTTCGGGACTGGCGCGGCAGGCGCCCGCGCCGTGGCCGCTGCCGGCATGAGCCATCCAGCCGCAGGACATGTCACGCACGATCCCCACTCCCTCCCGAACATGCTGTCCGGCGTCGGAACAGTGGACAGGAGCCGTTCCGGAATGTTGTGCTTCCCCATCCGGCGAAGTAGGCCATACTACCGGGACGAGACCGCACCAATGCGGCACGTCCACAACTTAGCCGTCCCCGCGGCAACATGAGGAAACGACATGAGCCTGACAAGAACCATTCGCGCTGCCGCGCTGTTCCTGGCGGCCTGCACGGCCCTGGCCCTTACGGCTGCCCCAGCCTCCGCGCAAACCATTTCGGAGATCGTCAAACGCGGCAAGGTCCGCATCGGCGTGCTGGTCGGGGCGCCGCCGTACGGCTCCATAGACGCCGAAGGCAAGCCGGTCGGCTACGACGAGGACGTGGCCATCCTGATCGCCAAGTATCTGAATTTGCCGATCGAGATGGTGCCGCTGACCCCTCCTAGCCGCATCCCGGCGCTGGAGTCCGGCAAGGTGGACTTCCTGGTGGCGACGCTTGCGCCCACGGCGGAGCGCGCGAAGGCCGTGATGTTCACCATTCCCTACAGCGTGTTCCAGATGGGCATCTGGTCCACGCGCGGCCAGCCGATCAAGGCCTGGGCCGACCTCAAGGGCAAGCGCGTCGGCGTCAACCGCGGCAGCAGCGTGGAGGGCGAGCTGACCAAGCGGGAGAAGGAGCTGAGCCTCAGCATTTCCCGCTTCGAGGACGACAGCACGACGATGCAGGCGTTGTTCACCGGCCAGGTCGAGGCGATTGCCGGGCCGGACGCGCAGGCGCTTGCCGCAATGAAGGCGCGCGGCGACGGCGTGGACTGCGAGCAGAAGTTCGTCTTCGCCCAGCAGCCCAATTCGATGACCGTGCGCCGGGACGCCTTCGAGCTGCACCAGTATCTGAACAACGTGATCTACATCATGAAGCTGAACGGCGAGCTGAGCGAGATCAGCCAGCGCTGGGTCGGCGTGCCGCTGCCGGCGCTGCCGACGTTCTGACGTCAGGACTTCGTATGGTGCTGGAAGCGCTACCCCAGTCCCCTCTCCCTCCGGGAGAGGGCAGGGTGAGGGGGTCTTGGCTGCGGCGCGGGGCGCGGTTCGTCACGGAAGCACCCAGCCCTGCGCTGGCCAACTCCGTGCTGGCCCGCCCCCCCACCCCGACCCTCTCCCGGAGGAAGAGGGAGAAGGAGGACCGAACGCCTAACCCCAGTAGCAGCACGGGAGGCAGGTGAGTGGCATTCGAATTCCAGTTCGAGCCGGTGCTGGCGGAGTGGCCGTTCATCTGGGACGGCGTCGTGCTGACCATTGAGCTGTCGCTCGGCGCCATCGTTCTCGGCTCGGCCTTGGCGCTGCTGCTGACCGCGGCCCGGCAGCTCGGCCCGCGCCCCGTGCGCGGACTGGTGGAGGCCTATGTCGAGCTGCTGCGCAACACGCCGTTCCTGGTGCAGTTATTCCTGATCTTCTTCGGCCTGTCCGGACTGGGCCTGCGCCTGTCGGCCTCGCAGGCGTCGCTGCTGGCGATGACGCTGAACCTCGCAGCCTACTGCGTCGAGATCATCCGGGCCGGCGTGGACTCGATCCACAAGTCGCAGATCGAGGCCGGGCTGTCCCTGGCTTTGAGCCGCTGGCAGGTGCTGAAGCACGTCGTCGTCGTGCCTGCCGTCGCCAAGGTATGGCCGGCGCTGTCCTCCCAGTTCGTGCTGATGATGCTGGCGTCCTCCATCTGCTCCTTCATCTCGGCGCAGGAGCTGTCGGGCGTCACCGCCATCGTCGAGCAGCGGACGTTCCGCAGCTTCGAAAGCTACATTGTCGCCACCGTGCTGTATGTCGTGCTGGCGCTGCTGCTCAAGCTGCTGCTGGCCTTCATCGGCCGGGTCAGCTTCCCGCGCGTGTCGGGCCTCGCCCGCATCCAGGCCGGCGGCGAAGCGGCATGATGATGACCTCGTTCGGCCCGGCGGCGGCGCTGTTCCTGGTCAGCGCCGTACGCTGGACCCTGCTGCTGGCGCTGATCGCCTTCGTCTGCGGCGGCCTGCTCGGCGGGGCGGTGGCGCTGCTGCGCTTGTCCCGGCGGCGGCCGGTGCGCCAGGCCGCCGCGGCCTATATCGGGCTGATCCAGTCCATCCCCGTGCTGATGGTGCTGTTCCAGGCCTATTATGGGCTGGCGCTGGCCGGCTTCGACTTGCCGCCCCTGGTGGCGGCGTCGTTCGCGCTCAGCATCTACGTCAGTGCTTACCTCGCCGACATCTGGCGCGGCGCGGTGGAGGCGGTGCCCCACCAGCAATGGGAGGCGTCGGCGTCGCTGGCGCTGACCCGCGCGCACCAGTATCGCTACGTCATCGTGCCGCAGGCGCTGCGCCTGGCGCTGCCGCCCACGGTGGGTTTCGTGGTGCAGTTGGTGAAGAACACCTCCGTCGTCTCGGTGGTGGGCTTCGTCGAGCTGTCGCGGGCGGGCCAACTGGTCAACAATGCGACCTTCCAGCCGTTCAAGGTCTTCGGCTTAGTGGCGCTGGTGTATTTCCTGATCTGCTTCCCCTTGTCCCGGCTCAGCCGGCTGCTGGAAAGGACGCTCCATGCCGGTCGTGCACGTTGAGGATGTCCGTAAGAGCTTCGGCCTGGTCGAGGTGCTGCGCGGCGTGTCGCTGCAGGTCGAGCGCGGCCAGGTCGTCGCCCTGATCGGCCGCAGCGGGTCGGGCAAGTCCACGCTGTTGCGCTGCATGAACGGGCTGGAGCCGTTCCAGGCCGGGCGGATCGAGGTGGCCGGGCACCAGGTGGACCAGGATGACCGCCGGTTGCGGGCGCTCCGCAAGGAGGTCGGCATCGTGTTCCAGGGCTACAACCTGTTTCCGCACCTCACTGTCGGCCAGAACATCGCCCTGTCGCCGCATTTGACCAAGGGCATCTCCAAGCCGGAGGCGCGTCGGCTGGCAGAAAAGGTGCTTTCCCAGGTCGGCCTGTCCGAGAAGATAGACGCCTACCCCGACAACCTGTCCGGCGGCCAGCAGCAGCGCGTCGCCATCGCGCGTTCGCTGGCGATGCAGCCGAAGCTGATGCTGTTCGACGAGGTGACGTCCGCCCTGGACCCGGAGCTGACGGCGGAGGTGCTGGGGGTGATGGAGCAGTTGGCGCGCGACGGGATGACGATGATCCTGGTAACGCATGAGATGAACTTCGCCCGCAACGTGGCCGATAGGGTGGTGTTCATGCACCAGGGCACCATCTGGGAAAGCGGCCCGGCGCGGACGCTGCTGGCGGAGCCGCGGACGGCGGAGCTGCAGGCGTTCCTGGGCAGCAGCTTGAAGTAGCGGCAGCCGTGAGGACGGGTCCGCTGCAGACCTCGCCGCCATGAGCGGCCAGCCAAAGGCGTCGTCCACTTAGCTGCTGGCTGGCTTGCGAGGTTGGATTGGGCCGGGTAGGCGGGCCGGACAAC
>DASWOJ010000406.1:0-4152 GCA_036398775.1 Acetobacteraceae bacterium
CGGCAACGCCAACGTGACAACGCTGGTGGAGCGCCGCAGCCGGTTCCTGGTGCTGCTGCCCAACCCCGACCGGCGCCCGGCAGGCGTGGCTGAGCGCATCCAAGCAGCCCTTGGGGGTCTGGCCCAGGACCTGCGTCAGACCGTGACGTTCGACCGCGGATTTGAGTTCATGGGCTACCCTGCCCTGGACCGGGGGCTGGCTGTGACAAGCTACATCTGCGACCCGCGTAGCCCCTGGCAGAAGGGAGCGGTTGAGGACACGAATGGGCGTCTGCGGCGCTACCTGCCCTCAGATGTGCCGGCGGAGCGGCTCACGGCTGAAAGCTTGGAGACGCTTGCCGACCGGTTCAACGCCACACCGCGCTGCTGTTTGGGCTACCGCACGCCTTCTGAGGTGTTTGAAGGGCGTCTCGATCCCATCCCAGCCAAATGCGACACGGCTGCAGCCGTGTCGCATTTGGCCTAGAAACAGCACGCTGCTCCGCAAGCGCCGCGTCGCCGGGACCGCCATGACGCCGGCGATTCCCGGACCCGACAGCACCCCGCTGTACCATGCGCTCGGCCCGCGGCGCCCCGGCGACATCCTGGTTCCTGCTGAGCTTCGACGAGACGGTGACCAGCCTGTTCCTGGTGGGACCGCGCCTGCCCACCCTGCCGGTCGCGCTGTTCCACTATGCCGAAAGCCGGGTTGATCCCCTGCTCGCCGCGCTGGCCGTCACGCTGATCGGCATTATCCTGGTTGCCGTGCTGGCCGTGGACCGCCTGGCCGGCTTCACCTGCACGATTGGGACGACCTGACGATGCCCTACGGCTTCACCACCGAAAAACAGCCTGCGACGGGATCACGCGGCATGGTGGTGACCAACCACCCGCTGGCGTCCGGCGCCGGCGCGCAGATGCTGCTGGCCGGCGGCAACGCGGTGGATGCCGCGGTGGCGGCGCTGTTCATGCTGACGGTCGTCGAGCCGATGATGGTCGGCGTGCTGGGCGGCGGGCTGGCGCACCTGCGCCTTCCGGACGGCACCCACACCATCCTGGACGGCCTCAGCACCGCGCCGCGCCGGGCCGAGCCGGACATGTATCGCCCGGTGTCGGACACCCTCCCCGATTACAACGAGGTGGAGGATCGGCTGAACCACCGTGGGCCGCTGGCGGTCGCAGTGCCCGGCGCGCTCGCGGGCTGGTGTCTGGCCCTGCAGCGCTATGGCACGGCGCCGCTGTCCGACGTGCTGGCCCCGGCCATACAGGCCGCGGAGCTTGGCTGGGCCGCGACGCCCTATTTGTCCACCTGCGTCGGGGACTGCGCGGCGGACCTGGCGCGGGACCCCGACCTTGCCGCGCTGTTCCTGCCCGGCGGCGCCCCGGTCGCCGCCGGCACGCGGATACGCCGGCCGGACTACGCGGCCTCCCTGCGCCTGATCGCGCAGGAAGGGGCGGGCGCGCTGCATGGCGGCGCCCTGGGGTCGGCGCTCGTTGATTACATGGCCCGCAGCGGCGGCCTGGTGGACGCCGGGGACTTGCAAGCCTACGCGGTGAAGGAGCGCGCGCCGATACGCGGCGCCTACCGGGGATGGGAGATCATCGGCCCGCCGCCCCCGGCATCGTCGGGCGTCCATATCGTGCAGATGCTGAACATGCTGGAGGCCTACGACATCCGCGGGTTCGGCTTCGGCTCTGTGGACGGCGTACACCTGCTGGCGGAGGTGATGAAGGCCGCCTTCGCCGACCGCGCCGTGGCCACTGCCGACCCGGACTTCGTGGACGTGCCGGTGGAGCGCCTGACCTCCCGGGCCTTCGCCGATGCGCGCCGGGCCGGCATACGCATGGAGCAGGCCCAGGCGTTCCGGCCCGGGCTGGCCCGCGGGGAAAGCGCCGACACCACCCACGTCACCGTGGCGGACAGCGGGGGCTGCGTGGTCAGCAGCACGCAAACGATCAACGGCCTGTTCGGCGCCCGCGTGTCGGTGCCCGGCACCGGGCTGATCTGCAACAACTACATGTTCAACTTCGACCCGCACCCCGGCCATGCCCTGTCCATCCAGGGCGGCAAGCGGGTGTTCACCTCCATGGCGCCGATGATGGCGGCGCGGGACGGCAGGCTGGCCTATGCGCTTGGCTTGCCCGGGGCGCTGCGCATCTTTCCGTCCGCCCTGCAGGCGCTGGTCAACCTGCTGGATCATGGCATGTCGCTGCAGCAGGCGGTGGAAGCCCCGCGCATGTTCACCCAAGGCGGCGACCTGGAGCTGGAGTCGCCGCTGTTCGCAGCACTTGCCCCGGCCCTGTCCGCCCGCGGCCACCCCGTGCGCGAGCAGCCCCGCGTGGCCGGCGGCATGAACGCCATCGAGTTCCGCAGCGACGGCACCCTGCGGGGCGCGGCCTGCTGGCGCGCGGACGGAACCCCCGTGGGCATCGGCGGCGGCCTCGCCCGCGCCGGCGTCCGCTTCGTGATCTAGGATAGGGCGCCATGACGCAGAACACGTGGACCATCGCCGTGCTCGACCCGATCACCCCGCAAACGGCGGAGCGGCTGCGCGGCCTGCTGCCGCCCGGGATGCGGCTGACCCATGGCACTGCGCGGGACGAGGCGCACCTGCAATCGGTGATCGCCGATGCCGACTACGCCGTGTCCGGCCAGATCGCCGTGCCTGGCACGGTGCTGCGCGCGGCCACCCGGCTCAAACTGCTGCACAAGTGGGGCGTGGGCGTGGACAACTTCGACCTGGATGCTGCGCGCGAGCTCGGCATCACGGTCGCGCGCACCACGGGCAGCAATGCCGTGCCTGTGGCGGAGTTCACCTTGGGCCTGATGATCTCCAGCCTGCGGAACCTGGCCCAGGGCCATGCGGAACTGAGCGAGGGACGCTGGGGCGCCGGCAACTTCGCCCGGCCCACCATGATGCTGTCCGGCAAGACCGTGGGCGTTGTCGGCTTCGGCGCTATCGGCAAGATGGTAGCGCGGCTGCTATCGGGCTTTGGCTGCACGATCCTCTACCACAAGCCGAACCCCCTTGGTCTGGAGGAGGATGCCGCGCTAGGCGTCCGCTACGCTTCCTTGCCGGAGCTGCTGGCGGAGTGTGACGTGGTGTCCCTGCACTGCCCGCTGACGCCGGGCACGAGGGGGCTGATCAACCGGGCGGCCCTGCAGGCGATG
Source organism: Acetobacteraceae bacterium (assembly GCA_036398775.1). Classification (GTDB taxonomy): domain Bacteria; phylum Pseudomonadota; class Alphaproteobacteria; order Acetobacterales; family Acetobacteraceae; genus DASWOJ01. The sequence continues at coordinate 3,152 of DASWOJ010000406.1, forward strand.
AAGCGCACGGCGGTGCTGGTCAACGTGGCGCGGGGCGGCGTGGTGGTGGAGGATGACCTGGTCTGGGCCTTGCAGAACCGGGTCATCCACGCAGCGGCCATGGACGTGTTCGAAACCGAGCCGCTGCCGGCCGACAGCCCGCTGCTGCGGCTGGACGGGCTGACGGTAACGCCGCACATCGCCGCCATCGCGGCCGACAACTTCGAGAGGACGGTGCGGCAGATGTTCGGCAACATCGAGCGGATGTCGCGCGGAGCTGCGATCCCGGACCGTGACATCGTGGTGGCCTGAGGTGCGCCGGCGCATGGAGATGGGCGCGGTGCAGGCGGGCTCCGGTGGCACGGCAGGCCGGCTGGGTAGTGCATGAGGCTGGTGCTGTGGCTGCTTGCACCACGCATCTTGGCTTTGTTAGGGCTTGATCCAGTCCATGGTTGCAGCCAGGCAGAGCACGCCCAAGAAGGACTGGACAAGCCTCTTGCAGCGGGTCGCCACGGCCCGCCACTCTTTCAGCCTGCCCCACAAGCGTCCTACCTGGTTGCGGTGCCTGTAGATGAAGTCCGGGCAGCGCACCGGGGCCTCGTTGCGCTTGATCGGGATCGCGGGCTGTGCGCCCATGTCCCACACCTGCGTGCGTAGGTGCCGGACGAGTAGCCCTTGTGGCCACCACCCACCCTGGGCCGTCCGGCACCATGTCCAGCAGTGCGGGTGCCAACGGCGCCTCGTGCGCCTGACCCGGCGCCAGCACGATGGGGTTGCTCCGCCTTGGTGGACGGTTTGCGGGCTTCGGGGCTATGTCTCGATCAGGGCAGCCTCCATGTCGGCTTCATAGGCCATGGGCGAGCGGTAACCCAGGCTGGAATGCGGGCGGACGGGACTGTATCAGCCCTCGATATAGCTGAAGCATGCCATGCGCGCCTCGGCTTGCGACGCGAACCGGCGTCGGCTGAGCAGTTCGGCTTCCAGGGTGGAGAAGAAGCTTTCGGCCATGGCGTTGTCGTAGG
>DASWOJ010000407.1:0-38258 GCA_036398775.1 Acetobacteraceae bacterium
ACCAACTCCGCCTTCCGCATCCGCGATCGGCCGGCGATGCCGTGCTCCGCGGCTCGCTTCAGCAGTTCCGCCCGCGGCAGCCCCTCCAGCCGGGCGTCTGCGGTCTTTGCGGCCACGTCCTTCGGCTGCGCCGAGTGCTGATGCCCTGCCGCCGTGTCCGCCCGCTTCTTGGCGGTCGAGCGGGCGTATTCCTTATCCGTCAGCGTCTCGCGCGCCACCTTTGGCAGGTAACGCTCGCCGGTGTCGCCGCTCTTGGCGCCGGACTTGGTGCCCCACTCCTCATGCGTCCACTCGGCAAGATGGTTGTGCGGGTCCTTGCCGCCCTTGTAGCCGCCGCCTTCCGCCTTGTAGCGCTGCACGGCCATCTGCGCCTTGCGGGCGGACCATTCCCCGGCGTGGCCGCCCTTGTCGCCGGCCGTGACCTCCGTCTTGATGCGGTCCCATAAAGCCGGGTCGGTGCGTTGCGCAGTTGTTGCCATGCTGGTTCTCCTGCGCCGGGGAACGCCCTGTCCCGAGGCGGGTTGCGCGCCGGGCCAGGCCAGCGTGTGATGGGGGCATGACCATCCTCGTCACCGGCGCGGCCGGCTTCGTCGGCCTGAACGTGGTCGAGCACCTGCTGCGCGCCGGCCGGCCCGTCGCCGGGCTGGACTGCATAGACCTGCCGCCCCGCGCACGCCGGCTGTTCCCGTCGCTGCCCGGCAGGCTCACTTGGACCAGCGGCACCGTGCAGTCGGCGTCCGACCTGTCCCGGGCGCTCACGGCCGCCCCGGTGCAGGCGGTGATCCACTGCGCCGTCATCACCGCCGGTGCCGAACGGGAGCGGCGGGACCCCGAGGGCATCGTCGCCACCAACGTCGGCGGCGCCACCGCCACCCTGGCCGCCGCGGCCCGGCACGGCGTGGGACGCTTCGTCTATCCCAGCTCCGTCGCGGTGTATGGGACTGCGGCCCGCGGCGTGCCGCTGGTGCGGGAGGATGAGGTGCCGCCCCGCCCCGTCATGCTATATGGCCTGACCAAGCTCGCCTGCGAGACGCTGCTGCCACGGGTGGCGGAGGTCGGCGGCATCGGCTTCGCAGCCGCCCGCCTGGCCAGCGTCTATGGCCCCTGGGAGTACGCCACCGGCGCCCGCGACACGCTGTCCCCCATGCTGTCCGCCCTGCAGCACGCCCGCGCCGGGAGGGAGGCGGTGCTGGGCCGCCCTGGCCTGGGCGACTTCATCTACGCCCGGGACGCCGCGGCCGGGCTGGTGGCCCTGGCAGACGCCCCGGCGCCAAGGCAGACAATTTATAACTTGGGCAGCGGCGAGGCCGCATCCGCTGCTCACTGGTGCCAGGCCTTGGCGGCGCTCGTGCCGGGTTTCCGCTGGCGCTTGGCCGTGGAGGGGGAAGTGCCGAACACCATAAGCCACGTTTCCTGGGACCGTGGTGCGTTGGACGTTGCACGCCTGGGCGCCGACGCCGGCTGGGCGCCGCGGGTCACGATGGCACAGGCGGCGGCGGACTACCTGGCCTGGGATGCGGAGGGCACGGAGGCAGCACGGGAATAGCGCCTTGGCGTCGCCGGGCTGCTGTGGCAGTCAAGCGCCCGTAACGCCGCCCAGGAGCTGCACCTTGTCCCTTAAACTGATTGCGCCCCTTGCGGCCGTCCTTGCCCTGTCCGCCTGCGCCCCGACGCCGCCCGTTCTGCAAGCCAGCGATCCCCGCAACGACGGCATCGCCAAGGTCTGCACCCCCACCAACCCCGACACGAGCAAGCCCGGCCCGTTTACTGCCGCCATCGCCATGTCCAACGACGGCTGGTGCGGCGTGTCCGCGGTGGACCGGAGCGGCAAGCCGTTCAGCTACGTGCTTGTCCGCGTCCGGCCGAGCCACGGCCGCGTGTTCAACCAGGAGGTCGCCAGCGTCCGCCGCATCGAATACACGCCCGACGGCGGCTATACCGGCGCGGACAGCTTCACGGTGGCGTTGCACTCCAGCCAGGCTGGCGCGGAGGACGTTCCGCTGGCCGTGTCGGTGAACGTGGAACAGGGCAGCGGCCCGGTCGTTGCCGCGCCAGCGACTCCGGCAACCCGGCCGGCAGCAACGCCCAGCAGCAAGCCCAGCACGACGAGGCGCAGCAGCACGCGGCGGTCCAGTTCCTCGTCGTCCCGGTAGGCCGTCCCGCCGCCAGCGGCTCTGCGCCGAGACAAGCCGCACGGCGGCCCTGAGGCGGGAACCGCTGCGGCCGGCCCGGTTTGCCGCGGAGGGCGAATGCGCCGGTGACGCAGCGGCAGGCCGTTGCGGCTTATTCACCTCGATGAAGTGCGGCCTGTTTTGGCAGCATGGCCTGCCGCAGCGCCGGACCTGTTGACCGGCGCTGATGCTGCCGGCACGGTGCTGGAAGCGGGCGGCGGCCTGACCCGGAGGATGATCCCGATGGCGACGATGACGGCGGTACGGTTCCACAAGTATGGCGGCCCTGCCGTGCTGCAGGTGGAGCAGATCGAGCGTCCGGACCCCGGGCCGGGACAGGTCCTGGTGCGCGTCCGTGCGGCGTCGGTGAACCCGGTGGATTGGAAGCTGCGCCAGGGCGACCTTAAGGCGATGCTGGACGTGCCGTTTCCCTCCACCGCCGGCGAGGACCTGGCCGGCGAGGTGGCGGCGGTCGGCGAGGGTGTCGCCGGCTTCCAGCCGGGCGACGCGGTGTATGCCATGATGCCGATGGTCCCATCCGGCGCTTATGCCGAGTATGCCGTGCTGGACGCCGCGGCGGTGGGACGGAAGCCGGCGACGGTGGACTTCACCGCGGCGGCGGCGTTGCCGATGGGGGCGCTGACGGCGTGGCAGGGCATCGTCGGGCAGGGCGGGCTGCAGGCGGGCACCAAGCTGTTCGTGCACGGTGCCGGCGGCAACGTCGGCGGCATGGCGGTGCAGATCGCGCACGCCCTGGGCGCCCACGTGACCGCGGCGGCGTCCGCCGGGTCGCGCGCCCTGGTGGAGGGCTGGGGGGCGGACCGCTTCGTGGACTATGGCGCCGGGCGGGTTGAGGACGCGGTGGACGGCATGGACGTGGTGTTCGACACGCTCGGCGGAGAGATGCAGGCGCGGTCGTGGGGAATGCTGAAGCCCGGCGGCATCCTGGTGTCCACGGTTGGGATCGCCGATCCCGGGCAGGCGGAGGCGCATGGCGTCCGCGCCGCCGGGTTCGGCGCGGTGCCGGACGGGGCGCAGTTGGGGCGGATTGCGGAAATGGTGGATGCCGGGCAGATCCGGCCGAATGTTGGTGCGGTGCTGCCTCTGGCGGAGGCTGCGGAGGCGCAGGAGATGAACCGGACGGGGCGGGTTAAGGGGAAGGTTGTTTTGACGGTGGGTTGAGGGTGGGGAAACCGTGCCTGGTACTATGCCGCCGTTAATGGCGACGGTGTTCTAGTTGCTGACCAAAGTGGCGCTTAGCCCTCCGTTGATTATTGAGAACAGGCATGTGGACCAGATCTTGGAGACGTGGCGGAAGGCGCTCCGGGCGGAGGCGGCTTGAAACGCCATTTGGTCAGGCAAGCGTTGACGTCAGATGTTTGTTCTAAAGCAGCCTCAATCATCACTTATCTCTGCAACCCAATCAAATGGCTCAGAGGCAAACGACTCGACAACAGCCAGTGTACGTTTGTAGGAACATGAATATATGTAGAAATCGTGTCTGAGTGTGAACTCTATGCCCGAAAAGGTCTTCCCTCCATTACTCTCTGCGCTTTCCACAACATTTCAAATCCACTCGTATGACGGGCTTGTAGTGTGAACAAAGTCGTCCGCTCAACCATCGTAAGGAATTGCAGGATTACGCATAAAAGTGAGTGTCTGTCCCTCCTTCCCATCCTGCAGAGCATCGTTTTAATTCTCCAATATTTACTTTCCGTTCCAGTCCTGATGCCTCCTTGCTCAATAACAGGCGACTCGGCAGGAGGGTCATAAAACTTGTAGGCCCGTTCTTGACTTACTCTCTTCTTTTGCGAATCGCTCAAGCAGGCCTCAAAGCTCTTTTTGAAATGCCGGTTTCCATTCAAGATAGATCTCTCCTAATTTTTCGGTCGCCATTTGATGAGCTCATGATCCTTCGATGAATTAGATGCGCTCCAAATCGGCGTTGCGCTTCACTATGGTGCTGGGTCAAACTAGGTGCCGAGCCTGCTCCGCACCCTCCCTGTTAAACCGCGCCGAAAAATGCGTGCATACCTCCAACCATGATGTCGTGCGTCTAGATACTACGCCGGCTTCAACCCACTCCAGCGCGTCCAGCCAAACCTTCGGCGGCGTCTTTCCAACACAGGCAGAAGCGTTGTCCACAGCCTTGGAAGCGGTCCTTTTCCGACTCATCCTCAAGGTTTCAGCCGTTAAATCCTAGGCAGGAGAAGTATAGCCAGTATTGGAACCCGCCAACCACCCCAACACGCCCTCTCCCACTGCCCGTCCCGTACTGAACGCCGCCTGCAACAGATACCCCCCAGTCGGCGCCTCCCAGTCCAGCATCTCCCCGCACACGAACACCCCAGCCCGCCGCCGGAGCATGAACCCGGCATCCACCTCCCCTAGCGCCACCCCGCCCGCCGAGGAGATCGCCCGGTCCAGCCCCCGCGTGCCCACCAACCTCAGCGGCAGAACCTTCACCCGCCCGGCCAGCGGCCCCTCCCCGCCGACCTCCCGCACCAGACCTGCCGCCGCCGGCGACAGCCCGGCCCGGCGCAGGGCATTGGACAACGACACCCCCCGCCCGCCCAGCCGGGCCGCCAGCGCCGCCGCATCCAGATCCGGCCGTAGGTCCAGCAGCGCCACCGCCTCCCCCTCCGCCTCAACCGCCTCCCGCAGCACGCGGGACAGGGCATAGACCACACCGCCCTCGATGCCGTCCTCGGTGAGGACTGCCTCCCCGGCGGCGACCTCCCCGCGGAACGCCAGCGTCACCCGCTTCAGGGGCGCCCCGGCGAACCGCTCCCGGAACACAGGGGACCACGGATGCAGGAAGCCGCAATTGGCCGGGCGCAGCGGACGGACGGCGACGCCCGCCTCCCGCAGCGCCCCGACCCACCCGCCATCCGAGCCCAGCCGAGGCCAGGACGCCCCGCCCATCGCCAGCACCGTCGCGTCCGACTGCACGGAGGCCGGCCCATCCGGTGCGTCGAAGCGCAGGGTGTCCCCGTCCCATCCGGTCCAGCGCCATCCCGTCCGCACCACGACGCCCAAACGTGCCAGGCGCCCCAGCCAGGACCGCAGCAGCGGCGTCGCCTTGAAGGTGACTGGGAACACCCGTCCGCTGGAGCCGACGAACGTCTCCTGCCCTAGCCCGGCGCACCATGCCCGCAGAGCCTCCGGCCCCCAAGCCTCCACCGCCGGGCCGATTACGCCGGCCGCCCCGGCATAGCGCCGCAGGAACCGCGGCAAAGGCTCGGAATGCGTCAGGTTCAGCCCGCCGCGGCCGGCTATTTGCAGCTTGCGCCCGATGGATGGCATGCGGTCATAAACCGTGACGGCCACCCCGGCCTCCGCCAGCCGCTCCGCCGCCATGAGCCCGGCGGGACCGCCACCGATGACAGCGACGGAGGGAGTCATGCCAGGAGGGTGCCGCTTGGGCGAGGCGCGGCAGTGCGGGGTGCGGGAGCTTGGCCTGGCATGGCGCTAGTCGTTGAACGGATCGGCTGGGGACGGCGACGCCCGCGAGTAGCCTGCAACGCAGTAGCCGCCGCCCTGGTAACGCTCGGACACCGGGTTACCGCTCAGCTTCCCGCCGACCGTGTCCGCAAAGCTTTCTGCGCTATCCGCCGGCGCCCAGGCGATGCGGCTGCGCTGGTCGTCGCGCCACCAGGTCATGCGCGGGTTGGCGGAGGCGCCCCAGATCACGGCATGGCCCACCCTCTCCGCCCGGATGCAGGCGGCCATCATGCTCGTGAGGTCGGCATAGGAGAGCCAGGTCGCCAGCATCCGCGCGTCCACCGGCGCGGGGAAGGAGGAGCCGATGCGGACGTTGACGTTCTCCACCCCGTGCTTGTCCCAATACAGGCGGCCCATCAGCTCGCCGTAGGCCTTGGACAGTCCGTAGAAGCTGTCGGGGCGGAAGGCGCACCCGGCGTCCAGCACGGTGGTCCGCTCGTGGAAGCCGATGCTGTGGTTGCTGCTGGCGAAGACGACGCGGGCGTGCTCGCGCCGGGCGGCCTCATAGACGTGGTGGACGCCGCGTATGTTCGGACCCAGCACCTCCTCGAACGGACGGTCCACGGAGATGCCGCCGAAGTGCAGGATGGTGCCGCAGCCCTCGGCCAGGCGGAGCAGCGGCACGCCGTCGTTCAGGTCGAGCGCGGTGAAGCTGGCGCCCGGCGGGAGGTCGCCGGGAAATGGCGCGATGTCGGTCAGGCGCAGCTCGAACCCCTGGGCGGCCAGGCCCGCTGTCAGCACGCGGCCCAGCGCGCCGCTGGCGCCGGTCAGCAGGACGGGACGGGTCATGGAATGCTCCTTTTAAGTGCGCGGGCACCATTTCGCAGGCTTGCGGCGGGGTCAACGGGGCGGCACGGTGCGGGCCATGCAGATCAACACGACCGGCCTGACCCTGGCGCGCGCCGCCGCCGACCTCGCCAACGGGCGCTACACCGCCCGCGCGCTGGTGGAGGCGTGCCTCGAACGCATCCAGGACCCCGGCGGCGAGGGCAGGCGCACCTTCATCAAGGTTTATGGCGACCAGGCCCGCAGCAGCGCGGATGCGATGGACCTGCTGCGCCGGGTCGGCCGCGCCCCTGGCACCTATGCCGGGGTGCCGGTCAGCCTCAAGGACCTGCTGGACGTGCGCGGCGAGGGGACGGCAGCCGGCAGCGTCGTGCTGTCGGATGCGGCGCCGGCCGAAGCCCATGCGCCGGTGGTGCAGCGGATGCTGGCCGCGGGCTTCGTGCCGGTGGGCCGGACCAACATGACGGAGTTCGCGTTCTCCGGCATCGGCATCAACCCGCACTTCGGCACGCCGAAGGCGCCGTGGGAGCGCGCGGCAGGCCACGTGCCCGGCGGCAGCAGCAGCGGCGCCGCCGTGTCGGTCGCGGATGGGATGTCGGTGGTAGCGATGGGCACCGACACCGGCGGATCCTGCCGCATCCCGGCGGCGTTCTGCGGCATCGTCGGATACAAGCCCACTGCCCGGCGCGTGCCGCTGGAGGGGGCGCTGCCGCTATCCCCAACGCTGGACAGCATCGGGCCGCTCGGCAACAGCGTGGCGTGCTGCGCGGCGGTGGACGCCATCCTGGCTGGCGAGACGGCGCGCCCGGTGGCGCCGATGGACCTGCGGGCGATGCGGCTGGCGGTGCCGGGCAACCTGGTGATGGACGGGGTGGACCCGGTGGTGGCGGAGACCTTCGGCCGGGCGCTGAGCCGGTTGTCCAGCCAGGGCGTGCGGGTGACGCACCTGCCGATGCCCGTATTCAAGCAAGTGATGGACGCCAACGCCGCGGGCGGCTTCGCGGCGACGGAGGCCTATGCCTGGCACCGTCCCCTGCTGGCCCGCGGCGCCCCGCGGTATGACCAGCGCGTCCGCACCCGGATTGAGCGCGGGGCGAACATGACCGGCGCCGAGCTGTTCGACCTGCAGGCCACCCGCATCAGGATCATCGCCGCGATGAACGAGGCGACGGCGCCGTTCGATGCGGTGGCGATGCCGACCTCGCCGGTCGTGCCGCCGCTCATTGCGGACCTGGAGGATGACGACGCGTTCACCCGCATCAATGCGCTGGTGCTGCGCAATACGTCGTTGGGCAACTTCCTGGACCGGTGCAGCATCAGCCTGCCAGCCAACCGGCCCGGCGAGGCGCCGGTCGGGTTCATGCTGATGGGCGAGACCGGCGGCGACGCCCGCCTGTTCGGCATCGCCGCCGCGGTCGAGGCGGCGCTGAAGGAGTGACGCAAATGGCGGGATGCATGGCTGACGCTGGCTGCGCCGTCGTTGCAGGCGGCTCGGCAACCCGGGGCGTCACGGACTGCCTTAGCTCCCTCCCCCTCCGGGAGAGGGTTGGGCTGAGGGGGTCTTGGCTGCGGAGCTGGATGCTGCGGAAGCCTTGGGGATACGGATATTCGCGGCCGAGGTCAGGGCTTGTCCCCTCCCTCACCCCGACCCTCCCCCTCCGGGAGAGGGAGGAGGATGCGTTTTCTTGGCGGCGCGGCGGGCGCGGACTGCTTATGGGCGCGCTGCTGCTGCTGGCTGCCCTGCCTGCCTGGGCGCAGACGGCGCCGCAGAGCCTGCTCGACACCATCATCACCCGCGGCGCCGTGCGCGTCGGCATGACCGGCGACTACCGTCCGTTCTCGGTCAAGGATGGCGCCGAGGCCTTCACCGGCCTGGACGTGGACATGGCGGAGAGCCTGGCGCGCGGCCTCGGCGTGAAGCTGGAGATCGTGCCGACCGCGTGGCCCAGCCTGATGGCCGACCTGCGCGACGGGAAGTATGACATCGGGATGGGCGGGATCACCGTTACCCTGGACCGGGCCAAGAGCGCGATGTTCTCGACACCCGTGATGCGGACCGGCAAGACGCCCATCGCGCTCTGCGCCAACCAGGCCCGGTTCGGCACGCTGGCCGACATAGACAAGCCCGGCACCCGCGTCATCACCAACCCCGGCGGCACCAACGAGCGGTTCGCCCGAGCCAACGTGCATCAGGCGGAGATCGTGGTGTTCCCGAACAACGCCGCCATCTTCGACGAGCTGACGGCCGGGCGCGCCGACGTGATGATGACCGACGCCGTCGAGACCCGGCTGCAGGCCCGTCTGCACCCCGAGCTGTGCGCGGTCCATCCGGACCAGCCGTTCGACTTCTCGGAGTTGGCCTATTTGCTGCCGCGCGACCCGGCGCTGAAGGCTTGGGTGGACCAATGGCTGCATATCTCAGCCGAGACGGGGGAGCAGGCACGGATTACGGCGAAGTGGCTGAACTAGCCCCGCCCGCCGTCGCCCTCGCCCTGCAAGGCGGCGGCACGCACGGCGCCTTCACCTGGGGCGTGCTGGACCGGCTGCTGCAGGAGGCCGCCGCGGGGCGCCTGCGGTTTTCCGCCATCAGCGGCACCAGCGCCGGGGGGTTCAACGCGGCGCTGACGGTGAGCGGCCTGGTGCTTGGCGGGCCGGACCTGGCGCGGCGCAAGCTGGCGGCGTTCTGGACCGACTTGGCCCGACGAGGACTGCTGGCCGGCAACGCCCTGATCTTCGGCGAGCCTAGCCCGTTCGGCGGCTTCAACCTGGACTGGTCGCCGGCCGCCATCGCGGCGGAGGCTGCCGGGCTGGTAATCTCGCCCTACACCAACCCGTTCTATACTGACGCCCTGGCGCCGCTGATCGAGCAGGCATTTCCCGCCGCAGATCTGGCGGCGCTGAACGACGCTGCCGGGCCGCGGTTGTTCGTGACGGCGACAGACGTGGCCGGCAACACCCGTGCCATCTTCACCCAGCCTGGGCTGTCCACTGCCGCCCTGCGGGCGTCGGCCTGCCTGCCGAGCGAGTTCAAGGCGGTGACGATAGACGGCACGGCCTATTGGGATGGCGGCTATTTGGGCAACCCGGCCCTGTCGCCGCTGATAGACCATGCGCAGGATTTGCTGCTGGTGCTGGTCAACCCGGTCCGGCGCACGGACGCTCCGCCCCGGAGCGCCCGCGCCATCCTGAACCGGCTGAACGAGGTGACGTTCAACGCCTCCGTCGTGCTGGAGGTGAATGCCATCGAGGCGGTCAACCGCCTGCTGGCGGAGCTGGAGGCGACCGGGACGCCGTATGGCGGCCGTTATAAGCCCATACGCTTCCATGCCGTCCGCAACGATGCGTTTGCGGCGCTGCTGGGCTTCGTGTCGAAGGGCAGCACGTCGGCGGCGCTGCTGTCGGCGTTGTTCGACGCCGGGCAGCAGGCGGCGGAGGATTGGGTGGGGCGGCATCTTGGCGACTTGGGGGTGCGGTCATCGTTTGACGTGAAGGCGGAGCTGATGGATCGGGTGCTGCGCGGCGGGGCGGGTTGAGCACGCCACCAAATCGGTCCGACGCTGGTTGCCCCCACGAGACCACATGCGCTGGGCGGCGCTTCTCGCCGGAGAATCGGTGAGGGAAGATCGGCTCAGGACAATGCTGCCGGCTGCAGACGATCAATGCGCCTCGGGCACCAAGTCAGCGTCGGTATAAAGGCCGGGTTCACCCACCAGCCGGTCGAACCCTCCTCCGGCTTGGGCAAGTGCGGGCATGGGCAGGGTGTCCACGTCCGGGTCTGCAGCCTCGACCAGCACATGCATCAGGCGCAGCGCCGTGATGGGCCAACTAGGCAGAACCCTTGTCAGCTTAACGACCAAGGTTGTTTGCCTTGTGACAGCGTTCCGCCTTTTTAAGCAGAGCACCAGCCACCATAGGGCGCCGGACTTATGCCACGTGCGGCCTTGGCCATTCCGCCGCCCCGACGTCCAGCGCGTCCGCGCACCGCGCCAGCCAGGCCCGCACCCCAGCCGGCCCACCGAACACGTCCGGCACCCGCAGGCCGGCACCGCCGATGGCGCGCGCCGCGCGCATCCCGTCCTCGTCCGTCACGTCGTCGCCGATGAACACCGGCTGGCGGCCGGCAAAGGGCGCGTCCTGCATCAGGGCCTCGACCGCGCTGCCCTTGTCCACCCCGCGCGGACGCACCTCCCAGGCCATGGACGCCTCCATCAGGCCGAAGCGCCCGGCCTCCGGTGCTATCAGCGCCAGCGCGGCTTCCTGCAGCAACGGACCTAGCTCCGGCACGGCGCGGTAGTGGAACACGAAGCCGCGCTGCTTCTGCTCCAGCAGCGTGCCGGGGTGCGCCTCGACCAGGCGCGCGGCCTCGATCACCCACTCCACCGGCGGGTCCGGCAGCATCGCGCGGACGACGGGGCCGCCGGGCGCGTGGCGTATCGCGCCACCATGCTCGCCGGCGACGGCGTAGGGGACGCCGGGCAGCAGGGCGTCAATCTGCTCGATAGGCCGGCCGGTGATGATCGCAAGCGCACCGCCCAGGTGGTTTCGCAGCCGCTGCAAGGTGCCGGCCAGCCCGTCCGGCACCCGCACGGCGTCCGGTGTCGGCGCGATGTCCAGCAGGGTGCCATCCATGTCCAGCAGCAGCGCCGTGCTGCCCGGCGCGGGCAGCCCTAGCGGCATGCCACCACGCGGACGTCGTAGATCGGGTGCTGCATCTGGTTCACCGCCGGCGCGTTCGCCAGCATCCAGCCGCGGAAGCCCGTGCCGGTCGGACGGCTGTCCTGGATGTCGAGGTATGCCGCGGAGTCCGCGGGCTGGTCGGGCGGCCGCACGAAGCAGCCGCGCACGGTGATGGTCAGGGACCCCGACGTGCCGCTGGCCCCGGTCTTGATGCTAAGCGTGCTGGGCTGCGCTCGCACCTTGTCCAGCACCCTCAGCTCTGCGGTGCCCCGCGGCAGCCACGTGCCGGGGGTGGCGGGCGCCTTGTCGGCTCCTTGTCCCCATGCGGGCGCTGCGGCCAGCAGCAGCGCGGCGAGTGTTGGCCTCATGCGCGCCGGGTGAGCTTCGGGCTGCGCAGGCCGGCCACCACGTTGGCCAGGATGCCGCGCATGGCTGCCTCGTCCACGCCCATCAGCAGGGCGTCGTCGAAGGCATCTTGCAGCACCTGCGCGGCCTCACGATGGTTTTCCTCCAGCGTGCGAAGCTTTTCGCGGCAGGACAGCGGGGCGCCATCGGCGCCGGGCCAGGTGGCGGGCACGGTCACTTTGGCGTGGCGTCCGGCGGGGCGGCTTGGCGGTCCAGCGACTTCTGCGTTGCCTCGGCCAGGCTGCCGACGTTGAAGATGAACTTGCCCAACAGGTCTTCCAGGTTGGTGGCGGACTGCGTGATGCCGACGGTCTGCCCGTCCGTCAGCACCTTTTCCGATCCGCCGGGGGTCAGCGTCAGGAACGATCCGCCCAGCAGGCCGCCGGTGCTGATGGTGGCGCTGCTGTCGGAGGGCAGCTTGATGTCCCCTTGCACGGTGAAGGTCAGGGTGGCCTGGAACGTGTGCGGGTCTATGGTGCTGCTGGTAACGGCGCCGACCTTGACGCCGGCGATCTTCACGTCGGCGCCGGGGCCGATGCTGCCCACGTTGTCGAACCGGGCCGTGAGTTGGGTGCCGACTGCGCCGGTACGGCCGGTGTTGCCCGCGGCGTAGGCGATGAAGCCTGCTGCTGCCAGCAGCACCGCCGCGCCGGCCGCAAGCTCGCCCACGCCATGCCGTTTGCCCGCCATCCCGCTAGCTCCCCGGCGTCCAGGATTCGTAGTCGCCCGTGGCCGGCGAACGGTGGCCGCCGCGGTAGTCGTGGCCTGGCGGACGGTAGCTCGCAGCGGTTCCGGTCAGGTTCTCCTGGTGCGGCTTCTGCCAGAACTTGCGGGCGCTGAGCGGGATCGGCTCGTCGGTCGTATAGTGCAGCCAGGCGTGCCACTCGGGCGGGACCTTGCTGGCCTCCGGCTCTCCCTTGTACATCACCCAGCGGCGGGCGCGTTTCCCGGTGCGGGCGCGCTTTTCCACATAATAAAGGTTGCCGGCCTCGTCGCTGCCGATGGAGCGGCCGTGAAGCCAGGTGAACAGCCGGGTGCCGATGGACATGGCTGCTCATATAGGGAAGGCGGCGGCGGCGGTCCATCCTGGCGGTGAGACGGGCCTAGGGGTGAAACGGGCCGGTGCGGTTTGGGGAATGCTGGAATGCGAGCTGTCATGCGAAACAGGGGAATGCACACTGCCGGCGAATTCCATACGCACCTGAGCCGGCTGGCACGGCCTGGCGCGTGCGCCGTTGCCGGCGGGGGTAGGGCGTGCGGGACCGGCTGGGCTTACAAGGGCATTCATGGACGGAACGACCCCTGCGCTTCTCGAGCCAGAGCTTCTCAGGCCACCTTTTCTCAGGCCAACACCCGCTGACAATTCCGATCCAGGCCGGTCGTTGCATACTCGACCGTGGATCGGCAGGGTCTTCTGGCAACACAACCGGAAACCTGACATGCGCCATTGCCTCCTGCCACTCGCTGCCACCCTGCTGCTCGCCACCGCTGGCCTGGCCCACGCGTCCGACGCAGACTTCAAGCTGAAGAACAAGACCGGCTACCAGATTGACGAAGTTTACGTGTCGTCGCACGCCAGCAAGAACTGGGGCCGCGACCGCATGGGCAGCGACGCCCTGTCCGACGGCGAGTCGGTGGACATCGCTTTCCCGCATGGGGGCAGCGCCTGCAAGTTCGACATCAAGGTGAAATACCACGATGAGGACACCGCCGAGTGGGGCAACGTTGACCTTTGCCAATATACCGCCATCAACCTTTTTTGGGATGCCAAGAAACAGGTGACGCGCGCCGTCGGCGAGTAGCATCTGCGGAGCGCCTGCTGACGCACGCTGCGCTGGGCGGCGTGCCTGCACGGTGGGTGGCAGCGCGCAAAAGCCATGCCGCGCGGCCATCACCTGTACAGCATCGTCAAGCATGGGCGCATGACACGGCAGACGCGGCCAAGGTGCAACAGGTGCTGCGGGACATGATCCTGCGGGGCCGAAGCTGCCACGGGCCGGCGGACAGAAGTGACCGGCGACGGGCTGCATGCGCTTGGGCAACCGAGGCGGCAGCCACCGTCGGTGCGCCCGACCGCATGGTCACGCTGAGATGCCCGGGCCATGTCCGCGCCGCTTGACCCCGAAGTGAGTTGGAGACGGTGCGCCCGCGTTCGCGATACTTGTCGGTCAACCCTCTCGAACGTCGCCTGGCTACTGGGGACGGCAATTCCAGTCCTTGAACGATAGATCAAGGCCGGTATAGGAACATGCTCAATGACCGTTACGGCAAGCCAGTACGAGGTCCACTGGGCACCAGGTTAACGTCGCGTTTCTGATGCGAGGCCAGGCCGGGGGCGGCAACACCATCGGCACGCGCGAGATGTCGCCGTTTCAGGTGAAGACCTCGCGCAAGTGGAACTGCAACCACCTCATATCCCTGACGGCGAACAACGCCTCAGCGGGACACCTGCTGAAGTTCGAGGAAACCGGTTCCAAGAACAGCCTTGCAAGGTTCATGCTGCCTGTCCCGAAAAGGGGCAGGCACGCCGCCTCACGAGACCTTGCGTTCCGACCATTCCAGAATATCAGTGTCGTTCAGTCCATCCATGCCGGGACCGTCCTGGGGCTGGAGCTTGCGGGACGGTCGGGCCGCCCGCCGCATCCCACCCCGGCCCGCCTGTGGACGTGAAGCGCCGGGTCCACCGGCGGGTGATCTGCACGCCGCGTGCGGCCCTGTTCCTGATGACGCGCAAGCCGGAGATTGCCGCTTCCGCCCGTTGCGCAGCCGCCCTACCATCCATCGCATGAAACCCCCACGCATCTGGCGCGGAGTCCGAATGCGCGACACGGCGGCTGGCGCCGACCCGGACGCGCCGCCGCGCCCGCTCAGCCTGCCTGCCGCATGGGACGACCGGGCTGCGGCGGCGCTGGCGGCGCTGGCGCCTGGCGAGGGCCGTGCCACCCTGCCCCGCGCCGCCGAGGGCTGGATACGCCCGCTTGCCGCCCGTGCGCACCAGGCTGGCGGGGCGGAGCTGGCGGATAGGCTGCATGCGCTGCTGCTGCACCGCCGGGGGGCACCGACCGAGCCGGTCTGGGGCCTGATGGGCACTGCGGCGGACGTGCCGGGCTTCGTGTTCAACCTGCCGGCATTCCATGACGGGGCGCATGGGTTTGATGCCGCCGGGTTCGCCGAGGCGGTGGCGACGGCGGCGACGGCGCTGCACCTGGGCTATCCCGGCGGCCAGCGCTTTGCCTTGGGAGTCACTGACCTGGACGGGCTGCTGGCTGTGCTGGGGCTGGAGTATGACAGTCCTGCTGGCCGCGACGTGGCCCGCGCCGTTGCTGCCCTGCTGCGGGCCACGGCGGACCTGGGCTTCGCCGGCGACCAGCCGGACCTGCTCAGCCGGCACCCGTCCTGGCCGTTGCCGCCGGCCTGCACCGCGGTGCCGGGCCTGGCTGCCGCGGCGGACGACGCGCGCCAGGCCGCACTGCGCAGCGCCGGCGGCATGCCGACGACCGCCATCTTGCCGCCTGGCCCTGCCGATGCCCTGCTGGGCGCGGAAACCGGCGGCATCGCCCCGGCCTTTTCCGCCGTCGGCCCCGATGGCGCGCTGACCCGTGCTGCGGCTGCCAGGCTGGCCGAGTTGGGATTGTCCGCCGACGCTGCCCTCGCCCGCGTGCTGGCCGGGGAGGCGGTGCTGCCCACCCCGGGCCTGCAGGCGCACCAGGCGATGCACGACGCCGTCGCGCCATATCTGCACGCCATGCCGCCCCGGCCCCTGCCCGGCGCCGTCCCTGCCCCGCCGCCGCGCCGGCGGGAGCTACCGGCCCGGCGCCGCGGCTACACGCAAAAGGCTGCCGTGGGCGGGCACCGCGTTTGGCTCCGCACCGGGGAGTATGCCGACGGCACGCTGGGCGAGGTTCATGTCAGCCTGCCGCGTGAGGGCACGGGGCTGCGCGGCATGATGGACAGCATGATGACCGCCGTGAGCCTTGGGCTGCAGCACGGGGTGCCGCTGGCGGATTATGTGTCCGCGTTCACCCTGACCCGCTTCGGCCCGGCTGGGCGGGTGGAGGGCGACGCCGACGTGGGACACGCCACCAGCATCCTGGACTACGTGTTCCGCAACCTTGCGATCAACTACCTCGGCCACTGCCCGGTGCCGGAGGGCATCCCCGAGCCTGCGGCTCCCGACCCGGCGCCGCTGCTGCCGATGGATCTGCCGGCCCAGCCCCGCACCCGCCGGCCTGGGCTGCGCCTCGTTGCCAACGGATAGGACCTGCAGAACATGAGCGGACGCATCGAAGCGCGGTTAGCTGAACTCGGCATCGCACTGCCCACCGCCATGCCGCCGATGGCCAACTACGTGCCTTGGGTGCAGACGGGCAACCTGGTCGTGGTGTCGGGCCAGGTGCCGGCGGTGGATGGCAAGATCGCGGTGACCGGCAAGGTCGGGGTGGACCTCGACGTGGCGGAGGGGCAGCAGGCGGCGCGCATCTGCCTGACCAACGTGCTGACCCACCTGCGCGCGGCGTGCGGCGGGGATTTGGACCGGGTGCGGCGGGTGGTGCGGCTGGGCGGGTTCATCGCCTCGCCGCCGGGGTTCACGCAGCATGCGCTGGTGATGAACGGCGCTTCCGACCTGGCGGTGGAAGTGTTCGGCGACGCCGGGCGCCATGCCCGCAGCACCATCGGCGTGCCCTCGCTGCCCGGCGACGCCGCGGTCGAGGTCGAAGGCATGTTCGAGGTGGGGTGAAGGGTTTCCTGGGCCGGATGCGCCGCCATATCACGCCCATGCCGGACAGCCTTCCCAGCCTGACCCTGACCTTGCATCCCCACATCGCGCAGATACCTGCGGCGGAGTGGGACGAGTGCGCGGGGGGCGGCAACCCCTTCGTCAGCCATGCCTTCCTCAGCGCGATGGAGGACAGCGGCTCGGCCAACGCCCGGACCGGCTGGCTGCCGCAGCACGCGGCGCTGCGCGACGGCGACCGGCTGGTGGCAGTCGTGCCGATGTATGCGAAGTCGCACAGCTATGGCGAATACGTATTCGACCATAGCTGGGCCAATGCCTTCGAGCGCAGCGGCGGTAACTACTATCCCAAGTTGCAGGCTGCCGTCCCGTTCAGCCCGGTGCCTGGCCCCCGCCTGCTGACCCGGCCCGGCGTCGCGCCGGAGGCGTTGGGCCAGGCGTTGATCCAGGCCTGCGAGGAGTTGGGGCTGTCCGGCGTCCATGCCACGTTCTGCACCGATGCCGACGCCGCGGCGCTTGAGCGGGCGGGGTGGCTGCGCCGGCTCGGCACCCAGTTCCATTGGGAGAACGACGGGTATTCGACGTTCGACGACTTCCTGGGGGCGTTGAGCAGCCGCAAGCGCAAGGCGATCAAGCGGGAGCGGCGGGATGCCAATGCCTGTGGATTGCAGTTCGTGGCCTTGCAGGGCGGGGAGATCGAGCCGCGGCACTGGGATGCGTTCTACCGGTTCTATACCAGCACGGTGGACCGCAAGTGGGGCAGCGCCTACCTGACCCGCAAGTTCTTCCCGATGCTGTCGGAGCGGCTGGGCGACGCGGTGGTGCTGATGCTGGCGGAAAAGGACGGCGTCCCCGTTGCCGGGGCGCTGAACCTGATGGGGTCCGAGGCGCTGTATGGGCGGAACTGGGGCTGCCGCGGCGACTGGCCGTTCCTGCACTTCGAGCTGTGCTATTACCGGGCCATCGAGTTCGCCATCGCGCACGGGCTGAGGCGCGTGGAGGCCGGGGCGCAGGGGCAGCACAAGATACAGCGGGGCTACCTGCCGCGGCCGACGCATTCGGCGCACTGGATCGCCAACCCTGGACTGCGCCGGGCCATCGGCAGCTATTTGGCGCAGGAGCGGCCGGCGGTGGAGGCGGACATGGCGGCGCTCGCCGAAGGATCGCCCTACCGGCGGGCTGGGGAGGAATAGGGTTGGGGTTGGCCGGAGCCAAGTCCGGGCGTTCCCTCAAACCGGGATAGCACGCTGTCGCGGACCTCGGCTGGCGGCCAGTCGGCAGGCTTCACCGGACCAGTTGGCCAGGAGCCGGCGGGAACGTTATGCGGTGCCGTGGCAGTCAGACGGCCATGACGCCAGGCTGCGGCATCAGAGCGCAGCATCTCCTGAACCAGCATGGGCACGAACATCTCTGGCGTCAGGCCAAACGCGCCCACGGCATGGTCGCGGAACCAGGGCGCGCCCATGAGGGCTGCGGTCACGGCCGCTTCGTCGAGTCCGTCGGACACCATAAGGTTGTGGCTGAAGATGCGCTTGCATGCGTGCCAGGCGATGCGCCTGGGATCGGCCCTCCAGCTTGCCAGGCGCTGACGGGCACGGTGCAGGGCGGCGGGCAGGTCCACGATCGGCGGCCCGTGGCCCGACAGGCCGATGCGGGCTGGCAGGGCAGCCAGGCGTCCGATGGTTTCCGAAGCGCGGTCAAGCGAGTCCGGCCCTTCCCGGTAAGGGTTGAGCCAGCCCAGGTCGGCATCGTGCAGGGCATCGCCGAGGATCAGGATGCCGTGTTCGGCCGAATAGAGGCTCAGGTGCCCGGCGGTATGGCCCGGCGTGCCGACGACGAGCCAGGCCGTGCTGCCCGTGCTCACGGTGTCGCCGCCGCGCAACGGCCGGGTGATCTGGTAGGACTCGACCGGCTGCTGCAGCCACTCTGCCTGGCATGCATTGGGGTCGCGGACATTGACCAGGGCGGCCTCGTCGGCCTGGGCGGCGATGGGCGTGCCGTAACCCGACTCGATGGCGTGATTGCCGCCGGCATGGTCGGAGTGTGAGTGGGTGTTGACCACGAGCGCCAGGTCCTGTGCATGCAGGCCCTGTTGGCCGAGCCACTCCAGCAGCGCCGGGGCGTCTGCGCCGAAGCCGGTATCCACCAAAACCGGGCGGGCGCCGCGGAGCAGGATGGAGTTCGCGCTGGGGTAGGCCCGTTGCAGGAAGGCGGCAGCCCGCGTCATTCTGCCCTCCGTTCTTCATTGCGATAGGTTGCAGCTTGAGGTTGAGGCAGCGGCGACGGACTCCGGAAAGTTTGGTGATGGCTGACAGTCATGGCATGCGGCTTAGCATACTGTAAATTGTTCTCAACCTTTGCGTGTTTCATTGCGGCATGCAAGTCACGCAGAGCTAAAATTGAAACATTCCAAGCCAAATTGGATGGGCTGGTCTGGCAGTGCCGAAGCATTCGTTGCAGGCGTGCCGGCTGCCTTGGCAGGTGCCGGACGAACGGCTAGCGACGCCCGGGCTACCCTGACGGGCATCGCCCTGCTGCAGGACGCGATGCAGGGGGCTGTGTGCCGCGGGTGGCACGTCGTGCTCGGCATGCGGCTGCTGCGCGTGGGCCGGGGCGTGGATGCGGTGCTGATCCGGGATGGCGTCATCGTGGCGCTGTGCATGCGGCCGGATGCGCGTGCCGCCCTGCCTGCGGACCGCCGGGCGGCGGAGGACGCGGCGCTTGACCTGGCCGAATTCCATGCGGGGTGCCGCGGCCTGCCGGTGATCCCCGTGCTGGTGGTGGGCAGCGGCCATGTCCGCCATGCCCGGCCGCTGCCGCTCGCTGGCGCGGCGCCGGTGGTGGAGGCGACGCGGCTGCTGCTACCGGGCGTGCTGCGGGACCTTGCCGCGTTATGCCCGCCAATGGGCAACGATCCTGCGGCGTGGCACGCTGCGCCGTATCGTCCCGTGCCGTCGCTGATCGGCGCCGCGTGCGCGTTGTATGCCCGGCATGACGTTCCGGCGCTGCTGCAGACACAGGCCGGGCATGGCGGGATGGCGGCTGCCGCGGACGCGGTTGCGGCGGCGGTGCAGGCGGCGCGGCGGGATGGCGCGCATGCCGTGGTGTTCGTGACGGGAGCGCCCGGGGCGGGCAAGACGTTGCTGGGGCTGAACCTGGCCTTTGCCGGTAGCGAAGGCGCGGCGTTCCTGACCGGCAATCCGTCGCTGGTGCACGTGCTGCGGGAAGCGCTGGTGCGGGACGCTGCGGCGCGTGGCGGGGACCGGCGTGCGGCTCGGCGGCGGGTGTCGGCGGTGATCCAGGCGCTGCCGGCGTTCCGCGACCACCACGCCTCGGGTCCTGGCGCACCGCCCGAGCGCCTGGTGGTGATAGACGAGGCGCAGCGCTGCTGGGATGCGGCCCACGCCGTCAGCAAGACGCGCAACCGCCCGGCGCCCCTGCGGGATTCGGAGCCGGGGCATCTGCTGGACGCGATGGGCCGTCATGCTGGCTGGGCCGTCATCGTATGCCTGGTGGGCGGCGGGCAGGAGATACACGATGGCGAGGGCGGGCTGGCGGCCTGGGGTGCGGCGTTGACGCAGCGGCCGGGCTGGCGGGCGGCGGCGGCACCGGGCATGGCGGACGACCCGCGGCAGCGCTTGGACTTTCCCGGCGTGGCCTGGGACCCGCGCCTGCACCTAGGGGCACCCGTACGCGCCATCGGCACGCCGCAGGCAGCAGCCTGGGTGGATGCCGTGCTGGCCGGGGATGCTGATGCTGCTCAGGCCTTGGCAGCCGGCGGGGCGGCGTTCCAGGTCACGCGGTCGCTGGACGCGACGCGCGGGACGCTGTGGGGCGGCGCTGGCCGGGGCGGCGCCGGGCTGGGCACGCGACGGGTTGGGCTGGTCGGCAGCTCCGGGGCGCGGCGGCTGCGGGCGGAGGGGTTGGGGGCGGTGCTGCCGCACCAGGACGAGGATGCCGTCACCCGCTGGTTCCTAGACAGCCCGCCGGATATGCGCGGCTCCGGCGCGCTGGAGGTGCTGGCGACCGAGTTCTGCGTGCAGGGGCTAGAGCTGGACCGGGCCGGGCTGTGCTGGGATGGCGACCTGGTGCGGATGGGCGGCGCCTGGGTGGCGCGGAGATGCCGCGGATCCGCATGGACGACGACGCGCACGGCGGAGGCGCGCAGCAACCGCATCAACGCCTACCGCGTGCTGCTGACCCGGGCCCGGCATGGCACCGTCATCTGGGTGCCGCGCGGCGACGCGCGGGACCCGACGCGCGACCCGGCGCTGTATGACGGCGTGGCGGAATACCTGCTAAGCTGCGGCGCGCTGACGCTGGCCGAGGCCGCGCCTGCCGATGACATCGCAGCCTGCCTGCAACCGGAGCTGCTATGATTCGTCTGACGCTATGCCTGATGCTCCTGTTCGGCCCGGCCGTGGCGGCGGACCCGCCAGTTCCTGCAGGCGCCTCGCTCAAGGTTGCGACCTGGAATCTGGAGTGGCTGACGAACCGGCCCAAGGGCGACCCTGAGTTGCCGGACAATGTCGTGCCGAAGACGGCGGAGGACATCGCGGCCCTGCGAGGCTATGCGGACACGCTGGATGCGGACGTGGTGGCGTTTCAGGAGGTGGATGGGCCGGAGGTCGCGGCGCAGGTGTTCGTGCCGGACCGATACAGCATCGTCATCACCGATGACCGGGTGACGCAGCGCGTGGGCTTCGCCGTGCGCCGGGGCCTGATGATGGAGCGCAACCCGGACCTGGTTGGCCTGGACGTACAGCCGACCGCCAATCACCGGCTGCGCAGCGGCGCCGACATCACGCTCGTGCTGCCGGGCGGCCGGCTGCGGCTGCTGGCCGTGCATCTCAAGACCGGCTGCCACGATGCCCGGCTGGATAGCCCCAGCCGCAACTGCGAGACCCTGCGCCGCCAGGTTGCGCCGCTGCAGGGCTGGATCGCGCAGCGCCGGGAGGAGGGGGTGCCCTTTGTCCTGCTGGGCGACCTGAACCGCCGCATGGACCGGCGCGAGGAGCTGATGGCGGCGCTGTCGAGCAGCGGGCCGCTGCTGCGCGCGACGGAGGGGCACGGCAGCCCGTGCTGGGGCGGCGGCGGCTTTATTGACCACATCATCGCCGGCGGGGCCGCGCGGGGCTGGATGCAGCCGGACAGCCTGCGGGTGCTGGTGTATCGGGAAACCGGCGCGGCGGCGAAGGAGCGGCTGTCGGATCATTGTCCGGTGTCGGTCCGCTTCCGCCTGCCTGTCGGCGGGCCTACACTGATCGGGACCGATAAGGATACTCCATGAGCCTGACCCTGCTCGTCACCGGCGCCACCTCGGGCTTTGGCGACGCCATCAGCCGCCGCGCCGTGCGCGACGGCCACCGCGTGATCGCCACCGGCCGCCGGGCGGACCGGCTGGAAGCGTTGCAGCGGGAGATGGGCGATGCCGTGCTGCCGCTTGCGCTGGACGTCACCGATGCCGAGGCGGTGGCCGCGCTGCCGGGCAGCCTGCCGGCAGGATGGGCCGAGGTGGACGTGCTGGTGAACAACGCCGGCCTGGCGCTGGGGATCAGCACGGCGCAGCAGGCGAGCGTGGCGGATTGGGACACGATGGTCGCCACCAACGTGTCCGGCGTGATCCGCCTGACCCATGCGCTGCTGCCGGGGATGGTGGCGCGGGATCGTGGGCATGTCGTGAACCTCGGCAGCACCGCTGGCACCTACCCCTACCCTGGCGGCAACGTTTATGGCTCCAGCAAGGCATTTGTCGCGCACTTCACCGCCAACCTGAAAGCGGACCTGGTGGGTACCGGCGTGCGCGTAACCTGCGTCGAGCCGGGGCTGGTCGGCGGCAGCGAGTTCAGCCAGGTGCGCATGGGCGACCCGGACAAGGCTGCGGCGGTTTATGCCGGCACGACGCCGCTGACGCCGGAGGACGTGGCCGAAACGGTGGCCTGGGTGATCGGATTGCCGGCGCACGTCAACATCAACCGGGTCGAGATGATGCCGACCTGCCAGGCGCCGGGGCCGCTGACGATCAAGCGCCGGGGGTGATGGCAGGGCTGGCGGCCGGACCGGTCGGCGCAGCCCATCCCGTCCCCAAGGGCATGGAACGCCGCCCAAAACAGGGCGGCACGGGCGCTTGATGCATCTGCCCCACCGACGGGGTGACGTGACGTGTGAGGCGGCCAGGGGCACAGAACCGACGTCGTCAGCGGTTTGAAATTCCCGCGTTGCCCCGTCGGCAGGCCGAGCGCGTGGTGTTCCCTGGAGAGAGCCGCCGCGTCGGGACGGCTTCGGTCCGGCCCGGCGGCATGGCATCCAGGTAGGAGCCGGTCGGGCGGCAGAGGCTTGCTAAACAGCGCGCGGCCAAGGAAAGCATGGGGTGAAGCGGCCGTCACGCACGGCTGCGAGATCACCGATTTTGACGCTCCCTAAGCTTTCGCGCCCAGGCGCCGGGATGGGCTGGGCTTATGAAACATGTCTGGTGGACCCATCCCGGTCCGTGCCCTGGCCGCCGCCACCTGCCATGTCACGCGAGCCGGAACCCAGGGAACACGGGGTGATCCACGGGACGCCCCGAACGGATTTACGGACTGTTGCTATCGTAACAATCTGGTTAACCTAGGCAGTGGCGGGGACGTCTCGCCATGCAGCTTTGAGGGGGCTATCAACATGCGAAGCAGACTACTGCCCGCGGCAGCGCTTCTTGCCGCCGTTTCATCGGTGTCTCAGGCGCGTGCCGATGTTGCCGCCTTTGGCTTCAGCGGCGGCGGAGTCAGCGGCTCGGTTGTCCTGACGTATGGTCCGGACGCTGTCGTTGGCGACCCGCCTGGCGCCTATGTCATCACCAATGCGTCGGGGACCTTCTCCGATTTGAACATCGGGATCGCCGGTGCCGCGATCACCGGTGTGGCGCCCTCGGCGCCAGCGAGTCCGGAGCCTACGAACCTGCTCGCGCCCAAGAGTTTCGGCTTCTATCCAATCACGAGTGGCGTGCCGGCGCCGGGTGGCGCATCCGCCCCGGGGTTCGCCTACGACGACCTCTTCTATCCCGGTGGCTCCCCGCAAACCGCCAGCGACTACCCGTTCCACGGCGGGTTCCTCGACATCTACGGGGCGGTGTTCACGATCGCTGGCAACCGGGCGGTGAACCTATGGAGCGACGGCGACGATGGAACCGGCTTGACCTATGGGGTGGGGGTCACCGACGGGACGAATGTTCTCGACTACGTTTTCTCCGGGGTAGCCGTGCCAGAGCCTGGTTCGTTCGGGTTGTTCGGCATCGGACTGCTCAGCGCCCTGGCGTGGCGGCGGCGCGGCGGTGCAACGGTTTGACCAGCGCGGCTACGGGCTGCCCCGGCAGCCGCGCCGGATTGTCCTCCAACGCCGTGCCGCTCCAGCACAAAGCTTCCCGGCCGCCCGGCTCTGGATGATCAGCCGCTGACCGGCCGGAAGGGACTGGAGGAAAGCCGGATCGCGCCATCGCCGCCGGCTACGCTTTGGATTTGGCAGAACGGGGATATCAGCGCCAACGAGCTTTAAGGAGGCGACCTCCATAACGCCCTTGGTGCGATCAAAGCCAAGGCGTTCATGATGCCGGCGCAGACAGGCCTGTATTTCCCGCCGGAGGACAGCGAGGCCGAGGTGGCGCACATGCCGAATGCCCGCCTGATACCAATCGCCGATAACGCTGACCGCTGACAAGGGCATCGTCATTGCGAGCCGCTCTTGCGGCGCGGCAATCCAAGGGCTGCAAGGACCGTGCCGGCCTTTCCTGGGCTACTGCGCCGCTACTCTCCCCGCACTGACAGGCCGAGGCGGACGGCGGACGGCGGACGGCTTCAGGCCCCGATCAACTGCTCCAATCCAATCGGGAACCGCCGGCAGCGTACGCCGGTCGCGTGCCAGACCGCGTTCGCCACCGCCCCTGCTGTGCCGGTGATCGCGATCTCGCCCACCCCCTTGATCCCCAGCGGGTTCACGTGCGGGTCGTGCTCGGGCACGAGGATGGCCTCCAGCGACGGCACGTCGGCGTTCACCGGTACGTGGTATTCCGCCAGGTTGGCGTTCATCACCCGGCCGGTCCGGGCATCCGTCAGCGCCTGCTCGTGCAGGGCGAACGAGACGCCCCAGATCATGCCGCCGTAGTACTGGCTTTGGACCATGCGCGGGTTGATGACCCGGCCGGCGGCGAACGCGCCGACCAGGCGGGTGCAGCGGACCTGGCCGAACTCGGGGTCCACCTTCACCTCGGCGAACACGGCGCCGTGGGCGTGCATAGCGAAGGCGGCTTGGGCGGCCGGGTCGGCGGTGCCGGTGCCGCGGCCCTCGATCTCGGCCAGGCCGGCGCGGGCCAGGATGTCGGCATAGCTCTCGCTGCGCGCCTCGTCGTCGCGGCGGTGCAGGCGGCCGTCGCGGGCGATCACCCCGGCGTTGCCGGCACCGAACAAGGGGGAGCGTTGGTCGCCTGTTGCGAGGTCCGCGAGATGGGCGATCACGTCGGCACCTGCGCCGTCAATGGCGACACTTACCGTCGCCATGTGGGCGGAGCCGCCGGCGATGCCTGCGTCCGGCAGGTCGGAGTGGCCGGAGCGGAACTCCACCCGGTCCAGCGGCAGGCCCAGGCCGTCGGCTGCGACCTGGGCCAGCGCGGTCCAGGCGCCCTGGCCCATGTCGTGCGCGCCGGTTTCCACCAGGCCGGTGCCGTCGGATTTCAACACGGCGCGGGCGTTGCCGGCGAACATCAGCGCGGGGAAGGTCGCCGTGCCCATGCCCCAGCCGACCAGCATGCCGGCTTCGTCGCGCATAGTCCTCGGGGCCAGCGGACGGCGGGACCAGCCGAAGCGCCCGGCGCCTTGGGCGTAGCATTCGCGCAGAGCCTTGGAGGAGAACGGCTTGCCGGAGGAGGGTTCCACCTCGGCGTAGTTCTTCAGGCGGAAGGCGAGCGGGTCCATGCCGCAGGCCCACGCCATCTCGTCCACGGCGCTTTCCAGGGCGATGCTGCCGGGCGCCTCGCCGGGGGCGCGCATGAACATCGGCGTGCCGGTGTCGAGGCGGACGGCGTCGTGGCTCGTGCTGAGCGCCGGGGTGGCATACAGGGTGTGGGCGACGTCGGCGGCAGGCTCGATGAAGTCGTCGTAGGTGCTGGTGGCGGTGCGGGTCTGGTTGGAGATGGCGGTGAAGGCGCCGGCCTCGTCGGTGCCCATGCGTATGTGCTGGCGCGTCGGGGCGCGGTGGCCGACGGGGCCGTACATCTGCTCGCGGCGCAGCACCAGCTTCACCGGGCGGCCGACCAGGCGGGCGGCGAGGATGCCCAGGGCCTGCGGGCCGTTCAGCAGGCCCTTGGAGCCGAAGCCGCCGCCGAGAAACGGGCTGCGGATGGTGATGTCGTCGGGGGAGATGCCGAACAGGCCGGCGATCCGCGCCTGGGCCATCGCCATGCCCTGGCTGGGGGTGTCGAGGGACAGCTTGTTGCCGTCCCAGGCGGCGACGATGGCGTGCGGCTCCATGGCGTTGTGATACTGGGCGGGGGTGTCGTAGGTGGCTTCCAGGCGATGCGCGGCGGCGTGCAGGCCGCCCTCCACGTCGCCGTGCCCGGTGGAGGCTGGGTTGCCGGCGCCCACGACCTGGGGCTGGAAGGGTTCGGCGGCGTCGAGGCCGACGCGGGCCGGCTCCGTCTCGTAGCGCGGGGCCAGCAGGGCGGCGCCCTCGGTGGCGGCTTCGAGGGTTTCGGCGATGACGACGGCGACCGGCTGCTGCGGGTAGCGCACCAGGTCGTTCTGCAGCGCGTCTATCTTGAAGGAGAACGGGGTGTCGCGCAGGTCGGGATCCCCGGCGAGGGCGGGGCGGTTGGCCGGGGTCATCACCTCGACAACGCCCGGGTGGGCCTTGGCGGCTGCGACATCCATGCCGACGACGCGGCCGCGGGCGACGGTGCTCATGGCCAGCACAGCGAACAGCATGCCGTCGGGGTGGTTGTCGGCGGCGTAGCGGGCCTGGCCCGTTACCTTGAGCGGGCCGTCCTGGCGGGTGAGCGGCTGGCCGATGCTGGAGCCATGGCGGAGATGGGCGGGGGCGGAGGTGAGGGCGATGTCAGACATGGACGGGGACTCCCGGGGCGGGGGCGAATGGGGATGCCGGCAGGGCGGGCACTCGCGCGGGGGTGCCGGCGGCGGCCAGGCTGAGGGCGCGGGTGACGATGCGCCGGGCCAGCTCGATTTTGAAGGCGTTGTCGCCGGAGGGCTTGGCGTCGGCGAGCGCCGCTTCGGCTGCGCGGCGGAACGAGGCCGTGTCTGGCTGCGCCCCGGCCAGGGCGGTTTCCGCGGCGTGGGCGCGCCAGGGTTTCAGGGCGACGCCGCCGAGGGCGATGCGGGCCTCGGCGATGCGGGCGCCATCCATGCGCAACGCGGCGGCGGCAGATACCACGGCGAAGGCGTAGGAGGTGCGCTCCCGGACCTTCAGGTAGCGGGCATGGCCAGCGAACCCTGCGGCGGCGGCTGGCAGGCGGATCGCCAGCACGAGGTCGCCGGGGTCCAGGACGGTTTCCCGCTCCGGGGTGTCGCCGGGAAGGCGGTGGAAATCCACCAGCGGGGTCTCGCGGCGGCCAGTGTGGCCCTCGATCTCGACGATGGCATCCAGGGCGGCGAGGGGGACGCAGAAGTCGGAGGGGTGGGTGGCGATGCAGGATTCGCTCCAGCCTA
Source organism: Acetobacteraceae bacterium (assembly GCA_036398775.1). Classification (GTDB taxonomy): domain Bacteria; phylum Pseudomonadota; class Alphaproteobacteria; order Acetobacterales; family Acetobacteraceae; genus DASWOJ01. The sequence continues at coordinate 26,967 of DASWOJ010000407.1, forward strand.
GGACCGCGTGCAGGCGGTTTTCGCCGCCCAGGGCGTCGCAGCCTGCGCCGGGGTCGCGCTTGTTGCAGGCGCTGGCGGTGTCATAGAAGTAGGCGCAGCGGGTCCTTTGCAGCAGGTTGCCGCCGGCCGTCGCCGCGTTGCGGAGCTGGGCCGATGCGCCGGACAGCAGGGCCTCGGCCACCGATGGAAAGCGCAGGGTGAAGGCCGGGTCGTGCGCCAGGTCGGCGTTGCGCACCAGGGCGCCGATCCGCACGCCGCCATCGGGCAGGTGCTCGATCGCGTCCAGGCCCGGCAGGCGGTTCACGTCCACCAGGCGGGTCGGGCGGGCGATGCCGCCCTTCATCAAGTCCAGCAGGTTGGTGCCGCCGGCGTGGTAGGCGGCGCCGGGCGCTGCTGCGGCGGCCACCGCGTCGGCGGCGGTCGCGGGACGGACGAATTCGAAGGTGTTCATGCCGCCGCCCTCTGTCCGGTCATGCTGGCCTGGGCGTCCAATACGGCCTCGGTGATGCCGGCGTAGGCGCCGCAGCGGCAGAGGTTTCCGCTCATGCCCTCACGCACGCGTTCGGGATCGGCGCCGGCTTGGCCTTCCTGGATCAGGCCGACGGCGCTCATGACCTGGCCCGGCGTGCAGAAGCCGCATTGCAGCGCATCGTGGGCGATGAACGCCGCCTGGACCGGGTGCAGGTCGCCGCCGGCGCCCGCCAGGCCCTCGATGGTCAGCACATCGGCGCCGTCCTGGCCGGCGGCAAGCACCAGGCAGGCGTTGATCCGGCGCCCGTCCAGCAGCACGGTGCAGGTGCCGCACTGGCCGCGGTCGCAGCCCTTCTTGGTGCCGGTCAGGTGCAGGCGCTCGCGCAGGAGGTCGAGCAGCGTGACCCGCGGGTCTTCCAGCTCGACCCGGTGCGGGGCGCCGTTGACGGTGAGTGCAATTGACAGGCCCATGCTACACTCCAGTGACGGCGTGCCGAGTAGGTTTGGTACGCCAGGCTGCATTATGCTGGCAACACTATACGGAGGGTGGCTCCGTTTTCAAGGACGGAACCGCGTGGACCATGCGCCGGGCAGGACGGGACGGCGGCCACGCGCGGATGCGGCCCGCAACCGCGCCCGCGTGCTGGAGTCTGCCAAGCTGGTGCTCGGCAGCGGCGGTCCGCAGGCCAGCCTGGAGGCGGTGGCGCGCCAGGCCGGCGTCGGCATTGGCACCCTGTATCGCCACTTCCCCACCCGCGAGGCCCTGTTCGAGGCGGTGTATCGCCGCGAGGTCGGACAACTGGTGGATCTGGCGGGGCAGTTGGCCGGCTGCCCTGACCCGGTTGCGGCCCTGCGGCGCTGGCTGCGCGCCAATGTCGAGTTCGTGGCCACCAAGAAGGGCATGGCTGCGGCGCTGGCGCTTGCCACCACCGGCTCGTCGGAGTTGTCGGCCTATACGGCCGAGCAGTTGACCGGCGCGGTCAGCCGCTTGATGGACCGGATTGCCGCGGTGCGCGGGCTGCGCCGGGATATAGGGCCGCAGGACCTGCTGCGCATGCTGGTCGCGCTCTGCTACGGGTCGGATGCCGAGGGCTGGCAGGAGAACGTGCTGCGGCTGCTCGACGTGTTCGTGGACGGGCTGTGCGGTCCGGCGGAGCGGTAGCTGCCGCTCCTGCGCTCCGGTCCATGCTGGCCCTGTCCTTGCATCCGTGCCCCTGGAAAATCACTGGGAGACCGCGATGTGCATTGGTGACGACCCGGCCTGCGCGGAGTTCGAGAAGCATCGGTTGGAACTCCAGGCGGGGCTGGCGAAGGAACGCCGGGCGTTCCTCAAGTCCAGCTTCGCCGCGACCGGCGGCGCGGCGGCGCTGGCCACGGCGGGGATTTCGCTGGTGTCCCCTGCCCTCGCGCAAAGCTCGGCCGCGCGCCAGCCGGGCCAGCCCAGCTACCATCATTTGCCTGCCAACGCCGACACGGTGCATTGGGGATATTTCAGCAAGCTGCTCAAGCCGCAGGCCGAGGTGGAGTCCGGCGACTTCGTCACCATCGAGACGCTGACGCACCAGGCGAGCGACGACGCCGAGCGGATGATCGCGGGCGATCCTGGGGCGGAGAGCGTCTATCTGTGGACCAAGGACAAGAAGGGGGTCATGCGCCGGGGCGCGGGGGCCGGGGATGGTGGCGGGCTGGGTGTGCATATCTGCACCGGGCCGGTGGCGGTGCGCGGCGCGCAGCCAGGCGACGTGCTGGAGGTGCGCATCCTCGACGTGAAGCCGCGGCCCTGCGCCAACCCGGAGTTCAAGGGGCTGGCGTTCGGCAGCAACGCCGCTGCCAACTGGGGTTATCAGTACAAGGACCTGATTACCGGCGACAAGCCGCGTGAGGTGGTGACGATCTACGAGGTGGACGCGACGGGGCAGCGCAACTGGGCCAAGGCGATCTACAACTTCAAGTGGATGCCGGTCACCGATCCCACGGGCAAGGTGCATCCGACGATCGATTACCCGGGGCTGCTGGTGGACCACACGCAGACCCAGCGGAACTGGGGCGTGCTGAAGGACATACGCGTGCAGATACGCCCGCATTTCGGCACCATGGGCCTGGCGCCGAAGGAGGCGGACTACGTAAACTCGATCCCTCCGAGCTATACCGGCGGCAACATAGACAACTGGCGCATCGGCAAGGGTGCGACGATGTACTATCCCGTTGCGGTGGACGGCGCACTGCTGTCGGTCGGCGACCCCCATGCCAGCCAGGGCGATTCCGAGCTGTGCGGCACGGCGATCGAGTGCTCGCTGACCGGGACGTTCCAACTGATCCTGCACAAGAAGGCCGACCTTGCCGGGACGGCGCTGGAGTCGCTGGACTTCCCGATGATCGAGACCGGGGAGGACTGGGTGATGTCCGGGTTCAGCTACCCGAACTATTTGGCCGACCTCGGTCCCAACGCGCAGAGCGACATCTTCACCAAGTCATCCATTGACCTTGCGATGCGCGACGCCTTTCACAAGATGCGCGGGTTTTTGATGAACGCGAAGAAGCTGACGGAGGACGAGGCGATCTCGCTGATCTCGGTGGCGGTGGATTTCGGCATCACCCAGGTGGTGGACGGCAACTGGGGCGTTCACGCCATCATCAAGAAGAACGTGTTCGCGGGGTCGTCCGTTTGAGGAGGCCGGGGCCGGCGGCCTGCGCAGGCCATCCGGGATTTGGATGAGGCTAGACCGGTTTGCGTCCAGACTGGATGCAAACCGGTCCAGTCTTATTTGTAAGCAGAGACTTGCTGTCGGGTCCGGTCGCTGCGCATCCGGAACCGACAGCAATCTGTTCCACGAGATGTCCGATGACGGCGCTCCAATCCGGAGAAGCGTCGTCGGTGGACCAGTTCGGCTGCGTCCAGGTCCTGCGGTTGGCATCGCCAGCGCCATAACCTGCCCTGGTCCGGCGCGCGGAGGACCCGCCGCCGCATACGACGGTCCCAATCAGCCCAGCAACCGCAGCGCGCCGCACACCGCTGCCGCGGCTCCGGCGGCGGCGAATGCCCCTGCCCCCGCCAGCAACGGCCATCCCGGCTCGGCGCCCTCGACCGCGAGCATCCAGATCGCCGTGCACAGCAGAAGCACGCCCAGCCCGGCCAGCCCCATGCACCCGGCATAGAACCGCCGCTGCCGCCGGACCGCGGCGGCAACCGCCGGGTTCAGCTGTTCCATCACGACCATCGTCGCATTGCCGTAGGCGTAGCCGCCGCCCAGCATCAGCATCGTCCCAACCAGCAGCAGCCCGAAGACCCAGGCCGTCACCGGATCAGGCCCGTCGGGTCCGCCGCGGCGCACGTCCGGGCTTGTCCACCTGCGGCGCCCGGCCGAACGCCAGGTCCCCGGCGGCCACGTCCCGCGTGATGGTGCTGCCAGCGGCGACGAAGGCGCCGTCGCCCAGCAACACCGGCGCGACCAGCGTGGCGTCCGACCCCACGAACACATCGGCCCCGATGGTCGTTCGGTGCTTGTTCAGGCCGTCGTAGTTGCAGGTGATGGTCCCCGCGCCGATGTTGGTCCGCTCCCCCACGGAACAGTCGCCGAGGTAGGTCAGGTGCCCGACCTTCACCCCGGCCTCCAGCCGTGCCGCCTTCAGCTCGACGAAGTTGCCGACGTGGGCGCCGGGACCGACCAGGGTGCCGGGCCGCAAGCGGGCATGCGGGCCGACCCGGGCGCCAGGCGCGACCTCGCAGCCTTCCAGGTGGCAGAACGGCAGGATCTCGGCGCCGGTGCCGACGCTGACGCCGGGGCCGAACACCACGTGCGGGCCTACCACCACGTCGGGCGCCAGGCGCGTGTCGGCCTGCAGGAACACGGTGTGCGGCGCCTGCAGCGTGGCGCCGCCGTCCATCGCGGCCCGGCGCAGCCAGCCCTGAACCGTGGCCTCGGCCTCCGCCAGCTCGGCGCGGGAGTTGACGCCGCGGAGTTCGGCCTCCGGTGCCTCGACGGCCACCACGCGGGCGCCTTCGGCACGGGCCAGGGCGACGCAGTCCGTCAGGTAGTACTCCCCCTTGGCCGCGCTGGGCTGCACGGCGCGCAGCCAGCGGGTGAAGTCGCCGGCGTCGGCGCATAGCACTCCGGCATTGCACAGGCCCACGGCGCGCTCGGCCTCGGTCGCATCGGCCCACTCGACGATACGGTCCACGTCGGCGCCGGTGGCGATGACGCGGCCATAGTGCCCGGGGTCGGCGGGCCGCATGGCCAGCAGCGCCAGGCCGGCGTCCCGTCGGGCTGCGGCCAGGCGGCGCAGGGTGTCCGGGCGGATCAGCGGATTGTCGGCATACAGCACGGCCACGTCGCCCTCGCCGAAATGGGCGGCAGCCTGCAGCGCGGCATGGGCGGTGCCCAGACGTTCGCGCTGCACAACCACGGGGTGCGGCGCGGCGGCGGCGGCCAGGGCCTCCATGTCGGGGCCGATCACGACCACGACGCGGCCGAACGCCTCCATGCAGCTGTCCGCAAGGTGGCGCAGCATGGGCTTTCCGGCGATGGGGTGCAGCGCCTTAGGCAGGGCGGACCTCATGCGCGTGCCCAAGCCGGCGGCCAGCAGGACGGCGGTGATGGGGCGGGGCGCGGGGGCTGCGGTCATGCAAGTGGCCTAGCGCCAGGCGGTTGGGATTGTCAAAGCAGGGGTCTGGTCCTTCGCGTCCTTCCAAGGTCCAGCCGCATGGAACGGACCAGCGGGCCATCCGTATCTGCACCCTTGATTCCAATATAATGGAGGATATAGTGCATATATGAGTAACGCTGCCAGCATTGACCACCGGCTGGGCGGCCGCATCCGCGCGCTCCGCGCGGACCGGAGCCTTACGCTCGACGCCTTGGCCGCCCTGGCCGGGGTCAGCCGCGCCATGCTGTCCCGGATCGAGCGCGGCGACTCCAGCCCCACGGCGCAGCTTCTGGTGAAGATTTGCGGCGGCCTTGGCATCACGTTGTCCGCCCTGTTCGCGGCGGAGACGCCGCCCAGCCCGCTGTCGCGCCGCGCGGGCCAGCCCACCTGGCGCGACCCGGCGACCGGCTATGTCCGCCGCAACGTGTCCCCAGCCGGCACAGGCTCGTCCGTGGACATCGCCGAGGTCGAGTTCCCGCCCGGCGCCAGCGTCGCCTTCGACAACCGGCGCGCCGCCGGCACGGACCAGCATGTCTGGGTGCTGGATGGGACGCTGGAGCTTGATGTCGCCGGGGAAGCGTCCCGCCTGGAAACGGGCGACTGCCTGATGATGCGCTTCGGCCAGCCCGTCGCCTTCCGCAACCCGACGGCGCGGCCCGCCCGCTATGCCGTGATCATCAGCACGGGAGCCGCGAGGACATGACCGGGCAGCCTTCGATCCACCGGCTCGACGCCGCCGGGATGGCCGGCCGCCTCGATGACTTGGCTGCCGTCTTGGTGGATGCCGTGGCGCATGGCGCGTCGGTGAACTTCTTGGCGGGGATCACGCAGGAGCAGGCGGCGGCGTTCTGGCGCGGCCAGATGCCCGGCGTCGCGGACGGCGGCAAGCGGCTCCTCGTCGCCGGGGACGGCGGGCGGCTGGTGGGGACGCTGCTGCTGACCCTCGCGCAGCAGCCCAATGCGCCGCACCGGGCGGAGGTCGGCAAGATGCTGGTGCTGTCCTCGGCCCGGCGGCGCGGCCTGGGCCGGGGGCTGCTGGCGGCGGCGGAGAACATGGCGCGGGAGGCCGGGCGCACGTTGCTCGTGCTGGATACCGAGACCGGGAGCGCCGGGGACCTGCTGTATCGGAGCTGCGGCTGGACCGAGTGCGGCCGGGTGCCGGAGCATGCGTTCCGGCCGGATGGGCGGCTGGCGGAGACGACGCTGTTCTACAAGACGCTTGGCCCGCACCGGCGCGCTGGCGGCGCGGCAGGGTGATGGTGGACGCGGCACCTGGCCCGCCGCAGGCCGGGCACAACGGCGGCCCTGCCCTGGACGAACCCGACCCCGACGCATCGTGGCGGCTGTGGTGCTGGCGCCGGGCACGCCGGCGGGCATGGTCGGTTCCAAGAGAGGTCGCGTTGCGCCGCCTGGCGCGGGCGGAGGAACTCGGCATGACCTACCGCGAATACAGCATGGAGATCATGGAGCGCGGCAAGCATCTTTGACCAGCCTGTATGCCCGCCTTGCAATAAGGCCCGCATGGGCAAAGTGGTCCGCCCTGCCCTGCAAGCCCATCAATTGGTCCAAGGTGCACAGCCTGGCCTGGATGCCTGCGGCAGCCTCCGTAAGGCGGCAGCAGGCATCCCGGTCCAAGACACGCCCTGCTTCCAACGCCAGGGAAGCAGGGCCGGTGCTTATTCGGCGGCTTGCGCGAAGGGCAGGCCGCTCTCGATCGGCAGCGATTCATCCCGGCTCCACTCGTTCCAGGAGCCGAAATACATCCGTACGTCCTTCACGCCGGCCTCCTTCAAGGCGACTAGGGTGTTGGACGCCCGCGCACCCTTGAAGCAGTAAAGATACACCGGGGTGTCGCGGCCGATGCCGGCTGTATGCGCCTCCGCCATGATCTCGTCCGGGGCCTTGAACACCGGTCCGGCGGCGGTCGGCTTCATCATCCGGTACCATTCCAGCCACTTCGCGCCGGGGATGCGGCCCTTGCGGGGGCAGAAGTCGGGGCCGTACGGGCTGCTGCTGGTGCCGACCCACTCGTCCACGTCGCGCACGTCCAGCTTGACGATGCTGTCGTCGCCCACCGCGGCCAGCATGGCGTCGCGGTCTATCATCATCTCGGCGCCGGTGTTGGACAGCGGGAAGTCCTTGGCCGCCGCGACGGTCGGCTCCGTCGTGGCCGGCAGGCCCGCCGCCTTCCAAGCCGCGAAGCCCCCGTGCAGCACCTTTGCCTTGGCGTAGCCAAGCCAGGTCAGCAGGAAATAGCCGCGGCAGGACTGGCCGAAGCCGCTGTTCATGCTCTCCTCGTAGCAGACCGCGGTTTCCGCCCCCGACAGCCCGGCGGCGCCGAAGGCCGCGGCGAACTTGCCCCGCAGATCCGCCATGCCCTCCGGTGTGCTCATGGCGAGGTAGGTGAAGATTTCGTGCACGTTCACCGCACCGGGGATGTGCCCGGCCGCGTAGGCGTCCGGCGAGCGGGTGTCTATGACGACCACATCCGGTCCCATCATCGCCTGCAGCTCGGCCGGCGTCACCAATACCTTGTCGGTCATGCTCTTGCTCCTGGTTGGATGGGCCTGGTTAGGCGGGAAGGCTGACGCGCAGCCCGTCCAGCGCGTCGGAAAGCGGTATCTGGCAGCTCAGGCGGCTGGTCGGCCGCAGGTCGAATACGGTGTCGAGCATCGCCTCCTCGTCGTCAGAAACGGGCGGCAGGCGGTCCGCCCAGACCGGATCCACCACGACGTGGCAGGTCGCGCAGGCGAGCGACCCGTTGCACTCGCCCAGCACCGGCAGGCCGGCGGCGCGGGCCAATTGCATCAGGGTGTCGCCGGCCCTGCCGTTTAGGACGGTGTCGCCGGCCGGGCCGTGCACGATGGCTTGGGGCATCAGTGGATGGTTCCGGGAATGGGCATGGCGACGGGCCGCAGCTCCGGCTTGCTCAACTCCTGGCGCAGGTGGCGGATGGAGGGAGTGATGATCGCCACGAAATGCCCTTCCCGGATGCGGCGGTTCACCGGCGACCCCTCGATGTAGCCGCGGGCGCCGAAGTGCATCAGGGCGGACTGCCCGGCCTCCAGCGTCAGCTCGCTGACGAGCAGCCGCACCTGCAGGACGGCCCGGAGATACTCCGGCGCCTGCTCCAGCGGCGTTTCCGCCAGGCGGGCGATCTCCCGGCGCAGCACGGCCAGATCGTCCGCCAAGGTGTCGGCCTGGCGGGGCAGGTACTTGTTGCTGTGGCCGTGGGTGACGTTGGCCTCGCGCATCAGGTCCACGCAAGCCTGGATGACGCCCAGGCCCATGCCGGTCTGCAGCAGGATGAACCCGGCCTTGATGCGCTTCACCATGTCGCCCAGCGGGTCCGCCAGCAGCATCGCGTCGGCGATGAAGGCGCGGCGGAACAGCACGCTGTATGTGCCGGTGCCCTCCAGCGCCACGAAATGCGCGTTCTGCTTCAGCGACACGCCGGGCTGGCCGCAGCGGATCATGGCCATCACGCGGTGGCTGCCCTCGACCTCGAACACCGTGCCGAACAGGTGGCCTTCGCCGAGGTTGCTGACCCAGGGGAGCACGCCGGATACCTCGTAGCCGCCGGGGACGCGATGGCCGCGTAGCTTGAAGGTCTCGATCCCGGACAGCGCCTTCATCGGGTTGGACAGGCCGGTGCCGCCCATCTGCAGGCCGCTGGCGAGGCCAGGCTGCAGGCTGTCGCGCAGTGGGGCGTTGTCGGACTGTTCCAGATACCAGCCGCTGGCGTCCTGGCACCAGGTGCAGAACCCGGCGCTCATGCAGGTCTCGCTGACGGCGGACATGGCCTCGACGGCTGCGCCGATGCTGGGCTGCGCGGACGTCGCGCGGAGGTGGTGGCCATACAGCCCGGCGGCGCCCAGCACACGCATCGCCTGGGCGGGATAGACTCCGCCGTGGTCAATCTCACGGGTGATCGGCGCCAATTCGGCAGCGACCACTTCGCGCAGCCGGGTCAGGTCGGTGGACGCCGGGGCGTCCCGGAATGCGGCTTCGCTCATGCTGGCGTTCCCCCTGCTGCCCAATCAGACCGGCGTCACGTCCACCGGCACCGGCTTGGTGAAGGTGTTGGCGACCGGGGACCACGTCTTGGCGTGGGCAATCAGGGCGTCCAGCTCCTCCTTGGGGGCGTCGGCCTCCAGGTGGACTTTGGCGCGCACGGCGTCGAAGCCGACCGGCTTGGGCGAGGTGTCGCCGGTGCCCCAGACCGCGGTGATGTTGATGTCGGCCTCAAGCTCGATCTCCAGCTTGCGGACGGTGATGTTGCGCGCCACGGCGTTGGCGTGGATGCCGACGGCCAGGCAGGAGCCGAGCGCAGCCAGGGACGCCTCGGACGGGTTCGGCGCGGTGTCGTCGCCGAGCAGGCCCGGCGGCTCGTCCACAATGTAGGGCGGCAGGTCGCGGATCATGTTGAGGTGGCGGAACCGGCCCTCGGCGATGGTGCGGCACTTCAGGGTCTTGATGGCCTGGGGGTTGGCCTTGCCCTTGGCGATCAGCTCGTCCAGGCCGCCCTTGTCTATGGGGGCCAGGCAGCCGGTCATGGCGGTCGGGGGCTGCTTCAGGGTGGCGCTCATGCTGTCGTCTCCTTGCGACTGATCTAAACAGAACGGTCAGTCTTGCGGAACAGGGCTTGCAATGGCCGTGCCACTGCGGAGAAGGCCAGGGTTGCCTTTCCATGCTGTGGATCGTCTGGTGACGGCATGGTTGAATAGGCTGGCTGCGTACGAATCCGGCACGGAACGGCTGCAAAACAGGCAAGTGAGGATTTACAGGGATGCCACCAACCTCCCCGCCCCTGACGCGGGCCGACGCCAACAGCCCGGCCCCGGCAGATGCGCAAGACAGCGGCGAGTTGCCGCCGCACGAGCGCATCCTACTCGCTGCCCGGGACCTGTTCTGCCGCAACGGCATCCATGCCACCGGGATAGACCGCATCCTGCAGGAAGCCAGCGCGTCCAAGATGACGCTCTACAGCCGCTTCGGCTCCAAAGAGGCGCTGCTGCGGGAGGTGTTGGTGCTGGAAGGGGCGGAGTGGCGGGCCGCCTTCTTCGGCGCGGTCGAGGCGGCAAGCCCCGACCCGGCCGGGCAGCTGCACGCCGTCATCCCTGCGCTGCGGACCTGGTTCACCGGGGAGCGGTTCTATGGCTGCGCCTTCATGAACGCCGCCGCCGAGCACGCGAAGGGGAGAGACGCCGGAACGCCCTGGCTGCGGGAGATGACGCAGGCGCACCACGGCGCGATCCTCGCCTTCCTGGCTGGGCTGGCCGAGGCCGCGGGTTATCCGGAGCCTGGCATCCTCGCCCGGCAGGTCCTGCTGGTGATGGACGGCGCCATCGCCGCCATGATGGTCGGCGGCGACCCTGCAGTGCTGGAAATTTCCGCGCGCACCCTGCGGGCCGTGCTGGCGCAGCCCGGCGCTTGAGCGCCGCCGCTGAGCCGACGCACGGCGGGGCCGCCGCCGGGATCGGGATGATGCTGCTCGGCATCCTGATGTTCGCGGTCAACGACACCTTGGGCAAGTGGCTGGTTGGCGGCTATTCCGTAGGCCAGCTCCTGCTGGTCCGCACCGCCGCCGGACTGCTGGTCATGGCGCCACTGATCCTGCGCGCGCTCATGCGACGCACCGGGCGTGGGCGGTTCCGCCACCCGCCGAGGCCGCGGCTGCAACTGCTGCGCGTCGGGCTGAGCACGGCGGAGTCCGGGCTGTTCTACTGGGCGCTGGCCGGGCTGCCGCTGGCGGAGGGCATGACCTACTACATGGCCGGCCCGGTCTATGTCGCAGTGCTGTCGCCGCTGCTGCTGGGAGAGCGGGTGGGCGCGCGGCGTTGGGTGGCGGTGGCAGCCGGGTTCGCTGGGGTGCTGCTGGCGCTGCGGCCGTCGCCGGAGCGGCTGACCCTGCCGGCGCTGTGCGCGGTGGGCGGCAGCCTGACCTATGCCCTGTTCCTGGTGGCGACGCGCAAGCTGGCGGGGACGCCGGGCACGGTGCTGATGACGGCGCAGCTTGCGGGGGCTGGGCTGTTCGGCGGGGCGCTGGTACTGTGGCAGGGGTGGACCCCGCCAGGGTGGCGGGACGGGGCGCTGATGCTTGTCCTGGGCGCCGGGTCGCTGGCGGGCAATCTGTGCGTCAACCGCTCGTTGCGCCTGGCGCCGGCGTCGGCGGTG